>NZ_PPXB01000004.1:0-357812 GCF_002909415.1 Arthrobacter glacialis | reverse complement strand
TCAGCGGGTCCAGTGAAGGCTACAGGGGGGCCACCAAGATTGGTGATTTTGGCTGGAATGCATTCAGCCAGATCGTCGGAGCCGGCGATGCGAACAAGGACGGCAAGAATGACCTGATGACCCGGACGCCTGACGGCGCCCTCTCCTTCTACCCCGGCTTTGTGGAGCGAAACAACGGATATGCCTCCGCAACAAAGGTGGGAACACTGTAACCTGCCCGAGCGGCAGTGCATCCCAGGATTGGGTGGCCTGGTTGTTGTCGCTGATCACAACAGCCAGGGCGTGACGCGGGCCTCGAGGATGTGTCGGACGTGCCCCAAGGCCCGCCAGCCGTGTCGGCCGGGATTAAACGAATGCGCCGCCCCGTGTATCGGAGCCGAAATGAATCATGGAGTCCGGCTAAGCTGGAACAATGCGAAATCTCATTGTGACCGGCGGCGCCGGCTTCATCGGCTCGAACTTTGTCCACTACGTCCTTGAAAACACTGACATGAACGTGACTGTTTTGGACAAGCTCACCTACGCGGGCAACCTGGCCTCACTGGACGGGCTGGACGCGGATCGTTTCACGTTCGTGCAGGGCGACATTTGTGATGCGGAACTGGTCGATGGTCTGGTGGCAGCCGCTGACGCAGTGGTTCACTACGCGGCTGAATCTCACAACGATAATTCGCTCCACGATCCCCGCCCGTTCCTGGACACCAACATCATCGGCACCTACACGTTGATTGAGGCGGCCCGCAAGCACAACAAGCGCTTCCACCACATCTCCACCGACGAGGTCTACGGTGATCTTGAGCTCGACGATCCCCAGCGTTTCACGGAATCCACGCCATACGCCCCCTCGAGCCCGTACTCCTCCACCAAAGCAGGTTCGGATCTGTTGGTTCGAGCCTGGGTGCGTTCCTTCGGCTTGCAGGCCACCATCAGCAACTGCTCCAACAACTATGGCCCCTACCAGCACGTGGAAAAGTTCATTCCCCGCCAAATCACGAATGTGATCGATGGAATCCGCCCCAAGCTCTACGGCAAGGGAGAGAACGTGCGTGACTGGATCCACGCCAATGACCACTCCTCGGCCGTCCTGGCAATACTGGAAAAGGGACGTATCGGCGAGACGTACTTGATCGGTGCCGACGGCGAGAAGAACAACAAGGAAGTTGTCGAACTGATCCTCACCCACATGGGCTTGCCTGCCGATGCCTACGACCACGTGATCGACCGCCCGGGGCACGACCTGCGGTACGCGATCGAATCCGAGAAGCTGCGCACCGAGCTGGGCTGGACGCCGTCGTTCGCCAACTTTGATGCCGGCATCGAGGACACCATCAAGTGGTACCGGGACAACGAGTCATGGTGGCGCCCCCAGAAGGCCGCCACTGAAGCCAAGTACAAGGAACAGGGCCAGTAAGAATGACTTTTGAGTTCTCCAAGACGCTGACCGCCACCGCCACCACCATTCCCGGGGTTGTCCTCTACGATCTCCCCGTCCATGGGGACAACAGGGGATGGTTCAAGGAAAACTGGCAGCGCGAGAAAATGATGGCGCTGGGCTTGCCGGACTTTTCCCCGGTCCAGAACAACATTTCCTTCAATGAGAAAGCTGGAACCACTCGCGGGATCCATGCCGAACCGTGGGACAAGTTCATTTCCGTGGCCACCGGCAAGATCTTCGGTGCCTGGGTTGACCTGCGTGAAGGCGACTCCTTCGGTGCTGTGTTCACTGCGGAGCTGGACCCCTCACAAGCTATCTTCATTCCCCGCGGCGTGGGCAATGCCTTCCAAACCCTGGAAGACAACACGGCCTACACGTACCTGGTCAATGACCACTGGTCAGCCGACGCCCAAGGCCAGTACACCTTCTTGAATCTGGCGGATGAGACAGCCGCCATTGAATGGCCCATTCCTTTGGCTGAGGCTGAGCTCTCCGACAAAGACAAGGCGCATCCGCGCCTCGCCGATGTGGCGCCCATGCCGCCGAAGAAGACACTTGTTGTGGGTGCCGATGGACAACTGGGCAAGGCATTGCGTGCTGCCTACGACGGCGACAACAATGTGGAGTTTGCCGCCCGGGCTGACTTTGACCTCGCCTCCGAGGCGTCCTACAGCGCCCGGAACTGGAAGAACTACTCCACCATCATCAACGCCGCCGCCTACACGGCAGTGGACACCGCCGAAGCACCCGAGGGACGCCAAGCGGCCTGGGCTATCAACGTCACCGCTGTGGCGAACCTGGCCAAGGTGGCCACAAGCCACGGCATCACCTTGGTGCATGTTTCCAGTGACTATGTCTTTGATGGCACAGCCCAAACCCACGGCGAAGACGAGGCTCTCTCACCATTGGGTGTCTATGGCCAAAGCAAGGCTGCCGGCGATGCCGTCGTCTCGGTCGTCCCGCGGCACTACATTGTGCGCACCAGCTGGGTCATCGGCGAAGGAAATAACTTTGTTCGCACCATGGCATCCCTGGCCGCCCGCGGCATCGAGCCCGGCGTCGTCAATGACCAGATTGGCCGGTTGAGCTTCACCGAAGACATCGCCGCCGGCATCATCCACCTGCTCGAATCCGGTGCGGACTACGGCGTCTACAATCTCAGCAACGACGGCGAACCCCAGTCATGGGCCGACATCGCCGCCGACGTGTATGAACTCACCGGGCACAGCCGCAACGCTGTCTCGGGAGTCAGCACGGAAGACTACTTCAAGGGCAAACCGGCAGCACCCCGGCCCCTGAACAGCACGCTGGACCTGAATAAAATCAAAGCCACAGGGTTCGCCCCGGCAGCCGCGAAGCAACGCCTCACCGAGTATTTGGCCAAGTAGAAATGGAAACCATGAAAGTTTTGGTCACAGGTGGTGCCGGCTACATTGGTTCACACATGGTCCTGTGCCTGCTGGAAGCCGGCCATGACGTGGTTGTCTTGGACAATCTGGCGAATTCATCGGCTGAGTCGCTGCGCAGGGTGGAAGAGCTGACAGGCAAGCACCCGGAATTCATTGAGCTGGACCTGCTCGACGCGCTCGGGGTGGACAATTTGTTTGCCTCAGGCGCCTTTGATTCAGTCATCCACTTTGCCGGGTTTAAAGCTGTGGGGGAATCTGTTGCCCAGCCGCTGAAGTACTACCACAACAATATTGTGGGAACCCTGAACCTGTTGGCCTCCATGGACAAGCACGGCGTGCGCTCACTGGTGTTCAGCTCCTCCGCCACTGTCTACGGCGCCAGCGAAGAAGTCCCCCTCATCGAAAAGATGCCGTTGGATGCCACCAATCCTTATGGGCGCACGAAGGAACAGATCGAGGATATTCTCAGCGATTTGGGTGCCTCAGATCCCACCTGGCGGGTAGCGCTGCTGCGCTACTTCAACCCTGTGGGCGCGCACGAATCCGGGCGGATTGGTGAAGATCCCTCGGGTATTCCCAACAACCTCCTGCCGTTTGTTGCACAGGTTGCCGTGGGCCGCCGCGAAAAAGTCATGGTTTTCGGTAATGACTATCCCACTCCGGACGGCACAGGTGTGCGCGACTACATCCACGTCATGGACCTTGCTGCCGGCCACCTGGCCGCCCTTGGATACTTGGGCAGCCACGCAGGAGTTTTCACCTGGAATTTGGGTACGGGGAACGGTTCCTCGGTGCTGGAAGTTATCCAGGCATTCGGTGATGCCGCAGGCAAACCGATCCCGTTTGAATTCGCTCCTCGCCGTCCCGGTGATGCCGCTGTCAGCTACGCGGATCCGTCGGCGGCACTGGCAGATCTGGGCTGGTCGGCACACCGCAGCCTGGCCCAGATGTGCGCAGATCACTGGCGCTGGCAAGAAAGCAATCCAAACGGGTACGCCGCTTCCTAGCGGAGCCGGTGATCGAAAGTGGACCGGGACCGCAATGGACGAGCAGCCCCGGTTCACCAGCTATCTTGCAAATTCAAAAGAAAAGGCTACATCAACGTGAAGATTGCTGTCATTGCACTGGGAAAGATTGGTCTGCCCTTGGCTGTACAGTTCGCCTCCAAGGGGCACGAGGTTGTTGGCGTCGACGTCAACCAAGCCGTGGTTGACTTGGTCAACGAGGCCATGGAACCGTTCCCCGGTGAAGCGCACTTGCAGGAAATGCTCTCGGCGCTGGTACCTGCAGGAAAGTTGCGTGCGACGACGAACTACGCCGACGCTGTTCCCGGGGCTGACGCCGTGGTTTTAGTGGTCCCATTGTTTGTTGACAAGGATGCCAACCCAGACTTTGGCTGGATGGACACGGCAACCGCCGAGCTGGCTTCGCACCTGACACCGAACACCTTGGTTGCCTACGAAACCACCTTGCCCGTGGGCACCACCCGAACGCGCTGGAAGCCGGCCCTGGAAGCCGGCTCGGGCCTGGTTGAGGGCAAGGATTTTCACCTCGTGTTCTCGCCCGAGCGTGTGTTGACAGGCCGCGTCTTTGAAGACCTGCGCAAGTACCCCAAGCTGGTGGGTGGCCTCTCCGATGCCGGCGCCGCCAAAGCGGTGGAGTTCTACGAGGCAGTGCTTGACTTTGACGAGCGCCCGGATCTGGTGCGCGGCAACGGCGTGTGGGACCTTGGCTCGGCCGAGGCGTCCGAGCTCGCCAAGCTCGCGGAAACCACCTACCGGGACGTCAACATTGGCTTGGCCAACCAGTTTGCCCGCTTCGCAGCCACAACCGGCATTGACATTTACCAGGTCATCGCCGCCTCCAACTCACAGCCATACAGCCACATCCACCAACCCGGCATTGCCGTGGGCGGGCACTGCATCCCCGTCTACCCACGCCTCTACCTGTGGAATGACCCGGAAGCAACAGTGGTTCGCGCAGCACGCGCGGCCAACGCTGACATGCCGGATTACACTATTGGCCTGCTGGAAGGTGCGTTTGGTGACCTGACCGGGGCACGCGTCGTCGTCCTCGGGGCCGCCTACCGCGGAGGGGTCAAGGAAACGGCATTCTCGGGTGTCTTTGACGCGGTCGAGTCGATCAAACGCCGTGGCGGCACGGCATTGGTGCACGATCCCCTGTACACGGACGCGGAACTGGAAAAGCTCGGGTTCCTGCCCTACCATTTCGGCGAAGCCGTGGATGCAGCCGTGGTCCAGGCAGACCACAGCGAATACCGTGAGCTGACACCGGCAGATTTGCCCGGGGTGAAGGCGTTCATCGATGGCCGGCGCGTCAGCACGGCAGAGAAGTGGGACGGCGTTACCTACCGTGTCATTGGCAAGGCGTAACTAAAAACGTGCGTGTTCTTGTCTTCACCACCTGGTTTCCGGACTCCGAGAACCAGGCCACGGCGCCCTTCAATCTCAAACACGTTCAAGCCATTGCGGCCCAGCACGATGTGCGGGTTATTCACGTCCGCCTGGGCGGTTCAGGCGATGTGATTTCGGAGAACTACGGCGCGGTGCCCGTCACCCGGATTCCGCTGTCCCCGCGCAGGCCGCTGGGATATCTGGCGATGGCGCGGCAGTTGTGGGCTGCGCTGAGGCAGACGGACGTGCTGCACACCATGGCTTTCAGCTCCGCCGTGATTGCGGCCCCTGTTCAGGCGTTCAAGCGGACCCGCTGGGTGCACACCGAACACTGGAGTGGCATGGCCAATCCAGCCAGCGTTTCCAAGCTGTGGGTGGTTTTTTCGCCACTGAGGTATGTCTTGAAACTACCCGATGCGGTGACAGCCGTGAGCGCCGCCCAGGCCGATCAACTGAGCCGTTTTGCACGCGGCGGGAGGGTGGAAGTTGTCCCCAATGTGGTCCAGGGTCCGGATGCGCTGGCCACCCGCCAAGGAATGCCCGACGGCGCCCCTCGCCTCGTCGGAGTCGGTGGGCTTATCGCGCGCAAACGCCCCATGCTGGCGTTGGAAGCGCTGCGACTTGTGCGAGCAGGCGGAATGGATGCCACACTGACCTTGGTGGGTGATGGGCCGTTGCGAGCGGAACTTGAGTCAGCTGCGGCAGCTGCCAATCTGGGCGGAAAATTCACCATTACCGGTCTCGTGGCACCCGACCAGGTCAGTGCGGCGCTGCGGGCCGCGGATCTATTTATTTTGCCCAGCAGCCACGAAACGTTTTGTGTCTCGGCTGCCGAGGCCGTCGCTGCCGGACTGCCCGCGATCGTCACGGATCTGCCAGCCGTGCGTGATTTTCTCACTGTACGCAACAGCGTCCTGGTCGCAGGGGATTCGGCAGAAGACTTTGCTGCAGGCATCCACGACGCGCTGGCAAAGTTCTCGCAGGTTTCTCCGGCGACCATCTCGGGCACCATTGCGAGCCGATATGCGCCACGGGTGATCGCGGACAAGTTCTCTGCCGTGTATGCCCGTGTCCGGGGTGCGGGCGGTTAGCTGGGATAATGGCAAACAAGCCACTTCAGAGGGATCTAGTGCGCAGCGAGAGGAAACAACGGCATGACATACGTAGCAGCTAGCGCCGACGTGGCGGAACAGGCCAGCCTGGGTGACGGAACCAAGGTTTGGCATCTGGCCCAGGTCCGTGAGGGCGCCGTGCTGGGGGCGAACTGCATTGTAGGCAGGGGTGCGTATGTGGGACCCGGCGTGCACATAGGCGAAAATTCGAAGATCCAAAATTATGCCTTGGTTTATGAGCCAGCGGTTTTGGGCAAGGGTGTTTTCATTGGCCCCGCGGTAGTCCTCACCAACGACACCTACCCGCGGGCCGTCACCCCCGAAGGAGCGCCGAAGGGTGCCGACGATTGGACAGCTGTTGGGGTCACCATTGAGGACGGTGCATCCATCGGTGCCCGGGCAGTCTGTGTTGCCCCGCTGACCATTGGCCGTTGGGCCACCATCGCAGCTGGTTCCGTGGTGACTCGTGACGTCCCGGCATTTGCCTTGATGGTTGGCGTTCCGGCACGGCGGCTGGGCTGGGTGGGCAAGGCCGGCTTCCCGCTGAATGCCGAAGGCGTTTTATGGGTGTGCCCGGAAACCGGAGCCAAGTATGTTGAAGATTCAAACTCCCTGAAAGAGGCTGAGGACAGCGCATGAGCCAGGACTTTATTCCGGCAGCAAAACCCATTATTGGTGACCAGGAGCGGGCAGCGGTTGATGCTGTCATGGCCTCAGGCATGTTGGCTCAGGGCCAGCAGGTGGCCAGCTTTGAGAGTGAATTCTCCGAGGTCCTCCTTGACGGCCGCGCCAGCGTCGCCGTCAACTCCGGCACCTCCGGCCTGCACCTGGGTTTGCTGGCTTGTGGGGTTGGTCCAGGGGATGAGGTCATTGTGCCGTCATTCACCTTTGCCGCAACAGGCAATTCGGTTGCGCTCACGGGGGCCACCCCGGTGTTTGCCGACATTGAGTTGGATTACTACGCACTGGACGTGGCCCATGTGGAGTCCCTGATCACTGAGAAGACCAAGGGCATCATGCCGGTCCACCTGTATGGACACCCTTTCGCGGCCGAGGCTTTTGCGGCCTTGGCGGACAAGCACGGAATCGACCTGTACGAGGACGCTGCCCAGGCCCATGGTGCCGCAGTCAACGGCAAAAAGGTTGGAACGTTCGGCAAATTCGGCATGTTCAGCCTGTACCCCACCAAGAACATGACCTCTGGAGAAGGTGGCATGGTTTCGACGTCGGACGCCCTGGTGGAGCGAAACCTTCGCCTGCTGCGCAACCAAGGCATGGAAACGCAGTACGAAAACGAGCTGGTTGGTTTCAACAACCGCATGACTGACCTGCATGCCTCCATCGGCAGGGTCCAGTTGACCAAGGTCATGGGCTGGACCAAGCAACGCCAGGACAACGCCGCGTTCCTGACGGCCAACCTTGAGGGTGTAGGTACACCCAAAGTTGCCCAGGGTGCCGAGCACGTCTACCACCAGTACACCATTCGCGTGGCTGAGGGCCGGGATGAGATGCACGCCCGTCTGCGGTCGGAGTTCAACATTGGTTCCGGTGTGTACTATCCGGTACCCAACCACCGGCTGCCCTCGTTCAACCGCACCGAGGACCTGCCCAACACGGAGATCGCCGCCAAGGAAGTACTTTCCTTGCCAGTTCATCCGTCATTGACCCGCAATGACCTTGAACGAATTGTCACAGCAGTGAACACCATCACCAAGGCGGGTGCCTGAGCATGGCCAATCTTCGGGTAGGACTCATCGGCCTGGGCATGATGGGCCGCCACCACGGGCGCGTCATTCGTGAAGTGGAAGGCTTGGACTTGGTCGCCGTGGCTGACGCGCATGGTGATCCCCACGGCGTGGCCAGGGACCTGACCGTCTTGGGCGGCGTCGAGGAGCTCATCGCAGCCGGCATAGACATGGCGGTTGCGGCCGTTCCCACGGGCATGCATGAGGAAGTTGGCCTGGCCTTGGCCGAGGCCGGCATCCATACTCTGGTGGAGAAGCCCATCGCTGCCAGTGCACCGGCTGGCCGGAGCCTCGTTGAAGCGTTTGCCGCCAAGGGACTCGTGGGCGCAGTGGGACATATTGAACGGTTCAACCCCGCCTTGCAGTCGTTGCGTCAGCGAATTGCCGACGGCGATCTCGGGGAGGTCTACCAGATCGCCACCCGCAGGCAGGGCCCCTTCCCGGCCCGGATTGCCGACGTCGGAGTGGTCAAGGACCTTGGCACACACGACATCGACCTGACGGCCTGGCTGGCCCAAAGCCGCTATGAATCAGTATTTGCCCAGACCTCAACCCGGAGCGGGCGGCCGGATGAAGACATGGTGTCCGTAACGGGCAAATTGGCCAATGGTGTCATCACCAACCACCTGGTCAACTGGCTGTCCCCGATGAAAGAACGCCTGACAATAGTCACCGGTGAAAAGGGCGCCTTCGTGGCCAATACACTCACGGCAGACCTCACATTCTATGAGAACGGCACCGTAGCCACCGAATGGGACTCCATTGGGGCGTTCCGGGGCGTTTCGGAAGGCAATGTCACCAGATTGGCCATCGCCAAACCCGAACCTCTGCGCACCGAACACGAGGCCTTCCGTGATGCAGTCCTGGGGTTGCGCAATGACATCGTGACCATGGCGCAGGGGCAGGACACGCTGATCGTGGCCGAGGCTGTGCTGAAGTCTGCCCGCACCGGACAAGCCGAAAGGATCCAGAGCTAGTGGCACAAGCAAAACCGCTTCGAGTTATTGTCACCACACGGCTCTTTGCGCCCGAAGTGGGGGCGGCGGCGTTCCGGTTGAGGGCCCTCGTGGACGGCCTCGTGGAGCAAGGCGCCGAGGTCACAGTGCTGACCACCAGGCTTCCGGCCGGGGGCCCCATCTTCAAACCCTCCTATAAGCTCAGCCGATGGCCTGTGCTGCGTGATCCGGGCGGGTATGTGCGTGGCTATGTGCAGTATCTGAGCTTCGACATCCCCGTTTTCTTCCGCTTGCTCCTGACCCGCGCCGACGTGATTGTCTCCGAGCCGCCTCCCACCACCGGGGTGGCTGTAGCGGTGTCCGCGGCGTTGCGCCGTCGACCGTTCGTTTACTATGCAGCAGACGTCTGGAGCGAGGCGATGTCCGCCATGGACGTGCCAAACGCCGTCAAAAAAGCCATGGGCATGGTGGAAGGATCCGTGCTCCGAAGGGCCGCCACTGTCCTGGCCGTCTCAGACCCCGTGGCTGTGCAGGTAGCCAAGTTCAAAGTGCCCGCGCAGCGCATCAAGGTGGTGGGCAACGGCGTGGACACCTCTGTCTTTGGTCCGCAGGGCAGCCGCGCCACGGCGAGCAATCCTTATTTTGTCTACACAGGAACCATGAGCGAGTGGCAGGGGGCAGGCATTTTCATCGAGGCCCTCCGCGAAATTCGCAGCACGCACCCGAATGCTCAGATCCGCTTCTTTGGGCAGGGCACCGACGAAGAGAACCTCAAGGGGCTGGCCGAGCGGCTGGTCCCGGGAGCCGTCCATTTTGGTGGGGTGGTGCCACCGACGGAAGCCGCCGCGTGGATTCGCGGGGCTGCGGGCGCGCTGGTCAGCATCAAACCCGGCCAAGGCTATGACTTTGCCAAGCCCACCAAAATCTACGCGGCTGCCGGGTGTGGCACCCCGGTGATCTTTGCAGGCCAGGGCGACGGGGCCGCCCTGGTGGCGGAGCAGCGGCTTGGCATTGCCGCGCCCTACACGGTGGCAGACGTTGCCGAGGCCATGAATGCACTCCTGCAGACCCCCGATGCTGATAGCGGGCATCGAAGCAACTGGGTCCTGGACAATGCATCATTGCAGGCCTCCGGACGACTGGCAGCCACCGAAGTGTTGCGCGTTGCTGCGGTGTCGACGTCCACGTGAGCGGCATTGATGGGGGCAGGGTTGCTCGATGGCGCAGAAGCGAATTTCTGCGCCACATACTCACGCTCCTAAGCGGAACAGCCGCAGCGCAGCTTCTGATGCTCGCGCTGACTCCGGTGCTGTCAAGGCTCTACTCGCCGGAGGCCTACGGGCTGTTCTCCCTGTACTCGTCCCTGGTGGCCACCGTCACGGTTGTTGCGGCCCTCCGCTACGACATGGCCATCATGCTGCCCAAGCACGACGCCGATGCCAAGGTCCTCAAGAGGGGAGTCACCCGGCTGATCGTTGCCGTCAGCATTGGGGCAACCCTGGTATGTGGGATTGCTTCACCCCTGATAGCGGACGCCATGGGCAAGCCTGAGCTGGCACCGTGGTTGTGGCTTGTGGGATTGAGTATTTTTACCCTCGCCGAGATCTCAGCCTTGACGTACTGGCTCAACCGCCGCAGCGACTACAAGGCCATCGGCATCAACAGGGTCTTGCAAAGTGGCGGGACCGCCCTGGCTCAGCTGGCGTTTGCCCTGGGCAAGTTCGGAGGAGTCGGCGGTCTCATTGGCGGCACCCTGGTGGGTCAGGGCGCTGCCCTGTTGACGCTGCGGCACAAGGGCCGAGACGTTCGCAGCGGATTGGACGAATCCCAGGAGAGCATTGCTTCACTCTTCAGCCGCTACCGCAAGATGCCCCTGCTCAACGGCCCCAATGCCCTGGTGGACGCCCTTCGAACCAACGGCATCAACCTGATTATTGGCGTCGTGTATTCACAGTCCCTGTTGGGACAGTTTTACATGGCCTGGAAACTTTTGGAAGTGCCGCTGGGACTGATCAACGGTGCACTTGCCCAGGTATTCTTTCAAAGACTGGCAGTCATGGAACGCGGATCAATGTTTGCATTCGCCAAATCCTCCGTGTTCCGTTCTGCCATCCTGGGGGTAGTTCCGTTCGCACTGATTTACTGGCTGTCCCCGTGGGCGTTCCCCGTTGTGCTGGGGGAGCAGTGGACTGATGCGGGACTCATCGCCCAGGCACTGGTGCCATGGCTTTTCATGAGCCTCATTACCTCCCCGATCTCCACAATATTTGTTGTTACCGAAACGCAGCACCTGATGCTTGCCCATGCCCTGGTCTACACTGCCGTGCCGTTGTCGCTGCTGTTTTTCCTCAAGGGCGACATCGTCACCAATCTTTCGATTGTTTCTTTGGCCATGGCCGCAATTTTGGTGGTCTTCACAGCAATGGCGCTTTGGGTGGGACACCGCTTTGACCATCAAGCCGATTCGAAGCAAACAGTCGTCGGTGGCTGACCCTGCAATTCCCCGACTCTCACACCGTGGTGGAGCCCCGCCACCACCATCAGTTTCAGAAAGTTCAATCCATGGCCAGCATGATCTATCACGTACCGTACCCGTTGAATCCCCACGCCAAGACAGGAAGCGGGCTGCGCCCTGTGCGCATGCTTGAGGCGTTCAAGGCTGTTGGCTACGACGTGGAGCTGGTCTCCGGTGAATCGGGGGAGAGGCGTGCACTGATCAGGGCACTGAAGCGGCGCATTGCCGCGGGGGAGCGTTTTGACTTCCTGTACTCGGAGAGCCACACCATGCCCACAGCGCTGACGGATGCCGACCATTTGCCGCGCCGCCCGCTCATGGATGTTGGATTCTTACGGTACGCTCGCAAGCACGGCATCAAAGTTGGTTTGTTTTACCGGGATGTTTACTGGCGCTTCCCCGAGTACAAGGAACGGCTTAACCCGCTGGTTCACACTGCCACCCGTGCCCTCTACAATCTGGACCTTTTGGCCTATAAGTTCGCCGTTGACAAGCTTTATCTGCCGTCGCTGGACATGGGCAAATTTGTTCCGCACGTCCCGGCAGGGCGGCACGCCGCCCTGCCGCCAGGCGGGGAGATTGTTGACGTGCCGGCGACACCCAAGGATGGCATCCACTTGTTTTACGTGGGAGGGGTTGGCAGTTACTACAACATGCACGACTGCGTGCGTGCCGTCGCGGCGTCCAAGAATGCCTGCCTGACCATTTGTACCAGGGAAGAGGAATGGGAAGAAAACGCGGCGGGCTACCGGGAATTGCTCAATGATCGGATCCAGGTGGTCCACAAGAACGGCGAAGACCTCATACCGTATTACCAGCAGGCGGATATCTGCATGCTCTTCATTGAACCCAGCATTTACCGTTCCTTTGCCGCACCGATCAAGTTTGCTGAGTACATTGGATTCGGCAAACCCGTCATCGTCAACCAAGGAACCAATGTGGCCCAGTTCGTGGCCAGTCATGGCAACGGTTGGGCCGTCCCGTTCGATGCGCCGTCGCTGACGCGGCTCCTTGATGATCTCGCCGAGCACCCGGAGAAAATTGCCACCGTGACACAGACAGCCATGGGCCTTCGTGCGGACAACACGTGGCAGGCCCGCGCCCGCCAAGTGGCGGCCGAGCTCACCACCCACCCCTAAACGGAGTCTCGCCAGCGCTGACGCAGAAGGAACAAAGTGGCCATTTACCGTTTCAACGCCCGGTTCGTGCCGGGACTGCTCATTGGCGCCCTGGGTGCTGTGGCGTTTCTCACCCGGCTGCTGCCGCTGCTTGAATCGGGCACCTTGGGTGGGTTCAGGGGTTACGACGACGGCGTTCACTATGCTGCTGGTGTGCACCTGCTGGCAGGATCCCTGCCATATCGGGACTACGTCTTGGTACACCCTCCGGGCATTGCGGTGCTCATGCTGCCCTTCGCGCTGATAGGCCAGTTGGCCACAGACCCGGCTGGCGTTGCCGCAGCCAGGGTGTTCTTTGCCTTGCTAGGAACCTTGAACACCCTGATGCTGGGTATCCTCTTGCGACGATGGGGGCACCCGGCAGTCATAGCCGGGGCGGGCATATATGCCGTGGGTTCGATTGCCACGATTGCCGAGCGTTCCATCATGCTTTCGCCGGTTCTTGGTGCGTGTGTTTTGGCGGCGTTGCTTGCCCTGCGAGATTATCGCCAAGCGCCTCGCCGGGCCGTCACGGTTGCCGCAATATTTCTGGGCCTGGCCTTGTGCTTCAAGCTGTGGGCGATCCTGCCCATCCTCGTCGTGGCCGTCATGGTGGCTGTACGTTGCGGACCACGGCTGTTGCAGCGCTTCCTGGTGGCGGGAGCTGCGACGTGCCTTGTTGTCATGGGGCCGTTCTTCATTCTGGCCCCTGGTGCAATGTTCACCGATGTGATTCTGGCGCAAGTGGCACGAACGGATGGCACGGCCAAGGGCCTGGTGCATCGGCTCGGCGACTTTGCCGGCAATCACGGCGCACCGTGGGTGCTGTTCCTGTTGGGCGCTGTGGCTGTTCTGTGCATAGTTGCCGCGGCTGCTGTGGGACTCTCCGGGGGCCGCAAGCCCCGAGAATGGGGGGAGGAATTCTGGTGGGCCATGCTGGCTTCGGTAGTTGTTTGTGCTCTGCTTGCTTCAGCCAGCTTCTTTGACCACTACCCTAATTTTGCTGCCCCGTACCTGGCACTCTGCCTCGGTGTGTCGGTGGGTGCCTGTGCCGAGGCCCTGTCGCGGCGGCAAGCGTCACAGGGCCGCAGGTCCGGGTGGAAGGCCCGCGCGCCCGGTGCCGTGATGGCGGCACTCGGGTTGGCCGTGCTGGTTCCGGTGGGAGTGCGCGGTTTCGTGTTGGAACCGCAACCCCTGCCGGGGGTTGTTGGGGCAGACTTGGTGGCAGCCGCGGCGCCCTACGACTGCGTGTTCTCCACCTATGCGTACATGGGTATTGTGAGCGATTCATTGTCCCGGTCGATGCGCCATGGTTGTGGTTCCATTGTGGATGTTTTCGGCACCAGGATGGTTGAAGAACTCTCCACGAATGGTGCGCGACCCGCCATGGGCGCCGGCGTCTCAGCCCAAGAGCTGCAGGAAAGTCAACTCAACAACGCCCAGGCGGCGGTGGTCGGCGCACCCCAGGCCGACTACGGGCTCTCGGAGAAGGCCATTGAGACGCTGCGAACCAAGTTTGTGCTGGCAGCTGGCTCGGGGAACTATCAGGTGTGGATCAGGCGGTAGGTGCTGCGCCAGTCTGGACGCCGGTTACGATTCGTCCTGTTTGCTCAGCCACGGCTTCTCGGCTTCTTCGAGAGCCACATGGCGGGAAAGCCTGGTGATTGATTTTTCCGCCTGCCGGAACCGGTGGTTGTTGGTGGCCACGAACACCAGAAAACTCACAATCAGGGCATAGAGAACTAAGTCTGTTCCACGCCCGATGCCCAGGAATTGTGCAAGTCTGGTGAGGGCCACCGGAAAGAAGACGGAAAACGCCGCGACGCAGGCAAACAGGACCAGCATCATCCGCCGGATGGCCAGATTGCGGGCATTGGAACCGCCGCGCATCAGGGCCACGGAGACGATGATGACAGCCAGAACGAGCGCTATCTGAACGATGATCTGCATGGTGTTACCTAAAAAGAAGGTCCGCGAGGATGTTGACCGAATTGAGCAGTGACTGGCCCTTGGCCTTGGAATAGTCGGTGTAGATAATCTTCACAGGATGTTCCACCCAGCGTGGCTTGATGTCGGACAACTGGTGAATGAGTTCGGAAGCATGCGCCATGCGGTTTTGGGTTAGGTTGATCTTTGCTGCGGTCCCGGCGTCAAACGCGCGCAAACCATTGTGAGCGTCGGTGAGCGCCATGCCCGTGGCCATCCGTGATTGCAGTGCGGCCACTCGCAGCACCAATCTCTTCAGGGCGGAGACCTGGGTGCGGTCATCCAAGAATCGAGAGCCCAAGACAACTTGTGCTTCGCCGGACCGAATTCTGGAAACCATGTCCTTCGCATCCGACACCTGATGCTGTCCATCGGCGTCGAAGGTGACAATCTCGGTGGTCCCCGGATCGAGCAGGGCATAGTGCAAGCCTGTTTGCAGGGCGGCCCCCTGTCCCAGGTTCACGGGATGCTCCACCACCACAGCCCCGGCAGCACGGGCAACAGCTGGCGATCCGTCAGTGCTGCCGTCGTCGATGCAGACTATGTGGCTGAATTCGGAATGAAGACCCTTGATGACGTCGGCGACCACAGTTGCCTCGTTGTACATCGGGATAACAATCCAAGTTCGACTCACCCAACCAGTATCCCACGGATAAATTTAGCAATAGACGTGGATCAGGCGTCCGGCTGCTGTGATGTCAGCCGCCAAAGGCGGTCAGGATTGCGGCCACAGAACGACCGGCCGCCTGACCATCGCCATAGGGTGAGGCATCGCTTGGGGCAGGAGCAGGCCGCCGAACAGTGCTGGCCAAGCGTGTCAGATCGTCGCTGACCAGGGCATTCCAGCCGAGTTCAACGGTTTCAACCCATTCGGTCTCCGGGCGGATGGTGGTGCACGGCACACGCAGCAGGAACGCTTCTTTTTGCAGGCCTCCCGAGTCGGTGACCACTCCGGCGGAGTTCCTTGCCGCATTGATGAGGTGGGGATAGGACAGCGGGGGGCTCGGAATTATGCTCCCGCGGCCCAAGGTGATGCCATGCTGTTCGGCCAGGCTGCGCAGCCGTGGATGCGCCAAAAGGAGCACGGGTTTGTCCAGGGAAGCCAATTCATCAATGATCGCAGCCAGCCTGGCAGGGGAATCAGTGTTGTCCGGGCGGTGGATGGTGGCGACATAGTATTCTCCCGGGACCAGGCCCGCTGGGAGCGGCGCAGCGGAATCGCCCAGGGAGTCCCGCACCGCGAAAAGCACATCCGTCATGACGTCGCCAACAAGCACGGATCGGGCGGCGAGGCCCTCGTGGGCCAGATGGTCCATGGCCACTTGGGTGGGAGCCAGCAACAGGTCTGCACTGTGGTCTGTCAGGACACGGTTGTGTTCCTCCGGCATCCGGCGGTTGAAGGAACGCAAGCCTGCCTCCAAATGTGCCACGGGCACATGAAGCTTGGTTGCCGCAATGGCCGCAGCCAGCGTGGAATTGGTATCACCGTAGACCAAGACGCAATCCGGTGCGGATCCTTCGATAATCTCTTCCAATCCGGCCAACATGGCACCTGTCTGAGCTCCATGTTTGCCCGAACCCACACCAAGGTTGAAATCCGGGGCTGGAATGCCCAGGTCCTGAAAGAAGACATCGCTCATGAGCTCGTCATAGTGCTGTCCGGTGTGCGCGATCAGGTGTTCCGCCCGGCCCCGCATGGCGGTGGCGATGGGGGCTAGTTTGATGAATTGGGGACGCGCGCCAACAACACTGAGAATTCGCATGATTCCAGCTTAGTGAAAAGTATCTTCCGGAGTGAAAAGCCGGCAATGACTGTTCCAGGTGTCTGTTAGAAATTCATCGGCGTAAGCGCCCAGCAGATTTCCGCCGCTGCGTGTGTATGCGAAGAGTTCGGCGGGGCTCATGCCCTGAACAAACCAATTGAATCCCATGGGGTGATTCTGCACGGCCCGTGCCGTGACAAACCCTTCGACGACCCGGAGCAGCCCAACGCGACCCAAGATGCGCTTAACGGCATCCCGACGGCTTTTCGGGACGTCGGTGGGGGCAAAAGTTCCCAAGTCCTGACCGGTTGTGGCCCCGTACCGCCGGTTGACATAGCCTTCATACCAGTCCCGGTTGCGCGTGATGTTGGGGTGCAAGTCCCCCCATGCCAGGTAGACTTCCCTGTCCAACATGGGCAAGGCCCAGTCATAGCCAAAGAACTCGTAGTTTCGCACGGAGTTATTGATGTACTTGGTTTGGCGCTCACGGACATTCCAGTACTCCAACGCTGTCAGCCGTGACACTGCTGAGCCGTCATAGCCAATCTGGTCCAAAAAGGCATCAATGGTTCTTGTCAGGCGCACGTTCCTGTGGGCTGCGCCATTGTCCGGCTGCAGTGTGTAGTGGTGCTTCAGTATCAGTTCCTTGATGTCGTCCCTGGATGTGCTTTCAGCCTCAAGGATGGCGTCGTCATGCATATTGCCCACAATGGTGTGCCCCGGCAAGAAAATGGCGTCGTCGTCAATCAGGCCCTCCTCCTTGAGCCAGCGAACTGCGTACCAGTCTTGAATATGTGGCAGTGAGGCTCCGGCATGGGTGAACTCAATGAAGTCGGCGGTTTCCGGGGTGTCCCAGGCATCGCGGATTGTTGCCTCGTCGTAGCGGCAGAAAAGCCATTTTTGGTCCAGGGCAGCGGCCACTTGCTCGCTGATCAGCACCTCGCGTGTTTTGCCGGTGCCGTAGGTGAAATTCACAACATTGGTGTAGCCGGCGTCCTTGAGATAGACACTCAACAGCCGTGAATCCAGGCCGCCGCTGAGGGGCACCACCAGCTGGCGCCCCTTGGCGTGGGCCAGGAGCCTGGACATGGAGGCATCCAGGGCGGCGGTGAAGTGTGCGTCAACGGCGGCCGTTTCTTCCAGACGTAGGGCAGAATACTGGATTTGACGGTAAAAATTCTGTGAAATGTCGCCTGTGGCGCTGATGGTCACGAGTTCACCGGCTTGAACTTGACGCACGTCTGCGTGGACAGTGTTGCTTCCCGCTACGTAGGCCCCATGACGGAATTCGATCCGTGAGTCGTAGTCAGCCACATAGTCGGGGCCCGAGCCGGCCAAGGCTGAAACGCCGTCGGAAACTCGGGCAACATTGCCCGTCACGGTGTAAAAGATCGGGAAACTGCGAATGGGGTCCTCAATGAGGAGAATCCTTTCCGGGCCAACAACCACTGCCGCAAAATGCCCGGCAACCGTTCGGAGGCCTTCGGTGAGGGAGTCGACGTCGTCCATCAGCCGGCACAGCTGGGCGTCACAGGATGCATCACCCATGACCCAGAGGGTTGTTGTAGCGGAAACGGTGTGGGTTCGCCATTGACTGCGGGCAAGGATGGGAGACTCGAGAGGCATTCCGCTATTCTCTCACCGCCCATGTGGGCACCCGTGCAGTGGAGGCCTCCGCGCCCACACGTAGAATGTCACAGACCGCCACCAAAAAATTTAGGGGACCACAGGAAATGCACGTTCTGTTTTTACCGTCTTGGTACCCAGCAGACGAGACTGACTTTTCCGGCAGTTTCTTCATCGAACAGGCTCAAGCGGTGGCGCTTGCCGGTCACGATGTTGGTGTTGTCAGTGTCAAGGGCATCCCCATCTATTCGCCGGCGCAACTGCGTGGCCGGGCGCCCGGTATTCGCCGCAGCGTTGAATCAGGGATCTCCACGTACCGGCTGGACAAGGTGCTGCCCTTTCCCAAAGTTCCTGGCGGAAACGAACGGGTCCTCCTGCACGCATGGCGTGTGCTGCTCACCCGGTACATCAGCGAAAATGGGTTGCCGGATGTCCTGCATGCCCACGCCATGTTCCCGGCGGGAATCGTGGCGCACGCGCTGTCTGACGAATTTGGGATTCCCTTCATTGTCACTGAGCACAGGCCTTCATCCGTGGGGCGGCTCCAAGAAAAATGGAGTGGTGTGCATGGGCGCCGGGCGGCGTATGCCGCCTCGGCGCTTGTCGCCGTTGCCCGGGGGTTTGTGCCAGTGCTCAATGAGGCTTACGGAATTGCTCCGGACAAGTGGCAATACATACCGGGCCTTCTCAGCCCTCAATTTCAGGATATTGCCACTCGTGATGTTCCCCAAGGCCCTTTCGTCTTTGGTCACGTTTCACATCTGGATCCGGGCAAGCGCGTGGACCTGCTCATTGAGGCTTTTGCAGAGCAATTCAGCAATGTTGACAACGTCCGGCTGAGGATCGCCGGGGATTCGGTTCACAAGGCGGCCTTGGAAGCCCTTGCTGGCAGGCTGGGAATCGCAAAAAAAGTGGACTTCATCGGGGCCGTTCCACGGAATGGGATTGTGGCGGAGTTCAGCTCTGCCCATGTTTTTGTGCTGCCCAGTGCTGCCGAAGCCTTTGGTACCGTCCTCTGGGAAGCCATGGCTTGTGGGCTGCCGTTGGTCTCAACAGCTACGTGGGCCGGCACGAACGCGGTTGTTGAAAGCAACGGCTTATTGGCTGGCATTGACAGCCTGGCAGAACTTGGCGAGGCCATGGTGCGGATCCGGAAGGACTTTGATTCCTATGATCCGGCGACGATCCGAACTATTTGCGTGGACCATTGTGGACGTGCTGCCTTTGTCTCTCAATATGAGGCTACCTATGCCAAGGCGATTGCCGGGTAGCAGGCCACAGGAGTGAGGTGCGTTGCACTTGTTTGTTGCGCATGGATCCGAGGGCGGGGTGGATGCTCACAACCTTGTGGCTGTCGGCCAGGGGCAAAAACCCGAGTGCGCTGAATGTGGTTCGGCTGAGAGAGGCCGAAGCCAAAACACATTTCGGCAACGGCCAGCAAGTGCCACGCTGACGCCTGATCAGGCCGTCAGGCATGGCCAAACAAGGGATTCCAGGGGCTGGGGCGGCGCCTGTGAGTAGCATGTGAACTTGATCCCTTTATGTGAACGGTTGGTAACGAATTGGTATACTAGACGGGGGGATCGATGCTGCAGGTTTGGCAGCAAAATCATCTAGGGGTATCAATTTATGACGCAGGGCACCATCCAGAAGCTGGGAGCCAAGGGGAGAAGAGCAGCATCTAAGCGTGCTCCAATGTCGGAGACGACGGGCCGGAAGTTTCTTCCAGAAGTCCAAGGCTTGCGAGCCTTGGCAGTGCTTATGGTGGTTGCCTACCATGTCTGGTTTGGCCGTATTTCCGGCGGAGTCGATATCTTTCTTCTGGTGTCAGCATTCTTGTTGACAGGCCAGTTCACGCGAAAGCTTGAATCAGGCAACGCGTTGGAACTACTCAAATACTGGGTTCACCTATTCAAACGCCTCCTGCCAATGATCGCCGTGACGTTGTTGGCCACCCTCGGCGCCACCTACTTGTTTCTGCCCGAATCCAGGTGGAGCAGTATTTTTGGCCAAACGTGGGCGTCCTTGTTCTACTATCAGAACTGGTTTCTCGCCTCTGAAGCTGTGGATTACTACGCAGCTGACCACAGTGTAGCCAGCCCCCTGCAACACTTCTGGTCCCTGTCGATCCAGGGACAAATTTTCATCCTTTGGCCGCTCATTTTTGCTGGCGCAGCAATCCTTGCACGTGTTTTCCGCTTGCGAGTACGGGTGCTATTGCTCTACATGTTCGGCGCGGTCTTCGCCAGCTCCCTCATATTCTCGATCATCACGACAAATACCAACCAGACATTTGCCTACTTTGATACCAGGGCCCGGCTCTGGGAATTCGCTTTGGGTTCCCTTCTCGCCTTGGTTTTGCCGTATCTTCAATTCAGCCGAGGAACACGAGTAGTCCTGGGCTGGCTGGGTGTCGTCGCGATGTTGGCTTGCGGACTTGTCCTGCAGGTGGGTCAACAGTTCCCTGGCTATATGGCCCTGTGGCCCACGTTGGCGGCAGCATGCATCATTGTTGCCGGATTTACTAATAGTAAATTTGGCGCCGACAGATTCCTCAGCATGAAACCCCTCGTCAAACTTGGCGACAGTTCCTACGCCCTGTACCTTTTCCATTGGCCCATTCTTGTCGTCTTCCTCGTTGCGTCAGGACGAGACCAGGCCGGACCCAAGGCAGGACTGGCCATCATTGTGGCCTCAATCCTTGCGGCATGGGCAATGACAAAGTGGGTTGACACGCCCTTGCGCCGCAATAAATGGATTGAACAAAAACGCCGCCGTGCACTCACTGTGATTGTTGTGTGTGTCTCTATTGTGGCTCTGCCTCTGACCGCTTGGCAGGTGCACGTCACCAATGTCAACAATTCACTGTTGGCTGGGTCCAGTAAGAATAATCCCGGTGCAGCATCTCTCTGGTCTGGATACGTGGATCAGTCTGAACCGGGTTCGCCCCTCCTTCCGACATTTACGGCTGTCGCGGGTGATTGGCCCACATTCTCAGGGTCGTGCGAGTCCGACGCTGAAGAACTCATCAACCGTTGCACGAATGAGGTGACTAACGGGTCAAAGAGCGTCTTTGTGATTGGAAGTTCACACGCGCACGTGCTCAATACGCCCATTCTGGCCATGGCGGAGAAGAATAATTGGAGCGTCACTTCCATAACCAAGGGGTATTGCCCCCTTGGAACGGACACTACAGCAGGAATCTCAGATAGCTGCGTGGATTTCAATAAGGAAACCATGGCAGAAGTTCTTGCTGCCAAGCCCGATTTGGTGGTGACGACCAGCACTCGAACCGACACTGCCGTAGGGGTTGCAGAACGCCTTGATCCAACGTGGGTTGATGAAGTATCGGCACTCAATGCGGCTGGCATTAAGGTTGTTGCCTTGCGGGACACGCCGCGCTTTGCGCAAAGCGTCCCTGCTTGCCTAGAGCAAAACCCCAACGACTTCACGGCATGCGACGCGCCAAGAGCCGAGCTATACCAGCCCGCTTCGCCTACCGATGCTGTGGCAGGGTCGCTGCCAAATACGACGTTCCTGGATTTGACTGAGAACTTCTGCAATAGCACCATGTGTCCGGCGGTCATTGGAAACGTCATCGTCTACAAGGACGACAACCATGTCACGGCAACCTATATGAAAACGCTTGACCCAGTGTTCGACCGCGATTTTCGGGCTGCCACCGGCTGGTCCATGAATTAGCTTTCCAAGACGAGATCCATGGTGGTGCGGCTTGAAGCGGTTGTGACGGCCGGTGATTGTTTCCGTCGTAAGAGTCAAAACAGGCACCAGCACGACACAGTCAGGCAAGAGTTGTCCACAGATTGCTTTTTGCCACTGGTGCTACCCATATCCGGGGGCTAGGCTCCTGAACACAGGGTAGGGGAGCGCCGCGAAGGGGCGGGAGTGGTTTGAGTGGATGCACTGGCACTGGTTGAGGATGAAGTCCGTGAACTCATCCGCCGCAAAGGCCTTGATCCGCTCCGGCAGGGCCCCGAGGTGCGCGAGCTGGTGGATGCAGCCGTCAACGACTATGGTGAACGGTCACTGCTGGGCGCTGTCCCAGCCCTCGCCCAGGGCGAGGATGCCAGACGGCACGTGTTTAACGCCGTCGCCGGTTTCGGTGCACTCCAGCCCTTCCTCGATGATCCTGACATAGAAGAAATATGGATTAACGCCCCGAACCAGGTATTTGTGGCACGGCACGGGGAGTCGGAACTGACAGGCGTCACCTTCACCGCACAGCAAGTGCGGGACCTGGTGGAACGGATGTTGAAAAGTTCCGGCCGGCGGCTGGATCTCAGCTCGCCCTTTGTGGATGCCGCCCTCCCGGATGGTAGCCGTTTGCACGTGGTGATTCCCGACATCACCAAGAACCACTGGGCCGTGAACATCCGCAAATTTACGGCCCGGGCCAGCCGGCTTGACCACCTGGTTGAGTTGGGTTCCCTGACCCCGCAGGCCGCCCGGTTTCTGGGTGCCGCCGTCAGCAGTGGATTGAACATTCTGGTCTCCGGCGCCACCCAAGCCGGCAAAACCACCATGCTGAACTGCCTTGCCGCAGGGATTGGTTCACGCGAGCGGGTGGTCACCGTGGAGGAAATCTTTGAGCTGAGACTGCCCCTGCGGGATGTGGTGGGGCTGCAATGCCGCCAGCCCAATTTAGAGGGTGCCGGTGAAATCCCGCTGCGGCGTCTGGTCAAGGAGGCGTTGCGCATGCGCCCGGACAGGCTCATTGTGGGTGAGGTGCGTGAGGCGGAGAGCCTGGACATGTTAATTGCCCTGAATAGTGGCCTTCCCGGGATGGCTAGTGTTCATGCCAATTCGGCCCACGATGCCGTTGTGAAAATTTGCACCCTGCCACTGTTGGCCGGCGAGAACATTACAGCAGCCTTTGTGGTGCCAACTGTGGCCGCTTGCATCGATCTGGTGGTGCACTGTGTCAGGGCGCCCAATGGCAAACGCAGCGTGGGCCAAATTCTGGCCTTGGGCCGCCGGGTGGAGAACGGCATTATCGAGTCGGCGATGGTGTTTAGCACCGTCAACGGCATCCTGAGCGCCTCAGAGACTGCCATGCCGGCACCGGAGAAATTCGCCGCCGCCGGCTACAGCGTGGCCACGCTCATGGGGGATTCCTAGTGTCAGCCCTGGTGGGGCTGCTGGCCGGGATGGGGTTGTTCCTGATCTGGAGCGCCTGTTGGAGTGCGCCGGCGCGGCAGATGTCTCCGGGGCATGCCAGCAAAGTGGCGCAACTGCTGGCGCAGGCAGGGCTGCCCCAAGTCACCCCGGCTTCCCTGGTGGCCAGTGCAGCCGGGCTCGCTGCGCTGGTGGCGCTGCTGGTCCTTGTGCTCACGGGGGCGCCCGCCATCGCCGCGTGTTTGGCGCTGCTGAGCGGCTATGTGCCCTTCGCCCTGTTGCGTGCCAGGGCACGACGCCGGAGCGCAGTCATGCGCGAACTCTGGCCCGAGGTTGTGGACCACCTGCGCTCAGCCATCAGGGCGGGCCTGTCCTTGCCCGAGGCTTTGGTCCAGCTGGGTGCCAAGGGCCCCGAGCAGTTGCGTGCAGAATTTCAGTCCTTTGGGGCGGACTACCGGGCGACGGGTCAATTTGAGGGTGCCCTGCAAAAACTCAAGGCCAGGCTGTCAGACCCCGTGGCAGACAGAATCATTGAGGCTCTGCGGCTGACCCGGGATGTGGGCGGATCGGATCTGGGCAAGCTGTTGGGGACGCTCTCTGAATTTCTGCGTGACCACGCCAGGACACGGAGCGAACTCGAAGCCAGGCAATCCTGGACGGTCAATGCCGCCCGGTTGGCCGTGGCAGCACCGTGGCTGGTCCTGATGCTGATGGCCACCAGACCCGAGGCCATCGCCGCGTACAACTCCCCAGCAGGGTGGGCTGTGCTGGGTGGCGGACTGCTGATCTCGGTGATCTGTTACCGGGTCATGCTGCGCATCGGTGCACTGCCGCAAGAACAGCGGGTGTTGCAATGAACGGTCATTTGCTGGTTGTCATCGCCGCCGGGCTGAGCCTGGGCGTGGGCTTGTGGCTGACCCTTGTCAGGCTCCCTGCCATGCGCAAACCCAGCTTTGCCCAGCGCGTCGAACCACAACTTCGCTCGGTGGCCAGCCGGTCCAAACTCCTGGACAACGACGATGACCGCACGCTGTTTGGCCCGCTTGAGCGGATCCTTCGGCTGCTCCTCTCCGATGCCGCGCACAGGCTGGGGCGCTTCAACGTCAGCGTCCACGGGCTCAGCGCCCGGCTGGACCAGGCCGGACGCAGCGAGACCGCCCTGGAATTCCGGGCCAAGCAACTCCTATTTGCCGGAGTGTGGCTCATCGCCGGAATTCTCCTCTCGCTTGTGCTTTTGTGGCAGGGCAACATCAACGCCATGGGAGCAGTGACGTTGACCATCGGCCCCATGGTGGGCGGTTACCTGCTCTACGACTACCTGCTCGGCTCCGCGATCCGACGCCGGCAAACACGAATGCTGGCCGAATTCCCGGCACTGGCAGAACTCATGGCCTTGGCTGTGGGGGCGGGGGAAAGCGCAGCCAGTGCACTGGAGCGGGTGGCGCGCACCTCCAACGGGGTCCTCTCTGGCGAGTTTGGCAAGGTCCTAGCCCAAACACGCACCGGCATGCCGTTGGTGGAAGCCCTGAACCAGTTTTCCGAGCGCGTGAATGTTGGGGCCCTGGCGCGCTTTGTCGACGGGATCACTGTGGCCGTCAACAGGGGTACGCCACTGGCAGAGGTACTTCGCGCCCAAGCCCAGGACGTCCGTGATGTGGCCAAGCGGGAGCTGATGGAATCGGCGGGGCGCAAAGAGATTGCCATGATGGTTCCACTCATTTTTGGCGTGCTCCCGCTGACGGTGGTTTTTGCCGTTTTCCCGGGCCTGGCACTCTTGCAACTTGGCTTCTAATGAACATGCCCACAAACCTAGCTAGACCAGCACCACAGGAACTCACGCAGCACTATTCGGAGAGGAATCATCATGAACAAAATACTGGGGCTGGGGGTGGCGGCGCTCATCGTGGGAAAACACTTGCTCAAGACGTTGACACGGCGCCTGAGCCAGCAATTTCCCCAATTTTCCTTGCGTCCGGCAGTGCAGCGAACACGTGGCGATGTGCCAGGTTGGGTGCTCATCACCTTGATGAGCGCGGTGCTGGTGGCCGGGCTGCTGGCCATCGCGGGACCGGCACTGGAAAGACTCTTCAACCAGGCCATGGACCAGGTCCAGCCCTAAGAGCATCGACGGTCCGCTCTGGCCTGCGGGAGACAGGTGCGGCAGTGGTGGACTTTGTTCTGGTGGGCGCACTGGTCACAGTGATATTCGTGGCCCTGCTCCAACTGGCATTGGCCCTGCACGTTCGCAACACCGTGGCCGACGCCGCATCCTCGGCTGCCAGATATGGTGCGTTGGGGGATAGGACGGCAGCTGACGCCCAGGAACGGGCCGCCCATCTGGTGGGTACCGCGCTGGGACCGAACTTTGTTCAGGACGTCTCGGTCAGCGTGGAAACCCAGAACGGGCTGGACGTTTTGCGGGTGTCCATTACCGCCCCGCTGCCGTTGATAGGGCTCTTTGGTCCGGCCCGTTCCCTGGAGATGAGCGGCCATGCAGTCATTGCGAAGTAGCACCCTGCCAGCTTCGAGGGCAGAAGAGGGCAGTGCCATTGTCGAGTTCATCTTTTTGGCAGTGCTTCTGATGGTGCCAGTGGCGTACCTGATCCTGACCGTGGGCCAGATCCAGGGCGGGGCCTACGCCGTGGTGGGTGCGGCAGATCAAGCAGCCAAAGTGTTTGTCATGGAGCCCGACCTCCCCGCCGCGCAGCTGGCTGCGGAACAAGCAGTCCGGCTGGCCGTCCAAGACATGGGCTTTGACGCGGGCGCTGCCGAACTGACCATTAGCTGCAGTGCCGGCTGCCTCACGCCGGGCACAACCGTCAGTGCGCATGTGCAGTTGCGGGTGGAACTGCCCGTGGTGGGGGCAGTGCCCGGCGTTAACGCCAACGCCGCCACAGTGGACTCGACTGCCACCCAGAAAGTAGGCCGGTTTAGATGACGGCGCCAAACAAAACGCCCACACCGGCCAGCACGCCCGCGGCACCCGCGGCGGACAGGGCGGCGGCCCAAGCCGGCAACACGGAAGGCCAAGTCATGGTGCTCCTGATTGGCTACGTCCTGCTGGCGCTGCTGATAGTCACGGTGGTGTCCGCCGCCGGCAGCCTGTACCTCGGCCAGAAAAAACTGCTCTCCATGGCTGACAGTGCCGCGCTCGCAGCCGCTGACACCTTTGAGCTCAACGGCGGCAGCGCCAACAGCGACCCGGGCACGCTGCTCACCAACCAGGGTGTGCTTGCCGCGGCCCAAAACTACCTGGGCAGCATCCCGGAGCCGGAGCAGATCAGCAACGTTGTCCTTGAATCGGCCACGGGGGCCGATGACGGGCGAACCGCGCAGGTGAGCATCACCGGCGTCGTGCATCCCCTGTTCATCAACTTTCTGGTGCCTGAGGGCATCTCCATCACGGTGACAAGCACGGCCCGCGCCAATCTGTTGCTGTGACACCGGCACAGGGGATCGCCGCCCAGACCGCCGCGTATGCCGTAGGCTTGAATACCATGGCAGAGATCGATTTTCCCGCAGAGATCCGCGCGTTACGCGCAACCTATACCTCCATCGAGCAAGTCTCCGAGGTGGAGAAGCTCCTGGAGGATATTGAGGATCTGTCCGACCAGGCTGGCTCACCCAATCTGTGGGATGACCCCGCCGCGGCGCAGAAGGTCACCTCCAAGCTCAGCCATGCCCAGTCAAAACTTGAAAAGTTGCGCACCCTGGAAGCCCGGATCGATGACCTTGAGGTCTTGGTTGAGCTGGCCCAGGACGAGGGCGACGCCGATTCTCTCGCCGAAGCGGCCAAAGACCTCCCGGGGCTGCAAAAGTCCCTGCAGGATTTGGAAATTGTCACCCTGTTGGCGGGGGAGTACGACGAGCGCGAAGCCGTTATCACCATCCGCTCCGGCGCCGGTGGCGTGGACGCCGCAGACTTTGCCCAAATGTTGCTGCGCATGTACCTGCGCTGGGCCGAACGCCACGGCTACCCCACGGCTGTTCTGGACACCTCCTATGCCGAAGAGGCCGGGCTCAAATCCGCCACCTTTGAAGTCAAGGCGCCCTACGCATTTGGCACCTTGAGCGTTGAAGCCGGCACGCACCGCCTAGTCCGGATCAGCCCCTTCGACAACCAGGGCCGGCGCCAAACCTCCTTTGCCGCCGTTGAAGTTATTCCGCTCATTGAGACGACGGACAGCATCGAGATTCCCGACAACGACATTCGTGTAGACGTGTTCCGGTCCTCGGGCCCCGGCGGGCAGTCCGTGAACACCACCGACTCTGCCGTGCGCCTGACTCACCTCCCCACGGGCACTGTGGTGTCCATGCAGAATGAGAAGTCGCAGATCCAAAACCGTGCCGCCGCCATGCGTGTGCTGCAATCGCGCCTGCTGCTGCTGAAAAAGGCTGAGGAAGACGCCACGAAGAAGGCCATGGCCGGGGATGTGAAGGCGTCGTGGGGGGACCAGATGCGCTCCTACGTGCTCAACCCCTACCAAATGGTCAAGGACCTGCGCACGGAACACGAAGTTGGCAACGCTGCCGCCGTGCTCGACGGCGAAATCGACGACTTCATCGACGCCGGCATCCGCTGGCGTGCCGACAACCGCAACGCCGAAAAGGCATAGGTGCTTCAGGATGGGCCCTGCACCGCAGGGCCAGGCGGGTAACAGTAACGATCCAGTCTCGACACACCGGCTAGGAAACAGCAATCATCGGACATGGAGCCTATAGTCGTTATGCTGGCGGTTTCTTCCCCCAAACCTCTGCCCGGCCGTCAGCATGCCAGCGATTCGTCGCTGGGCGGGCAACGAAAAAGTCATGATTCGTTTTGAAAATGTGAGCATTGCTTACGATCGCAAGTCCAAGCCTGCGCTCGACGACGTCTCCTTGGATGTGGATCGCGGCGAGTTTGTGTTCCTCGTTGGCTCCTCGGGATCCGGCAAGTCAACGCTGCTGCGCCTGGTGCTCCGCGAGTACAAGACTCCGCACGGGCAGGTCTATGTGGCCGGCCAGAACGTGGCGAACGTGCCCAGCTGGCGTGTACCCAAGTTCCGGCGCGGCATTGGCGTGGTGTTCCAGGACTTCCGCCTCATTCAAACCAAGACAGTCTTCGCCAACGTGGCCTACGCCATGCAGGTGCTTGGCAAGTCCCGCGCCGCCATCCGCACCGAAGTGCCACGTGTGCTTGACCTGGTGGGTCTGGCGGACAAGGGCCACCGCAAGCCCACGGAGCTCTCCGGTGGTGAGCAGCAGCGCGTGGCCATTGCCCGCGCCATTGTGAACCAGCCCGGCATTCTGTTGGCCGATGAGCCCACAGGCAACCTGGACCCCATCACCAGCGCCGGCATCATGGACATCCTGGACAAGATCAACCAAAACGGCACCACCGTCGTCATGGCCACCCACGATGATGACATCGTGAACTCCATGCGCAAGCGCGTCATCGAGCTGCGGCACGGCAAAGTGGTTCGAGATGAACATGCAGCCTTGTACACCTCCATGATCCCGGTTGTCCCGGTGGCAGGTGCGGCTCCGGCCCCGGAGCCCGTGAAGAAGGACGACGCCGAACCCCAGACCCGCCGCCAGCGCGCAGTCAGTGCGGCGGCCGCAGGTGACGGGGCCTCCGCCGCGGACTCCATGCCGCCGCGGCTGGAACGCAGGCGTGAGCGGGAATTCCCGCTGGGGGATGAGCCGAAGACAAGCACTGCAAACATTATGATTGAGGACCAACTGTGAGACTTGCTTTCATCATGAGCGAGTTGGGCAGCGGCCTGCGCCGCAACCTGACAATGGTCATTTCGGTGATCCTGGTGACATTTGTGTCGCTGACCTTTGTGGGCGCCGCCGGGCTGTTGCAAATGCAGATCGGCCAGCTCAAGGGCTTCTGGTATGACAAGGTTCAGGTCACCATCTACCTCTGCACTGACATACCGGCCAACTCCAACTGCGTGTCCGGGCCGGTCACACCGGATCAAAAAGCCACCATCGAGGGCATGCTCGAATCACCGGCTGTGAAGCCGTACATCGAGAACTGGACCTTTGAAACTCAGGAGGAGGCACTGGCCCACTTCCGTGAGCAGTTTGCCAACTCGCCCATGGTGGATTCGGTGGAAGCAGGAAACCTGCCCTCCTCGTTCCGCATCAAGTTGGACGATCCGGAAAAGTACCAGATCATCAACGAGACCTTCTCGGCCACGCCGGGAGTGGATTCGGTGGTGGATCAGCGCAAGGTCCTGGAGAAACTTTTCTCATGGATGAACATTGCCACCTATGTGGCCATGGGCGTGGCAGGGCTGATGATCATCTGTGCCGCCTTGCTGATTGCCACCACGATTCGACTTTCGGCCCAGTCGCGCATGCGAGAGATCGACATCATGCGCCTGGTGGGGGCATCCAAGACGGTGATCCAGCTGCCCTTTGTGCTTGAAGGCGTCATCGCCGCCACGATTGGTGCCTTGTTGGCATCCGGGGCTGTGTGGTCCATTGTGGTGTTCTTTATGGGCGGCTACCTTGCCGACGCCAACACCGGGACCCCGTTCATTTCCGCCCGTGAGGCGTTGGTGATCTACCCGGTCCTGATCCTGCTGGGTGTGGTGTTGGCCGGCGTAGCCTCGGCTGTTTCCCTGCGGAAGAACCTGAAAGTGTAGGGTGGGTGGGGGCCTTGTTACTCAAGGTGCTCGTGTGACTGGTGTTTCTAGTGGCAAAATTCGAGGAGCTATACGGCATGAATTCGAAATCAAGCGGGGGAATTGGATCAATGGAATCCTCCCCACTTGGGTCTAAACTCCCCAGCTCACGCCCTCTTTTCCGCCGTGTCAGCGGTGCAGTCGCAGTCCTGCTGGCTGTGGGACTGCTCGGACTGGTGCCGCCGGCACAGGCCGAGGATCTCAACGACAAGGCTGCCGCCCTGGAGCAGCAAGCCCAGGATGTGCAGTCATCCTTGGAGTTTGTTGATTCGGGCATTGCCCAGTCGGCTGCCGACCTGGTCACGTACCAGGGCCAACTGCCGGGTGCCCAGGCAGCACTGACGGAAGCACAGAATCGTGTCAGCGCTGCTGCTGCCGAGTCCAGTTCCTTGGCGGCCCGCATTGACCTGGCCCAGCAAAGCAAGGACAAGATCACGGCACAAATTGCTGCCGATGCCGAAAAGGCCACCGCCACCAAGGCATTGATCGGGCAAATTGCCGCCCAGTCCTACAAGGCTGGCGGCCTCCCGGCCAACCTCACCCTGATTCTGGGTGCCGGATCCACCACTGACCTTGCCAACTCGATTGACCTAGCGGAGCAGGCCCTGCGCAGCCAGACGGCTGCCCTGGAGCAGCTGAGCGCACAAAAGGCCACCAATCAAAACGCCCAGGCGCGCTTGGTTGCCGTTGAAGCTGAGATCAAGGACCTGAAGCAGAAGGCTGACGCTGCGTTGGCCGCGGAGCAGGTGGCACGAGATGCCGCCGCCGCCCAAAAGGCAACAGTGGATAAGCTGATCGCCGATTCTGCCGTGTTGAATGCCAAGTTGGCCGCCGAAAAGCCGCGCATCCAGGCCAAGCTCAAGGCTGTTGAATCTGAGAAATACGCCGTGGCTGCCCAAATTGCCGAGATGCAGCGCAAGGAACTTGAGGCCGCGCAAGCAGCCGCCAAGGCCGAAGCCGAACGCCTAGCCCGCGAACAGGCCGCCAACCAGGGCAACGGCGGTGGCGGCTATGTGCCCCCGCCCTACGTTCCCCCGGCACCCGGGAACCCATCAGCTTTTGGGCTCCGCCACCCCTTCGCCGGCAACATCCCCATCACCTCACCCTTTGCCAGGAATCGCCCGGTTCCCCCGGGATCCGCTGACTTCAATGGCACCGGGTACTACGATCACACGGGTGTTGATTTTGGTGCCCAGTGTGGCACTCCGGTTTATGCCCCAGCCGACGGAACAGTTAAGATTGCCGGACAAACAACTGTTGTTTACGGTGGCGGAAATGTTTTGTACATCAGCCACGGCGTGGTCCAGGGCAATGCCTTGATGACTGTTTTCTACCACAACGCTTCGGTGGTTGTTTCAGCCGGACAGCGGGTCAGTGCGGGTCAGCTGGTGGCTTACTCCGGAAACACCGGAAACTCCACCGGCTGCCACGCCCACTTCGAAACATGGCTCAACGGAGTTCCCGTTGATCCCATGGGGCTGCTCTAAACGCTGTTGCCCGCACTGCCCCGGCAGGTAGTTGCTACACTGGGGTTTCGCGCCAGCAAGAAGTTGCCGGCGACAGAGCACGCACCATTCGTTTTAACCTAAGTCAGAGGAGTCAGCTGTGCCCAAAGAAAGTGGCCGTAAGGTTGTGGCCACCAACCGCAAGGCCCAGCACGATTACCACATCATGGACACCTATGAGGCCGGACTGGTCTTGATGGGCACCGAGGTGAAGTCGTTGCGCGAGGGCAGGGCATCGCTGGTTGACGGATTTGGCACTTTCTACAATGACGAATTGTGGATTGAGGCCGTCTACATCCCTGAGTACCTCAACGGGAGCTGGACCAACCACACGGCCCGGCGACGGCGCAAGCTGCTGTTGCATCGTGAGGAGCTGGATAAGATTGCCTCCAAAACTCGCGAATCCGGCTACACCATCGTGCCGTTGCAGCTGTACTTTTTGGACGGCCGAGCCAAGATTGAAATTGCCATTGCCCGCGGTAAGAAAGAGTACGACAAACGCCACGCGCTTCGCGAAAAGCAGGACAACCGTGAAGCCCAGCGGGTCATGCGGGAGAAGAACCGCAGCTAGTTCCCGCGCCACTTACTTGCACGGGCCGGGCCCCAATCAGGGCAGCTGCACTAGGGTAAAGGCAACATCCTCTGTTACGAAAGGCAGATTGTGATGGCGCTGCGAGGAAAACGCTGGTGGATACTCGGAACCAGCCTGGTGGTGGTGGCCCTAGTGGCGACCTTTGCCCTGCTGTATGGCGGCACACAAAACCGCGGACCCACAGGGAACCCCGGCGCAACGGATACGGCCGTTGCCTCGCCCGCCGCAAGCACTGCCGAAACCCCAACGCAGCGCCCAAGCCAGGCTCCGGCGTCGAACACTCCATCCGGCGCAGCGGCCAGTGCCACGTTGGCGGCCATGAGCCTGGAACAAAAAGTGGGCCAAGTTCTGATGGTGTCCTCGCCCGTGACAGGAGCCGACGCCGATTCGCGCTACGCCGTGGAAACCTTGTATGTGGGCAATGTGTTCATGAAGGGGCGCAGCACGGCCGGACAAGCCGGGATTGCTGCCCAAGTGGCTGACATTGCGGGCCATATTTCCGGGGAGCGCACGGCAGGGGCCAGACCCTTCGTGGCCACTGACCAAGAGGGCGGCCTGGTGCAGATCATGCGCGGCCCCGGTTTTGCGGACATGCCCCAAGCCATTGAGCAGGGGCAGTTGCCTGCGGCGGACTTGCTGGCCGAGGCGACCACGTGGGGGCAGCAACTGGCCGCTGTGGGTGTCAACGTGAACTTGGCTCCAGTCATGGACACAGTGCCCAGCGCTGCATTTGCCCCTCAGAACGCCCCCATCGGCGCGTTTGGGCGCGAATTTGGCTACACCCCGGACCTCGTGGCGAGCCATGGCGTGGCCTTCGCCCAGGGCATGGCTGCGGCGGGGGTTCAAGCAACCGTCAAGCATTTCCCCGGACTGGGCCGGGTCACCCTGAACACCGACGTTTCTGCCGGCGTGAGCGATGACATCACGGTGCGCAACGACGCCTATATTGAGCCGTTCCGTGCAGCAGTGAACGCCGGAGTCCCGTGGTTGATGGTATCCAACGCTCTTTATCCCAAGATTGATGCCGCAAATTTGGCGCCGTTCTCAAGCGTCATTGTCACCGACATGGTGCGCGGTGACTTGGGCTTTGCGGGGATCATCGTCAGCGACGACATTTGCGACGCCGTTCAGGTCTCCACAGTGCCCGTGGCCCAACGCGGCGTGGACTTCCTTGCAGCCGGCGGCACCATGGCGTTGTGCACCAATCAGTCCCTGCTGCCGCAGATGTACGCCGGGCTGCTCACGGCGGCACAGGGCGATCCTGCCTTTGCCGCCAAGGTGGACGCAGCGGCGCTGGTGGTCCTGCAGGCCAAAGCGGACAAGGGGCTTCTTAACTAGCACGGTTCAACTAGCACTGTGGGAATAAAACCCCCGGGCAATGCGCTAGCATGGATAGACCACGGTGAATTTCGCAAGGATGCAACCGCGGGTTGAAAAAACAATAGGGGATGATCGGTTTCGACGGTGTTAGTCGAGACAGGTGAAGCGGGTCGAGGATACAGGGTTAACTCGTAAACGATCTCTGTAAAACATAAGTGCTGAATCAAATCGCACTGACTTCGCTCTTGCTGCCTAAGCAGTAAGACAGTCCGTCAGCCCGGGAATGCTCTCGTCCCGGATCCTGGCGTCATTTAGAGGGCCACTGCTCTAAGTTCTTGTTGTAGGCACTTAGGGGACTCTTATACAACTGGGCCTGGCAGCTACTTGTTTGCGAGATAGCTGGGGCCGAGAAAAACCGATGCAAACTGCACCCGGAGAAGCCCTGACAAAGCAACATCGGACGGGAGTTCAATTCTCCCCATCTCCACATCCCTATTGGGACCTGTTCCCCGCCCTCGTGGTGGGGGGCGGGTCCTTTTTTGTGCCCGACGCCGGTTGCTGCGGGTTTGTGAACTTATGCGTTGGACTCGTGTTGGGTTTGGCGCATGCGTGTTTATGCGTTGGACTCGTGCTGGGTTTGGCGCATATGTTCATGGTTTCGCCGTGTTGGGATACCAGCGTCCATCAGTTCCTGCACAAAGGGTGCCGCTGGCAAGCCTTTCCATAGACCGCTGCAACCATCAAATGCCATGGGAGGGCCTACCTGCTCCATGGGGTCGGGATCCCGGCCTAGTCGATGTTGGTGGCCGTGGTGGGGGCCAGGGGGGCCTACAGACTGCCGCCAGTGGAGTGATCAACAGCGTCCGCGGGATAGGTTGCAATCGCAATCTCCGATGCCCGTACGTCCTTAAATACTAAGTGGTGGCCCGGTAACTAAACCGAACCACCACTTACCCCCAAAGATTTGGTGAGCTAGACATTGGCATGCTTTGTTCACACATTCATTAGTATGCCAGAAACTAATGGAAAAGTGCACATTTATCATTTCGAGTGGCAAACCCCAGCAGGCTAGGCCCGCGGTCCGCCGCGGACCCGCCGTCGGCCGAAGGAGATCCACACCAGCACCAGGCCGACGGCGACAAACAAGATGGCGGCAAAGGTCATGATGTCAACGGCCGGCCAGTTCCTCCACAGTGGAAGTCGCAGCGGCACTGTGGCACAGACAAGGGCGAAGCCGACGAGCATGGAAAAAGCCGCGGTCCGGTCTATGGCGGGTCTGCGGGAGAAGGCAGCCTTGGCTGTCGCCACCACCACGCAGGCAGAGGCGTAGGTGGTGTACGCAACGCCGAACCACATGTACGCAGCTATCTCAGGCTGGCTGGTGAAGGCAACCAGACCCGTACTTGAGCCGTCCACATCGGCGAGCAAGTACGCGACACAAATGCCCAGCGAACACACCGCTAAAACAGCGACGCCCAGGGGACCCCGGATGAGTGCCCGAGCCAAGGGGGAATTATAGGCGGCGGCTACCCGGGACGTCAGGAGAAAGAAAACCCCAAAAATACTCAACCGCAACAGGACATTTGCCAGGTTTATGCCACCAAGCAAGGCATCAACTGGCAGGTAGATTGCTGGCAGGCTCAGGGCAACGCTGACAGTGGCCAAGGCGAAGGCCCATGAGAGCCCACGGTTGCGCCCCCCGAACAGGGAGGGGGAACGCCAGATGGTGCAGGCCAAGCAGACGGCCAGGGCAGTCCATTGCAGAATTACTGTCATCCCAAGTACTCCCAAACGTTGCGTGCGGCAGCTGTGTCATCTTCCGAGCGGCGCAAGACTCGGCTCAGTGCTTCCAATCGTTCCGCTGCCAATGAAGCCAGGACACTGTTGGCTGTTCCCCTTAGCGCGGAGGCGCAGGCGCCAGCAGCCCAGCCGGCCTCGGCTGGGGACAAGAAGCCGGTGGCCACCAGGCCGTTGGTCAGGCCCACACCGGCTATCCGGGCGCTGTCGATGGCCAACTCGGCGCTCAACCTGTTGGCGCTGATCTGAGCTGACAAATTCTGCGGTGCCATGGCTGCGTTCCTAGCAACTTTTTGCCTCAAGTCTGTTGGATCGATGGCGTCCAGCCATGCCCGCACCGAAGATCGATGGGGGATGGGGGAAAGCTCCACCGGTATGGGATCGTTCCCTGTCTCAGCCGCTACATTGCGATTGAGAATTTCCTGCAGTAGGTCGGCGTCGGAAATCTGGCTGAGCAGTTCCGCAGTAGTGGGCGCCTTGATACCGGAGACCAAGTCTTCGAGGTCCGGGAAGACGGACAACGAGGCCACCACCGGCAGGTCCAGGGAGCGGCTGACAGCTGCAATGGTGGCCAGTGAGACTCGCCCGCGAACCAGCTGCTGTGCCAGCGTGGAGCGCTTTATGCCAGCTGCGCGGCACACAGCCGCCTGACTTGTGGAGCCGGCAACATGGCTGAGCCACATTTGGAAATTCTTTGCTGCAACAGTCATTTTTTCATTCCCCCTGGCCCCAATCTAGAGCCAGTTTCACATGAGGACCAAGTTATTGCGGGTCTTGCGTGTCCACGATGCCACGGAAGCGGCTGCCCACGCCGTCGTATTCGCTGCGGCGCATGCCGGCACCTGGTGCGGGCAGCTCGGAGTCGTCGTGAAAATCGCAGATGACGTAGGTGAAATCTGGCCACCACTTTTTGGGCCGCGCCACCTCAAGGAAGTCGCAGAGATAACACCGCAAATCAACCCAAACGGGGCGTTTGCCCGTGGCATTGGCCCGGGATTGTGCGAGCCACGCCGGAGGGTTTGTATCCATCGAGGCTACGTCGGCCGCGCTCATTCGTGAAGGAATGCCGTTCCGTGCAGCCATTTCCGGCGGAATGTTCAATGCCTGGGCCACCTGGCGGCGATTCAGGGAAGAGTGTGAGGAATAGTTGTTTGCCATGTTCTCTTAAGGATAAGGCGCAGCCGGGCTGCTGGCGATTCAACCCCGCCTGCAGCCCGGCTGGCTCGGCGTTGTGGGCTTGTTCGCAGGCTCCAGTCCGGTCGTCAAAACCGCCGCCTTCGTTGGTGAGAATGCTCACAGGACGCCACTGTTGCTCGTCAAAGAGTGCGTAGTTTCGGCTTGAAGAGAGCAAAATTGCCTCCCGTACTCTATGCTGTGGGAAAACAGTGGGCAATTAAGGGCGCAATTCCAGCTTTCAGGGGCTATGATGAGGCGCTGAAACACCCAGCCGAAACCACGAACACCTCAGGAGTTTGAAAACCGCATGGCAACGGATTACGACGCACCCCGCAACAAGGACGAAGACCACGAGACAGAGTCGCTTCAGGCGCTCCAGGTTCAGCGTGGCGGTGCTCAGACGGCTCATATTGACGTCGAAGATTCAGACACGGCCGAGGGCATGGATCTGCCCGGAGCTGACCTCTCCAACGAGGAATTGGTAGTTCAGGTCATTCCGGCACAGGACGACGAATTCACATGCTCCTCCTGCTTCCTGGTCCGCCACCGCAGCCAGGTAGCGCGTGAAAAGAATGGCCTGCTGTTCTGCAAGGACTGCGAAGGCTAAACAGCCCCGCCGAAACACAGCGCGCAACAGCGTTGTGTGCAACAAGGGTTGGGAGCAACAAGGGTTGCGCGCAACACGACTCAGGAGCGGATCATGCAGGCACGTGTGCAGGAACTGTTGGACACCTTCGCCGTGCCCGGGGCATGTGCAGCTGAGCTGTTGTGCGATCGGCACCCCGCCAGCGCCACGGCCTTTACGGTCATTGCGGCCGACCAAAGTTTTGTTGATATTAGTTACGGCGAGCTGCGGGAGAAGTCCACGCAGTTCGCCGCTGCTTTAAGCTCTTTGGGAGTGCACCGTGGCGATCACGTGGCCACCTTGATGGCAAAATCGGCAGAACTTGTCATAGCCCTGCTGGGCATTTGGCGTCTGGGCGCCGTGGACGTTCCCTTGTTCACGGCCTTCGCCTACGATGCCATTGACTTCCGGCTGCAAGCCAGTGGTGCCCGCATAGTCATCTGCGACGCGGATCAGCGCAGCAAGCTGGTACCCCCGGGCGACGTTCCCACTGACGCCTCCCGCCTGGTTATTGTGGCCCGTGGTGAGGCCTATGGCTACGATGTCTCCCTGGCCGAAATGGTTGCCGGCAAAGGCGCCTTCGCCCAGCTTGAGAATTCTGCGGAGTACGACGGCGGGGCGGTTGCCGTTGGCGGCGACGGCCAGCTGGTGCAGCTGTTCACCTCAGGCACCACCGGCTCACCCAAAGGCGTGCCCATCCCACTGCGGGCCGTAGCCTCCTTTGTGGGCTACCAGGAATTTGGCCTGGATGTCCGTGTCGAGGACGTCTTTTGGAACATGGCTGACCCCGGTTGGGCGTATGGACTGTACTTTGCGTTGCTGGCGCCGCTGGCCACAGGAACCCGGTCGCTGCTGCTGACTGCCGGCTTCAACCCTGCGTTAACGTGGACTGTTATGGAGAAGTTCGGCGTTACCAACTTTGCTGCTGCACCCACCATCTACAGGTCGCTGCGCGCCGGCTCCACCCCCGGGCAACAACACTCCTTGCGCCGCGCATCCAGTGCCGGCGAGCCGCTGACCCCCGACGTCATCGCCTGGGGCCGCGACGTTTTTGGCTTGGAAGTCCGGGACCACTATGGCCAAACTGAACTGGGAATGGTGGCGGGAAATGCTTGGGCCGACGGCCTCCTGGCACCCCTGCGGTCAGGCTCCATGGGTGTTTCCCTGCCCGGCTGGAGGGTGAATGTGCTGGCTGAGCTCAAGGACGAACTGGCCGCCGACGGCGAACCCGGCCGGGTTGCCGTCAACGTGCAGGAAAGTCCCTTCATGTGGTTTGCCGGCTACGTCGATGCCGCCGGGAAAACTGCGCTGAGGTACAGTCCCGACGGTGCGTGGTACCTGACGGGCGACTCCGGACGGCGCGACAGCGACGGGTTCATTTACTTCTCCTCGCGCGACGACGACGTGATCATCATGGCCGGCTACCGCATTGGCCCCTTCGAGGTGGAATCTGTTTTGGTCAACCACCCCGGCGTCTCGGAAGCCGCGGTGGTTGGCACCCCGGATGAGATCCGCGGCGAAGTACTGGAAGCATTTGTGGTGCTGCGCGATCCGTCCGCCGCTGGCGACGCCATGGTGGCTGAACTGCAACAGTTGGTGAAAGACCGCTTTGCCGCCCACGCCTATCCGCGGCGCATTCACTTTGTGCCCGAACTTCCCAAAACTCCCAGCGGCAAGGTTCAGCGCTATGTGCTGCGCAAAGCCCGTGCAGCCATGAGGGACCTGCCCTAGGACCTTGGTGGGCAGGTCAGTAGACGCTAGCTGTTTGTTGCGCCGGAGTGCGGATTCATGAGGGAACCGCCGGTGAGGTCCTGTACTGAGCAGTCGGAGTGCGTCCCCGACGATGTCAGCCACAGCGAAATCGCAACCTCGTGTGCAAGAGCCAAGGGTCCGGCGTCGTGCGGGGCACTGAGCCTTTGCACCTCAATGCCGGCACCGAAGGGCAGCAGCCGCAACACCAGCAAGGCCGTATCCAGACCAATGCCGTGCTTCTCCAGGTACCGCAACAATTCCGGATCATGATCGCTGATGCGGCTGACACGCCCGCTGTGGCCGGCGTCGAGCTCGTCGAGCCGGTGCGAGGGGGCCATGATGATCCGGCCTTCCGGGTCCGGGATGGGATCACCGTGCGGGTCCCGGGTGGGATGGCCCAACTTGGCACTCATGCGCTCAATGAAGTGCTCGGACACGGCATGCTCCAGCTGTTCGGCCTCGTCGTGCACCTCATCCCAGGTGTAGCCAAGCTCGCTGACAAGGTAGGTTTCCAGCAGCCGATGCCTGCGCACCATGGACAGCGCCAGAGTTAGACCTCGCTCGGTCAGGTGGATGGGGCTGTACGGCTGGTGGTCCACCAAGCCCTGGTCCTTGAGTTTGCGGACCATTTCCGAAACCGAGGAATTGGCAACCCCAAGGCGGGTGGCTAAGGCGGTGGAGGTGATGGGTTTGTCCTGCCACTCCGTGTAGGCATAGATGACCTTGACATAGTCCTCGATGCTGGAGGAGGTGGCAGTTTGTTTCACAGAATCCAGCCTACCGCTAGGCTCAGAGTTTGTGCGTGCGCCAGGTCTGGGCCACGTAAGGCAGCTGGAGCTCTTCATCAGGAGAGTGACCCAGATGGTCAAGAAGGTACCACTGAAGATTTGCCATGACCTTGGCGCGGATGGGGTCCGAGGCCTTGAGGTAGTAGCTGCGGGATTTGGCCAGTTCCATGATGGCCTCTGGCGTCAAGGACTGGCTCCAGCGGGTGTTGTGCACGTGCGGAGCGGCGAATTCCTTACCAATGGTGGGGTGGAAGTCTGCCTTGTGGACGTCACCGGCATGCATGATGCGTGCCAGCCGGTGAACCCAAGGGATGCCGACGTCGAGCTGGTTCCAGATCAAGCCCAAGGTGCCGCCGGGGCGAAGTACGCGGGCAATCTCGGTACTGGCGGCGAGGGGATCGCACCAGTGCCACGCCTGCGCCACCACTGCCAGATCCATGGAGTTCACTGGCAGCTCAAGGTGTTCGGCCGTGCCCACAATGGTTGTGGTCCGGGGCAGCTCTGCGGCCAACTGGGTGAGCATGTCTGCCGAAGGGTCCACCGCCGTCAGATTCCAGCCGTGCCGGGCCAATAGTTGAGTGTACTTTCCCGTTCCCGCACCCACATCAAGGGCGTCCTTGATGGGGTGCGGGGAACCAGCGATTAGCCAGTCCAGGGAATCGCGGGGGTAGCTGGGACGGACCTGATGATAATGCTCCCCGCCTTCCAGAAATGCCGCAGCCATGTGCTTGCGCCGTTCCGCGTCGAAGACCGGTCCGCCTACCCCTGCCATAGTGCTCCCCTAAAGTTGTGCCGTTTTGCCCGTTCAACTTTACCGCGGGGGAGAGGGTGTGTTGTTTAAGTGTTGCAGGGGGCTGCGCCAGCGGTTCCGGGCGTGTTCGGGGCCCAGTGCGGGTACGCACGGTTGTCATCGGCGGGCACCCAGCGGCCGGCGTCAACCACGTAATCCCAGCCCAGCCCGTCACGCAACAGGGCACTGACACCCTCGATCAGGCGCTGTGCGTCCTCAAGCCGGGAACCCACACCAAAGCTGGCACGCAATGAACCCGACGGCAGGCCCAAACGGTTCAGCAGCGGGTGGGCGCAGAACTTGCCATCACGCACGCCCACGCCATGCTCGGCCGACAAGTAGGCGGCAACCAATCCGGCGTCGTACCCGGTGATGGAGAAGTTCACCACGCCGATGCTGCCGCACTCGGGGTAGTCTGCGGAGTCGGAGAACAGCGAATGGACGTTGACGCCCTCAATCGCGGCGAAGCCCGCCACCAGATACTCACGCAGCTGCTGTTCGTGGCTGTGCCAGTCCTGCGCGTCGAGTGCTGCCAGGGTGGCGGCGGCCTTGGCGAGAGTGGCGGCGCCCAAAACGTTGGGGGAGCCGGCTTCGTGGCGTGCGGGGCCGTCACTCCAGCGGGTTGATTCCAGTCGCACTTCCGTCACGGCGCCACCGCCGGCCAAATGCGGCTTGCCCGTGTCCAGCCAATCAGAGCGGCCCACCAAAACGCCCGCACCAAAGGGCGCGTACAGCTTGTGGCCGGAGAACGCCAGGTAGTCGATTCCGCTGGCGCTCAAGTCGATACGGCGGTGCGGGGCCAGTTGGGCCGCGTCAACCACAATGCGGGCGCCGTAGCGGTGGGCCAAGGCGGCCAGTTCATTGACGGGCAGCACCTCGCCCGTCACATTGGAGGCACCAGTGACGGCCAACAGGAGCACGTTGCCGGCCCGCAGCTGTGTTTCAACGCGGGCCAGGGTCGCTGCGATGGAATCCGCAGCCACCACTGAGCGGTGCGGCAGCGCCTGCCACGGAAGCAGATTGGCGTGGTGCTCAATATCCAGATACAGCACTTCGCCGTGAACGTTGGAGCGGCCCTCGGTGAACCCCTTTTGGGTCAGGATGCTTTGCACGCACCCGGCCAAGAGGTTCAAGGAATCTGTTGTGTGGCGCGTGAAGATGACGGTGTCATCGGGGCGGGCGCCCACAAAGTTGGCCACAATCTTGCGGGCATTCTCATACACGGACGTGCTGACCTGGGAGGCAAACCCTGCACCGCGGTGCACACTGGCGTAGTACGGCAAAACCTCGTTCAGGTGGGCGGCCACGTCCTCAAGTGCCGGGGCCGACGCCGCATAGTCAAGGTTGGCGTACCGCACCTGTCCGCCGTGGATCAAGGGGGCGTTTAAATCCTGGCCCACCACCGGCAACAAGGGAGATTTGGATAGGGATGTTTTTTCCAAAAGGGCGTAGCTCATGGGTAAATCCTTCGACACAAAGGACCCTTGGAAGGAGCCAAGAAGTCCGCGCTTGCCATGACCGCTCCGGCCTGACCTGGTCGTCACCCGGGGCACCCCGCCGCGAAAGGAGGGTTGCCGGCCAGCAAACCGGGGTTTAGCGCTGGCACTCGTGACCTATGCCAAAAAGATTAGCCCAAGAATAGAGTTCTCGCATTTGTTACGTCATGAAACGCACGCCGCCGTTGGGCCGGGGGCAGGCGGGCAAAAAGAACGACGGCGGAAGCCGCCGTCGTTCTTAATACGATTGAGCTAAATGCCGTGGATTAGCCCAGCAGATCGTCCCAGTTGGGGTTCAAACGCTGCAGGACTTCTGTGTGCAGGATGGAGTTGGTGGCCAAGGCGTTGCCGCCGAAGGGGCCGTCTGCTCCCTCCAGGGATGTGAATCGGCCGCCAGCCTCGGTCACGATCGGCACCAGCGCGGCCATGTCGTAGAGGTTTAGTTCGGGCTCGCAGGCGATGTCCACGCTGCCCTCGGCAACCATGCAGTAGGACCAGAAATCGCCGTACGCGCGGGTGCGCCAGACGTCGTCGGTGAGGGCAATGAACTCATCACGGTTGCCCCGTTCAGCCCAGCCGCTCAGAGACGAGTAGGACAGTGACGCGTCCTTGAGCTCTGCAACATTGGAGACGCGAATGCGGGTGGCGGCGGCCAGAGACTTGCCCATGTATGCGCCGGTGCCCTCGGCAGCCCACCACCGCTTGCCCAGGGCTGGGGCGCTGACCAAACCAACCACGGGGCGGCCCTCATCCACCAGGGCAATCAGGGTGGCCCAGACAGGAACTCCGCGCACAAAGTTCTTGGTGCCGTCAATGGGATCGATGATCCAGCGGCGTGTTCCATGACCCGTGCTGCCAAACTCCTCGCCCAACACCGCATCGCGGGGACGTACCCGGGACAGTTGGCTGCGGATTGACTCCTCGGCGGCCTTGTCAGCATCCGTCACGGGAGTCAGATCCGGCTTGGTCTCAACCTCCAGATCAAGGGCCTTGAAACGGGCCATGGTCAGCGAATCCACGCTGTCCGCCAACACATGGGCCAAGCGGAGGTCGTCGTTGTACGTCTGGGGTTCAATCGTCATGTACATCACGCTATCGCGATTTGTCCCAAACGCCCGTTACGACGCCCTCCGGCGCCTGAATGCCAAATAAACCCGTGGCAGTTGGGGTTGGCGGCGCTATTAGTGAACTTATGCGCTGAACCGGAGCCGGGTAGTGCGCATATCTAAATTCTTGTGAAGTTATGCGCAGAACCCACCGCGAGTCCAGCGCATAAGTGTTTATGCACAGGACTCGCCATGGGTTCAGCGCATAAGTTCACTGCGCCCCGAGCCCGGCCAGCACAGCTACTCGATGATGCCCAGTTCCTTTTCCGCGGCGCGGCCCTCTGTCCTGTCGCTGGTGCCCAGCAGGCGGCGAAGCGAGGCAAGGCGGGCCGGTCCGGCGTCGCCGGCGAGCCCTGCAGCCACATAGGGGTCCAGGCCGCAGTTCACCGCGACACTGTCATGCTTGCAACCGCGTTCACAGTCGTCCGTGCCGGGCTGCAGATCGGGGAAGGCTTGGAGGATCCTGTCCGGGTTCACGTGGGCCAGTCCGAAGGAGCGGATGCCGGGGGTGTCAATGATCCAGGAGCCGGGCTTGCCGTCCTCGATGCGCAGAGCAAGCGCCGATGAGGAGGTGTGGCGCCCGCGGCCCGTGACGGCATTGACGCCGCCGGTTGCCCGCCGCGAACCCGTCAAGGCGTTGACCATGGTGGACTTGCCCACGCCGGAGTGGCCCACCATGACGCTGACCTTGCCGTCGAGGTAGCTGTGCAATTGCTCCACGGCACCGCCTGCCAAGAGGGCCGAATCGCCGTCGTCGCTGCGGGCGTCGATGCCTGATGCGCCGTCGGCAGCGGTCCGGCTGATGATGACAGTCATGTCGAGGTGTTCGTAATTGGCAAGAAGCTCCGAAGGGTCCTTGATGTCCGTTTTGGTGATCAACAGCAGCGGTGCAATGCCGGCGTCGTATGCGGCCACCAGGGCCCTGTCGATGAAGCCGGTACGGGGCTCGGGGTTGGCAGCGGCCACCACGATGACCAGTTGGTCGGCATTGGCCACCACCGCCCGCTCTACGGGATCGGTGTCGTCGGCACTGCGGCGCAGCAGCGTTCGGCGTTCCTCGATGCGAACCAGCCGGGCCAAGGTATCCGGCTTGCCCGTGACATCACCCACCAGTGCCACAAAGTCACCAGCGACCACTGGATTGCGCCGCAGTTCCCTGGCCCTGGCGGCGATCAGGGTGCGTTCGGTGGACTGATTCTCATCGATAATGGCTGTGTAGCGTCCGCGGTCAACCGTAACAATGCGGCCAATGATGGCTTCCTCGTAAGCGGGCCTGTCCTTGGTGCGCGGCCGGCTGCCCTTCTTGTTGGCCCTGACCCGGACGTCGGATTCGTCCCAGTTGCTGTAGTCCTTTGCCATGCCCTTACGCTCTGGCCGCTGTTGTGTCGGCCGCTGCAGTCTGTGACACCATGGCCGCCCACATGGCCGGGAAATCGGGCATTGTTTTGGCGGTGGTGCCAATATTTTCAACCTCGACGCCGGGCACGGCCAGGCCGATGATGGCGCCAGCCGTGGCCATGCGGTGGTCGTGGTAGCTGTGAAAAACGCCGCCGCGGAGGGGGGCCGGGGTGATGATGAGCCCATCCTCGGTTTCTTCGGCATTGCCGCCCAGGGCGTTGATTTCAGCAACCAAGGCCGCCAAGCGGTCAGTTTCGTGCCCGCGCAAGTGGGAAATGCCGCGCAGGCGCGACGGGGTTGAGGCCAGAGCGCAGATGGCTGCCGTTGACGGTGCCAGCTCACTGGTGTCGGCAATGTCCACGCCGTGGATCTCAGGGCCGCCGGTCACTGTCAAAACACCGTCTTCGAGGGTCACCGTGGCGCCGAACTGGGGCAGGATTTCACGCCATTTGTCACCCACCTGGGTGGTGTTGGCGGGCCAGTTGGGGATACGCACGGTGCCACGGGTGGCCAGTGCGGCAGCCAGGAACGGGCCGGCGTTGGAGAGGTCTTGTTCCAGCACCACGTCAAAGGCGGCGACGGGGCCGGGCGCGACGATCCAGTGGTTCGGGGTGGAATCGTCAACAACAACACCCACGGACCGCAGGATTTCCACTGTCATGGAAATGTGGTCAACGCTAGGTACGGAATCGCCGGTGTGCTCCAGGTGCAGGCCCTGGACAAAACGCGAGGCGACCAGCAACATGGCAGAAATAAACTGCGAAGACCCGCCGGCGTCGATACGCACGTGGCCGCCCTCAACAGCTCCGGTGCCGTGCACGGTGAAGGGCAGGAAACCGTCCCCGCCGTCTTCGACCAGCACTCCAAGTCCCTCCAACGCAGCCACAAGGGGAGCCATGGGGCGAACAAGGGCCGCGGGATCGCCGTCGAACCTTACCGGGCCGTTGACTAGGGCAGCCAGCGGGGGGACAAAGCGCATCACCGTGCCGGCCAGGCCGCAGTCCACCAGGATGCCGCCGTCGGGTGCCGCAAAACCGGCAGGAATGGGTGTGACCACAAGATCAGGGACGCCGCCGCTGCCGGGAACTTCGGCAATGCCCGCACCCATGGCACGCAGGGCGCCGATCATCAGATCAGAGTCGCGGGACTGCAGGGGTGCGCGCAAGCGCGATTGGCCGTCGGCAATGGCGGCGAGGACAAGATACCTGTTGGTCAGCGACTTGGAGGCCGGAATGGTGACTGTGGCATCCAAGGGTTTTGTGGAGAAGGGTGCGGGCCAATGGGCTGCGGTCATGGGTAATTACTGTCCTGTCACATCGTGAGCTAGCGCGCGAACTGTCTTGTCCGCATTCTTCAATTGCTTGTGGGTGGTCTTCTTGCCGGATGCGATCAGCTTTTCCGCACGCCAAGCCAAGCCGGGGCGTCCAGCCGTGTCCACGCTTGCCAGCAGTGCCCCGCCGATCAGGCCAATGTTCTTGGCCAGCTGGTTGCGGCGGTGGGAACGGTTTTCCTTGCTGGTGGGCTCGGCGTTGCGATATTCCACCACAGTGGTCAGGCCAGCCGTCACGGCGAGCACCACAGCTGCTGCGCGGGAGGATTTCCCCGTGGCCAGCAAAATGCCTGCACCTACCTGGGTCCCGGCCAGCACGCGTGCCAGGGTCTTCTCGCTCGCCTCCATGGGCAAAGCGGCGCTGAGCGGTCGCAGAACGGGGCTCAATTGCGCAGCCGTCTGGTCTGCATGGCGCAACCGGTCAAGGCCGGCGAGGATGAACGATGATGCCAACATGGGGCGGGCAAGTGCGCGAACAATGGACAAGTAGGCCTCCTTGGATGTGCTCTAATCTTCCCGCTGACTTTTCTACTGGCCAAACGGAAAGCTGGTGCTGTATCTAAGTCTCCCACGTCTCTTTCGCTGATGCCGTGTTTGCGGAATATCCGACGTCGTTCGCGGGTTTAGTAGGTATGTGACAGTTCCCGTGGGGGTTGGCTGCACGGACAAATCAATCGAAGGAAAGGCGGCAATGCAGACACTGAGCCATCCGGCACCCCTGAAGCTGAGTCTGAGCATAGACTCAACAGTGATGAACATTTCCGAGCCTGAGCAAACCATCGATTCAGCCGTTGCGAGCCCCGACGCCGAGCAACCCACTGCGAAGGAGCCAGCCGTCGTGCGGGCCACTGACGTGGAGGGGGTGGACGTTGTCACCGAAACCACCGATCAGAGGCGTGCGCGCTTTGAACGTGATGCCATGGTCTATGTTGATCAGCTGTATTCTGCAGCCATGCGTATGGCACGCAATCCCAGTGATGCCGAAGATCTGGTGCAGGAGGCCTACACCAAGGCGTTCTCGGCTTTCCACCAATACAAGCCTGGCACCAATCTAAAGGCGTGGCTGTACAGGATTCTGACCAACACGTACATCAACCTGTACCGCAAGCGCCAGCGTGAGCCGCTGCAGTCGAATTCCGACAGCGTTGAGGACTGGCAGCTGGCCCGGGCAGAATCGCACACCTCGCGCGGCCTGCGCTCGGCCGAGGCAGACGCCCTGGACCACTTGCCGGATTCAGATGTGAAGAACGCTTTGCAGGCCATTCCGGAAGAGTTCCGGCTCGCGGTGTATTTTGCCGACGTGGAAGGTTTTGCGTACAAAGAAATTTCAGAGATCATGAACACCCCCATTGGCACCGTGATGTCGCGGTTGCACAGGGGACGGAAGCTTTTACGAGATATGTTGGCCGACTACGCCGTGGATCGCGGCTATGTCAAGGACGCCACTCAAATGACGGAAACGGAGAAATAATCATGGGCGACTGCCAAAGCCTCGGAGATTGCGACGACGAACGGGTCGGACGGATCTACGAGTACCTCGATGGGGCGCTGTCCCTCGATGACCTTGCCGAGATCAAGGCCCACCTGGACGGCTGCGAGGACTGCGCGCACCAGTATGACCTGGAATGCGTGATTCGCACGGTTGTTAAGCGTTCCTGCAAGGAAGCGGCTCCGGAAACACTCAAGGCAGCTATTTTGGCCCGCCTGCACGAGAGCAAGCCTGCGTCAGTCTAGGCCAGCTCAGCCGCCGCGTGGTTCACTGCCTGCCCCGGCAGCACCGGAACCGGGTTCCGGCCGCAGGGTGATGGTGCTGTAGGCGCTGGCCGGACGGCCGCTCACGCGGCGGTGCATGGAGCCTGCGATCACATGGGCTTGGGCTTTTGCCAGTTCGGCTTTTTCGCCGGCAAAGAGACTGTCCACGGTGTGGCTCCACAGCCGCAACCACCTGTTGAAGTGCTCCAGGGTCAGCGGTTCCTTGGCAGAGATATCAAAGTGGATCTTCAGCGCATTGCGTTGGTAGAGCCCGGCCTTGAACAGTACAGTTTGCCAGAAGTCGGCCATGATGGGCAGATGTTCTGCCAGGTCCATCTGCACCACCTCGGTGAAGATGGGCCCAATGAGATCATCGGCAAAAGCCTCATTATAGAAGGCCTCCACCAATCGCAGGATGTCCGCGCGGTTGTCAATGTCAGCCAGCTGCGACTCCGGCTCAGGTGCCCCTGCAGGGGCGTAGGCGAGAAGGTGCGACGCCGTTCTTCCGGACTTGGTCGGTGAGATGTCCATGACTCCAGCCTAACCTTGGCCTGATCTTCTCGTGTCTTGGCAAAAGTACAAAAGCCCGCCCCGCCACATGGCTGAGCGGGCTTTTGCTTTTTACGTCAAGATTTACGTGTTGGGACGCTTACCGTGGTTAGCGCCGCCCTTTTTACGATCCCGACGCTTACGTGAACGCTTCGACATAGCTGTCTCCAATCATCTAGAAAGACCTTTAAAAACGATCCTTACCCATTTTGGCATAAATGACTCTTGCGTGCCTAACCGAGGGCCCCGGTCACTTCCTCAACGAGGCGCGGATGGCAATGGCCGACTGATTCAGAACTGTTCGCATCGTCTCAAGCGCCAACTCGTCCATTCCGTTCCGGGCGGCGTGCAGGCGCAAATCCAAACGAAGGTCGTCGCGGAATTTTTGCAGCAGAAACTCGGCCTCCTTGAGTTGCCTGCCGGTGACTGCCGTTTCGCTGTGCGGGGTTCGTGCTGCCTGGCGGGCTTGGGTTTTGGCGTTTTCGGCGGTGGCTGCCAGATCTGCCCGCAGGCTGCGCATGTTCTCCTGGAGATCCACACGGATATCGTCGGCGAGCCTGCGCACGGAGGCGGAAATGCTTGCCTGCACTTCCGTCAGCTCATGGCGGCGCTGTTCAAGCTCGACCCGTCCGGCTGGCGTCAGGGAGTAGACGGTGCGCCGCCCCTCCATTGTGGTTGCCAGCAGCCCCTCCTCCTGAAGTTTGGCCAGCCTCGGGTACACGGTGCCGGCGCTGGGGGAGTAGGTGCCGCCGAAGCGGTCTGTCAAGGCCCGGATGATCTCATAACCGTGTTGGGGCCCCTCCTCGAGAACGGCGAGCAGGTACAGGCGCAGGGCGCCGTGGGCGAAGACGGGAGGCATTAGTTCTCCTCCTTGGTCAAGGAGATGTCCAGATGAGGTTCTTCCGGGGCGTACACCATTGAGACAGCTCCGGACACTGTCGAGGTGTGGGCAATGAGCAGTGGGGTGGCCGGGCCCGTGGAGACCGTGGTGCTCTGGCCCAGGTTGCCGTGCCGCTCCCCGTCCACTAGCAGGGTCCCCGAGGCGCTGGTTGATGTCACGTGGACGCCAACGGTCCTGGGCAGCCGGACCGTGACGTCACCAGAGACAGATTTGGCCTTCAAGGTTAGGGGTGTGCCGTGCAGGTCGAAGCTGACGTTGCCGGAAACTGTGCTGGCCCGGACGTTGTTCAGTTCCCCCGAGGCCATGACGTCCCCTGAGACGCTTTTGGCCACCAAGTCGCCGCGGTGGTCACGGGCAATGATTTCCCCGCTCACGGTGTCCAGGGTGAGAAGCTCCTCGGTGGCGTCGGCCATCAAGGAACCAGTGACTGTGCGCAGGGTCGTCTTCGCGCTGCCGCTGACCATGCCATCGGCGTTGACGGTGCTTGCAGAGACAAATGTTCCTGGCGGAACCGCAATGCTGATGACGGCACTTGCGCCCTGTTGAAAGTTGATCAGCCGCTGCAACCAGTTGGAGGCATTGAAATGTTCCACCTTCAACGTTCCGTTGCTGAAGCGCACCTCCAGGGGTTGGCCCTCCACTTCGGAGATTTCCAGCGTTGCTTTTGGCCCCTCCGTCACCACAATGTCAAAGCGCCCCTTGACCAGGGCCACCTTAACTTCGGCAACTCCGGCAAATTCAAGTGTTTGCGGGTCGCTAATGGACCACAAATCCTGATTCATTGCTGCTCCTTCATTCGCGTTATATCGCGTCCATGTGAAACACGATATAAGGCGTTGCGCCACAAAACAAGATATATCGCGAAATAAAAAATGCCGAACGGGCAGTAGTTGTTGATGTTCCGGGGAAACATCAACAACTACTGCCCGTTCGGCGGAGAGGGGGGGCGGGCTAGGCGGACTCGGGCAGGTCCAGCCACTGGTACCAGCCGCGGTGCAGCACCAGCCACGCCATGAGGCCGTAGCCGGCCTGGCCGGGGGTGCCCGCGTTGGCCGCCACGTCATTGCGCCACTGCTCGTGGTTCTGCAGCGGTGCAAAGGTGTCAACGTAGTGGTGCTTGCGCCGCGTGGTGACATCGGCAAAGGCTGCGTTGAGCTCGGCCAGTTTCCGGTTCAGCGCAGGATCCAACGACGGCGGCGGGCCCACCACAAACACGGGAATGTTCAGCTGGGTGGCGCCATCTAAGATGTTGGCAAGATTCAGCCGGCTTCGGGCGGTGGAGAGACCGTACTCGATGTCTCGGCCGGAGAGACCTATGACCAGCCGGTTCTCGTGGAAATCATCAAATCGGCGCCCGGCCTCGTGCAGCCAGCGTCCCGCCAGCGCCTCGGTGCCCTCGCGCGGGCACGCCAGGACAAACGGCTCAACCGTGATGGTGTCCTGTGGAGTCCTTGCCAAAACCCTGCCCAGCCAGCCCAGTGCGCGGGGATCGCCCACACCTGCAACCAACTCGTCCCCCACAGCCACAATGCGCAGTTCCCGCTTGTCCACGGCGCCCCTTTCATTCCTACAAATTTTGAAGTCCAAAGAAAAGATGCCCGGCCTGATAATGCAGACCGGGCATCCATGGTGTTCTAGCTACGCTCGAACGCCTGCTTGATCAGCAAGGTCTGTTCGACGGCGTGGTTCTTTGCAGAACCTGTTGCTGTTGCCGCTGACGCCGGGCGTGAAACCCGGCTCAGCTTCTGATCCAGCTCGGGTGCCAGGTTCAGGCCCATGAACGGCCACGGCCCCTGGTTGGCAGGTTCGTCCTGAGCCCAGACCAGCTCGGCATTGGGGTACTTTGCCAGCTCAGCCTTGATCTCCTCCAGCGGCAGCGGGTACAGCTGCTCCACACGGATGATGGCAGCCTTGTTGTCCCCGGCCTTCTCGCGTGCCGCGAGCAGGTCGTAGTACAAGCGGCCGGAGACCAGAATGACGCGGTCCACAGCGTTGTTCTCCAACGCAGCATGCTCGCCGATGACCGGGCGGAAGCCGCCGGTGGTGAAGTCCTCCACCGAGGAAGCAGCAGCCTTCAGGCGCAGCAACTGCTTCGGGGTGAAAATGATCAACGGCTTGCGCGGGCGGCGGTAAGCCTGGCGGCGCAGCAGGTGGAAGTGCGACGCCGGTGTGGTCGGGTTGGCCACGATCATGTTCTCTTCGGCACACATCTGCATGAAGCGCTCGATGCGTGCTGAGGAGTGGTCGGGGCCCTGGCCTTCGTAGCCGTGCGGAAGCATCAGCACCAGTGAGGAACGCTGGCCCCACTTCTGCTCGGCGGAGGAGATGAACTCATCGATGATGGTTTGCGCACCATTGACGAAGTCACCAAACTGGGCCTCCCACACCACCAAGGCGTCGGGACGTTCCACGGAGTAGCCGTACTCGAAGCCCATGGCAGCGTATTCGCTGAGCAGGGAGTCGTAGATCCACAGTTTGGCCTGGTCTTCGCTCAGGTCGCGCAGCGGGGTCCAGTTCTTGCCGTTGGCACGGTCGTGGAATACTGCGTGGCGCTGCACGAAGGTGCCGCGGCGTGAGTCCTGGCCGGCCATGCGGACCGGGACGCCTTCAAGCAGCAAGGAGCCAAAGGCGCTCAGTTCGCCAAAGCCCCAGTCAATGTTGCCCTCGCGGGACATGGCCTCACGCTTTTCCAGCAAGGGCTTGAGCTTCTGGTGAACCTCAAAGCCTTCCGGGATCGCCATGTGGACGGAGCCGATCTTGGCCAGCATTTCGGCGCTGATGGCCGTCACCTGGGGATCGTTCACGCCGGAATCGCTTTGCTGCGCAATGGGGCGTTCCAGATCGGAAACCGCCGCAGCATCCTTGGTGACGATCGGGATGGGGGAGGTCTGGGCTGCGTGCGTTTCAGCAAACACGCGTTCCAGGCGTTCCTGGTAGTCACGCAGCAGCTGCGTGGCTTCCTCTTCGGTGATGTCGCCGCGACCAATCAAGGCCTCGGTGTACAGGCGGCGCACTGAACGCTTGGCCTCGATCAGGTTGTACATCAGCGGCTGGGTCATCGAGGGGTCATCACCCTCGTTGTGACCGCGACGGCGGTAACAGACCATGTCGATGACAACGTCCTTGCGGAAGCGCTGCTGGAACTGGTAAGCCAGCTGGGCCGTGCGCACCACAGCTTCGGGGTCGTCACCGTTCACATGGAACACGGGGGCCTGGATCATCTTGGCCACGTCGGTGGAGTACACCGAGGAACGCGAGGACGACGGCGCCGTGGTGAAGCCAACCTGGTTGTTGACAACGATGTGAATGGTTCCACCTGTGCGGTAGCCGCGCAGCTGGGAAAGGTTCAGGGTCTCTGCAACAACACCCTGGCCGGCAAAGGCGGCGTCACCGTGAACCATGATGGGCAGCACGGGGAAGTTCTCGCCCTGGTCCAGGCGGTCCTGCTTGGCGCGGACAATGCCCTCAAGGACGCCGTCAACGGCTTCCAGGTGGGACGGGTTTGCGGCGAGGTAGACCTTGGTCTCGTTGCCGGCGTCGGAAGTGAAAGTGCCCTCAGTACCCAAGTGGTACTTCACATCGCCGGAGCCCTGCACGCTGCGAACGTCCTGGGTGCCCTCAAATTCGCGGAACACCTGTGCGTAGGTCTTGCCAGCAATGTTGGTGAGCACGTTCAGGCGGCCACGGTGCGCCATGCCAATGGCAACCTCGTCCAGGCCGTCGTCGGCTGCGTCGGAGATGATGGAGTCCAGCAGCGGAATCAAGGATTCGCCGCCCTCCAGGGAGAAACGCTTCTGGCCAACAAACTTGGTCTGCAGGAACGTCTCAAACGCTTCGGCAGAGTTGAGCTTGGAGACAATGCGCAGCTGCTCTTCGCGGCTCGGCTTGGAGTAGGGGTGCTCCAGCTCATTCTGGAACCATTCACGCTGCTCGGGTTCCTGAATGTGCATGTACTCCACACCCGTGGTGCGGCAGTACGCGTCACGCAGTACGCCCAGGATGTCGCGCAGCAGCAGTTTCGCTTTGCCGCCGAAGCCGCCCGTGGGCCACTCGCGGTCAAGATCCCACAATGTCAGGCCGTAGGTGAGCACGTCCAGGTCGGGGTGCTTGCGCTGGACATACTCCAGCGGATCGGTGTCAGCCATCAGGTGGCCGCGCACTCGGTAGGAGTGGATCATCTGCTGGATGCGGGCAACCTTGTTGATCTCATCTGCCGGGTCAACCTGCAGGTCAAGGCTCCACCGCACGGGCTCGTACGGGATGCGCAGGGACTCAAAGATGTCATCGTAGAAGTTTTCCGCACCAAGCAACAGCTGGTGAACCTTCTTCAAGAATTCGCCCGAGCCAGCACCCTGGATGACGCGGTGGTCATAGGTGGAGGTCAGCGTCAGGATCTTGGAGACTGCGTTGTGGGCGATGATCTTGGGGCTGGCGCCCTGGTATTCGGCCGGGTAGTCAAGTGCGCCAACACCAATGATGGCGGCCTGGCCCTTGGACAGGCGCGGAACAGAGTGAACCGTGCCGATGCCGCCGGGGTTGGTCAGTGAAACGGTGGTCCCGGAGTGGTCATCCGCCGTGAGCTTGCCGGCGCGGGCGCGCTTGATCAGGTCCTCGTAGGTGCGCCAGAACTCGGCGAAATTCAGTGTTTCGGCGCGCTTGATGTTCGGCACCATGAGCAGGCGCGTGCCATCAGGCTTGGGCATGTCAATGGCAATGCCGAAGTTCACGTGCGGCGGCTGGACGGCAACGGGCTTGCCGTCGATCTCGTCGTAGTACACGTTCATGGAGGGGAACTGCCCCAGCGCCTTGATGACGGCGTAGCCGATCAGGTGCGTAAAGGAGACCTTGCCGCCGCGTGCACGGGCAAGGTTGGAGTTGATGACAACACGGTTGTCAATGAGCAGCTTGGCCGGGATGGCCCGGACGCTGGTGGCCGTAGGGACTTCCAGGCTGCTGATCATGTTCACGGCGATGGCCTTGGCCGGGCCGCGCAGCACAGTCTGGACAGCCTCTTCAGGAACGGCATTGTTCTTGGCAGACTTGGGCAGCTGGGCCGGGATGGGGGTGGTGCCGGTGCGGGCCGCATCCTTGGCGGGTGCCGGCGGCCGCGGGGCTGCCGGTGCCTTCGCCGCGGCAGGAGCAGCAGCGACCGGCTGGGCCGTCTCGGCAGGAACCTCAGCGGCAGGTGCCCGAACAGCGGCGGCGGGTGCCGGCGTCGTACTGGCAACTGGTGTTGCGGCTTGAACTACCGGGATCTGGGCCGTGATGGGCGTGGCGTGACTAGCCGTGTGGCGTCCGTTGCCCGCTGCGTCATCGGCAGCGAAACCCTCAAAGAGTGGCCACCATTTGGCATCTACGGAACTTTTGTCGCCCTTGTAGCGCTCATACAGTTCATCGACGAGCCACTCGTTGCCGCCAAATTCTTCGGGTAGACGGTGGATGGATTGCTCTGGCACGTGTATTACGCCTCTTCCATGAGATCTTGTTGCCCGCTGTGCAACCTTGCGCATGGCGACGGCACCCGAATCTGGCGGATGCTGACGGCGCAAACTTGCGTAGCCTATTCGAAAGTTGGTTGGGGTCCAACAAACCCGTTCCGCAGTAAGTCTAGTAAGCAATTTAGCTTGTAGGCCAATCTGTGATGTGGCGCGCCCTGATCAACGCTCAAAAGTGCGTCATTTTTGCGGTGAATGGACGGATTAGCTGGTTAGACTCAAACCCGGGCGGCCCTTGGATCCGACTGGCGGCCGCCGACTGTCCAACAGTTGCAAGGAGTGCCATGCGTTTTCTTAACCAACCAGCCACCGATCTGACATATTCAGATGTATTCCTTGTCCCGTCGCGTTCCACCGTGACCTCACGGCTGGACGTTGACCTGTCCAGCGGTGACGGCACCGGCACCACCATTCCCCTGGTGGTTTCGAACATGACCGCCGTTTCGGGCAAACGCATGGCCGAAACCGTTGCCAGGCGTGGCGGCATGGCCATACTGCCGCAGGACATTCCCCTGGACGTGCTAAAAACCGTCACAGAGTGGGTCAAACAGCGCGACTCCCTCTATGAGACACCGTTGTTGATGGGGGCCGGGGACATTGTCATTGATGCCGTGCACCTGATGAGCAAGCGTTCACACAACGCCGTGGTGGTGGTTGATGGCAACGACTTTGTGGGGGTGGTGCGGGGGGCCGACTGCGAAGGCGTGGACAGGTTTTCCTCCCTTGCCTCGGTGATGCGTTCCAATGTGGTGACACTTGATGCGGCACCCTTTGATGGGATTCGCGCCCAGGCCGATGCCGGCGTGCTGGACTACGCCGCGGCCAAGACGCTCACGGATGAGGCCCTGCGCCACGCCTTTGCCGTGCTGGATGCCGCCGGAACCGACTACGCGCCTGTTTTGCGCGGGGGTGAGGTGGTGGGTGTGCTGACCCGCACCGGCGCCCTGCGCTCCACCATCTACCAGCCTGCCCTGGACGATTCCGGCCGGCTCCGCGTGGGTGTTGCCGTGGGCATCAACGGCGATGTGGCGGCCAAGGCGGCTGCCCTGCTGGACTACGGGGTTGACGCCCTGGTGGTGGACACCGCCCACGGCCACCAGGCAAAGATGCTCGATGCCCTGCGCGCCGTGCGTGCCTTGGCCCCCGCGGTGCCGGTGGCCGCCGGCAACGTTGTCAGTGCCGCCGGCGTGCAGGATCTGGTGGAGGCCGGTGCAGACATTCTCAAAGTGGGGGTCGGCCCCGGCGCCATGTGCACCACCCGCATGATGACGGCTGTTGGCAGGCCACAATTTTCAGCCGTTTTGGAATGTTCGACGGCGGCTGCGCCGTTGGGTGCGCACGTCTGGGCCGACGGTGGCGTGCGCTACCCGCGCGATGTGGCCCTGGCCCTGGCCGCCGGCGCCAGCCAGGTCATGATTGGTTCCTGGTTTGCCGGCACCTACGAAAGTCCCGGAGACTTGCAGACCGATGCCGGCGGGCGCCTGTACAAGGAGAGCTTTGGCATGGCCTCGGCCCGGGCAGTGCAAAACCGGACCTCGGGGGACCAGGCGTTTGAGCGTGCCCGCAAGGGACTCTTCGAGGAGGGTATTTCCACCTCCAAGATGTACCTTGATCCGGCCCGGCCGGGGGTTGAGGATCTCCTGGACATGATCACGGCCGGGCTGCGCAGTTCCTTCACGTACGCGGGTGCCGCGTCGCTGGCACAGTTCCGTGACCGGGCCATTGTGGGGGTGCAGTCGGCCGCCGGCTATGAGGAAGGCCGGCCGCTGCCGCAAAGCTGGTAACCACGCTGCCTCTTTGCCTGCCGAACGGGCAGTAGTTGTTGATGTTTTGGTAAAATATCAACAACTACTGCCCGTTCGGCAGGCACGGCAGGGGTGGGAGGCTAGGTCCGGACAGGGCCTGTGGACCCCCGGATGGTGAGGTGGGTTGGCAGGACGGACAGGCTGCGCGGGAGCAGCCCCCGGCCCGGCTCAATCTGGCTCAGAAGCATGGTGACCGCCACCCGTCCGGCCTGTTCCACCGGAGCAGTGACGGTGGTCAGCGGTGGGCTGCAGAAGTCGGCGCCGAAGATGTCATCGCACCCAACAATGCTGATGTCCTCGGGCACCTTGACACCACGGGCCTGGAGCCGTTGGAGCATGCCGATGGCCAGCAGGTCGTTGAAGGCTATGCCAGCGGTGGCACCGGAGTGGACCAAGGCGTCCGCCGCGGCAGCACCGGCGTAGGTCCGCGGGGCGAAGGGGCCCAGCCGGACAACATCCACGCTGCGTACCTGCGCGGCCGCGGTCAGCGCCTCCCAGCGGCGAATATTGGAACTTGAGGTTTCCGGACCCCCCAGATAGGCGATGTGCGAATGGCCCAGGGAGATCAGGTGGTCAAGTGCCTGGTTGGTTGCCGTGGGCGTGTCCAGAACAACTGATGGAACGCCGGGGACGCTCCGGTTGATGGTGACCAGCGGCATCTTTGCGGCAACCTGCGCCAGGGCATCGTCGGAGAGCCGGGATGCTGTCAGGATGATGCCGTCAGCCGTGTTCTGCAGCTGCTCAATCGTATTCACCTCAACCTCGTCGGACTCTTCCGTGTCCACCAGCAACTGGGTGTAGCCGGCGGCCTTGAGCTGGAGTTGGGTGCCGCGGATGATGTCAAAGTAGAACGGGTTGGTGATGTCGGCAACCAGCACGGCAACGGCCTTGGTTCGGCCCGAGCTCAGCGCCTTGGCTTGGGCATTGGGAACGTAGTTCAGCTGCGCGGCGGCTGCCTCGATGCGGGCGCGGGTGCGGAAGTTGACCCGGGCAGGGGTGGACAAGGCCCGCGAGACGGTTGAGGCTGCGACTCCGGAAAGCGCTGCGACATCGTGAATCGTTGCAGGCTTCCGGGGCAGGGCTCCTGAGCCGGCATCCGGGGTAGTGCTGGGGGGAGCACTCATGGGGCACGTCCTTGTGGGGGAGGGTCGTGGCGCTGCGTTGCACCAACGGTCAAAATGTGATGGACAGCACTGTCCTAATCGCAAGAATACGGATAATGGCCAGAAATGGCAATCGGTTGTCATTGAGTTGTATCGGCGCTAAACTTCACAGCATAAGGGCGGCGTGTGAAATGAGTCACCGGCACCATCAAGGAGAATGCGGCATCTGCCGCAGGTCAGCCCGGATGGTGCGGCGCAAACCGCACGGCAACAAGTGACACACCCACCCAACCTGGAGGCACCCTTGACCAGCACCTCAAATCCCACCTGGGCTCTTTCCGGCTTCGGCGACGAAATTGACCCCGATCCCAAGATTCAGGCGGCAGTCATGCTCGCCTTGGGCGCATCGCACATTGAGGTGCGCAGCGCCTGGGGCGTCAACGTTGTTGAACTATCTGAGGCCCAAGTGGCTGAACTGAAAGCGATCCTGGACGAGTCGGGACTGAAGGTTTCCGCCGTGGCCAGCCCCATCGGCAAGGTTGATGCCAGCCTTCCGGCAGCCCACGAGGTGGAGCGCCTGCGCCGCATCATTGACGTTGCCAAGGCCCTGGACACCCGCTACATCCGCATGTTCTCCTTCTTCCGGGCCGAGGACAAGAGCCCCGAGGACATTCGCGACGCCGTCATGGAACGCCTCACGCTGCTGGCCGCCGAAGCCGAGAGGGCCGGCGTGGTGCTCATCCACGAAAACGAAAAGGACATCTACGGTGACACTCCCGAGCGCGTCCTGGACCTCCTTCAGACTGTGAACTCCCCGGCGCTGCGCGCCGCCTGGGACAACGCCAACTTTGTCCAGGTCGGCGTCAAGCCCTACACGGACGCCTACGCCATGCTCCGCCCGTACCTGGAATACCTTCAGGTCAAGGACGCCATCGCAGGCAGCGGCGAAGTGGTCCCCACGGGCCGTGGCGACGGCCAGCTGGTGGAGACGCTGACCGCCCTGAGCCAGGACGGCTACACCGGATTTGCCTCGCTCGAACCGCACCTTGCAGCTCAGCACGAATTGGGCGGATTCTCCGGCCCCGCAGCATTCGGCGAGGCAGCTCGGGCCTTCCGCACCGCCACGGACGCGATCGGCGTAACGCTCGCCTAAACGGCCCGCCATCCCCTGCTGCGCCCCATCAGTTTGCCGCACCCACCACCAGACAAAGGAGTCACCATGCCCAGAATTGCCGTCATCGGAGCCGGAGACGTTGCCACAGTTCACTTCGAGGCGATTTCCGCCATCGACGGCGCCGAGCTGGTGGCGGTGTGTGACACCGATCCGGGCCGTTTGGCCACTGCCGCAGCGACCTATGGCGTGCCGGGGTATAGCGATCTGGCGGCCATGCTGGATCAGGTGCGCCCCGACGTGGTCCATGTCTGCACGCCCCACAACCAGCACGCCGACCCGGCCATCGCGGCGCTGGAGCGCGGCATCAACGTGATCAGCGAGAAGCCGTTGGCCAGCACCCTGGCCGACGGCGAACGGCTGGCTGCCGCTGCCGCCGCCAGTACGGCACGGATCGGCATCTGCTTTCAAAACCGCTACAACCAGGCGGTGCAGGCCATGGCGGAGCGGCTCGCCAGCGGCGAATTTGGTGCCCTCCAGGGTGGTTCGGGAACCGTGATGTGGTTCCGGGACGCCGCCTATTACCAGAACCGGCCATGGCGCGGGAGCTGGTCCGGTGGTGGCGGGGGCCTGCTCATGAACCAGGCCATCCACACCCTGGACCTGCTCCAGTGGATGATGGGAGGGGTCACGGCGGTGTCGGGCCACGCAGCCACGCATGCGCTGGGCGAGACCATTGATGTCGAAGACACCGCGGAACTGGTGCTCTCGCACGGCAACGCGGTCCGCAGCGTCTTTTACGCAACCCTTGCCAACTCTGTCAATGCGCCCGTCACGGTGGACATAGTCGCGGAGAAAGCCACCCTGCACCTGCGCGGGGACCTGACCATCACCCACGACGACGGCCGGGTGGAAGTGGTTGAAGAGCGGCGTGCCGCGTCCGGCGGGCGCGACTACTGGGGTGTCTCACACCAGCTGTTGATTGCCGACTTCTATGCCCAGCTTGGCCAGGACGGACCTTTTTGGATCGACCCCGCCGAAGCCCTCAAGACTCTGCGCATCATCAAGAACGTCTACGCCCAAAGCTACCCGGACAAGCTGGCAGAGGTCTCCTAGCAATGACCGCCAGGACGGCATTTGACGCACCTGGAATTGTCATGGATAACAACCGATTGCCGTTATATGGTGCCCAAAAATACCTAGAATCCTGAACTTTCGATGCGTGCATGTAACAATTTTCGCCATTTCATGACAATCGGTTGCCAAAATGTTGCATCGGCAGTAGCGTGTTCCCTACAACATCAAATGTGGCGCAAGACACATTGAGTTTAGACAGACCCCCAACCCTTTTGAACAAGATCTTTATGAACAAGGAGCCAACAATGAAGTTTGGTCCAAAATCCACAGTCGTGGCAGTTCTTACTGCTTCTGCGCTTGCCCTGACCGCCTGCGGCGGCGGCAGCAATAACGGCGGCGGCGCCGACGCAGCTGCCACGGCACTCACCCTGGGCACGCTTAATGATGTCCGTTCCTGGGATCCTGCCCAGGCGCACGTGGGACACCTGCTTCAGCCCTATCAGGCCGTCTACGACTCCTTGCTGCTGCGTGAACCTGACGGCAAGCTGAGCCCCATGCTGGCTACGGCGTGGAAGTATAACGACACCAACACTGTGCTGACAGTGGACCTGCGTACGGACGTCACGTTCAGCGACGGCGCCAAGTTCGACGCAGCGGCGGCCAAGGCCAATCTTGATCACTTCAAGAAAGCCAACGGCCCGCAGATGCCCCAGCTCACGGCCGTTTCGGAGGTGAAGGTCGTTGACGCTGACACCGTCGAACTCAACCTCGCTTCCCCGGATCCGTCTTTGGAGTACTACCTCAGCCAGGCGGCCGGCCTGATGGGAAGCCCCAAGGCGCTGGAAACTGAAGGCATCAAGACGGAGCCCGTTGGCAGCGGTCCGTACGTCATGGACAAAGCATCTTCCGTCAAGGATTCGCAGACCGTTTTCAATGCCCGCGAAGGCTACTGGAACAAGGACCTGCAGAAGTACACCAAACTGACTTTCAAGATCCTCGCCGACCTGACGGCCCGCACGAACGCCCTGGTCTCCGGGCAGGTGGATGCCACCCTCCTGGACCCCAAGACGGGAAAGCAGGCTGAGGGTGCCAAAATGATCTTGGCCTCGAACGAGGTTGACTGGCAGGGGTTCCTGCTCCTGGACCGCGATGGCACCAAGAATCCGGCCTTGAAGGATGTTCGTGTCCGCCAAGCCATCAACTACGCGTTTGACCGCAAGACCATTCTTGACCAGGTGCTTTTGGGCCAGGGTACGCCCACCTCGCAGCCCTTCGGCAAGGCAAGTGGAGCATGGGTTGAGGATCTTGAGAACAAGTACCCTTACGACCCGGCTAAGGCCAAGGCTTTGCTGAAAGAAGCCGGATTCGAATCCGGAGTGACACTGGATGTGCCGACGTACTCGGGCATCGAGTCACTTCTGGCGGTACTGAAGCAACAGCTGGCTGATGTTGGCATTACTTTGAACATTGGTGCGGCCCTGGCGAATACCTTCACCAGCGATGTCGCCTCACAGAAGTACACCAGCCTCTACTTCCAGTTGTTCCAAGGTGAGCCGTGGGTTGCCATTAACCAGATGGTTTCCACTAAGGCGCTGTACAACCCGTTCAAGAACACCACCCCTGAGCTGCAGGCCAAGATCGATGCCGTCCAAACAGCTGGGACGGAGGCCGGAAAGGCCGCGCAGGAAGTCAACAAGTACGTCGTCGACCAGGCTTGGTTCGCCCCGCTGTTCAGGATCAATCAGATGTACTACCACAACGACAAGGTCAATGTTGAGCCCCAGGTTCAGCAAGCAGTCCCGTCGATCTACAACTACTCCCCGGCCAAGTAATCCCAGCCAAGTAGCCTTCCAGTTCCGGCGCCCCGCCCTGTTAGGGGGAGAGGCGCCGGAACGAGGTAGCCAAACATGCCAGTTCAACGGAGCCAGCAATGATCACATTCATCCTCAAGCGCCTCGGTAGCGGACTTGTAGTCCTGCTCACTGTCTCGGTCCTTACCTTCGTCCTACTTTATGCTTCCAGCGGCAGCATTGCCCGCAACATTCTCGGAGACCAGGCAACGCCGGAGCAGCTGTTGGTCAAGGAAGCTGAACTTGGGCTAGACCAGCCACTCTTCGTCCGCTACTTTAGTTGGCTGACCCACGCACTGCGCGGTGATCTTGGTGCTTCCTGGTTTAGTTCAGAACCGGTCACCAACTCACTTGCCACCCGCATTCCGGTCACGATGACCATGGTGATCACCGCCATGATTCTGATTGCCATCATAGCCACCCTCATTGGCGTCGCTGCTGCCGTCAAACGTGGCTGGGTGGACCGGGTGGTTCAAATCGGTGCGATCATTGGTGACTCCATTCCCGGGTTCGTCATCGGCGTTATCCTGGTGACGGTATTGGCCATTCAGGCGGGGCTATTCCCCGCCACCAGCACCATTTCGCCAGGGGCTCCGCTCAACGCATGGGTGATGTCCATGACGCTTCCGGTGATCGCGTTGTTGATCAATGGTGTGACAGGCGGTGCACAGCAAATCCGCAGCGCCGTCATCAAACAGCTCGAACGCGATTACGTCCGCACGCTCCGAAGCCGCGGCATTGGCGAACGCGAGATCCTCTTCAAGCACGTACTGCGCAGTGCCGCGCCGGCCGGGCTAACAGTGCTCAGCCTCCAACTGATCGGCATGCTTGGCGGTGTGGTCATTCTCGAATCGATCTTTGCCTTGCCAGGCATGGGCCCGCTCGCCGTCACCGCAACAGCTCAGAGTGACCTGCCCGTGGTGATGGGCATCGTTATGTACACCGTCGTCGTTGTGATTGTGGTCAACCTGCTGGTGGACCTGCTCAACGGCTGGCTCAACCCGAAGGTGCGTGTCTCGTGACCGAGTCCGTCAATACCTCAGCCCTGACTCCTGCCCCCGGAACGCCAGGCCAGTCGGGGACCGTCGTTCGTTCAACGGTTCTCAAGCGACTGTTCAAGAATCCTCTCGGCATCGTTGCCATCGTCATTTTGTTGGGGATTGCTCTGCTAGCCGCTTTCGCCGACGTCCTGGCGCCCTTCGAGGAGAACTACGCCAATATCGCCAAGACCCTCGCGAGTCCGGATAGCGTCAATATTCTGGGCACCGACAGCGCCGGACGGGATATCTGGTCCCGGCTGCTCTTTGGTGCGCGGCTGACTTTGCTGTCCGCACTGCTTTGTGCAGGCGTGGCCGTGGCCATTGGCCTGCCTGCGGGCCTGATAGCGGGCTACTATGCCGGAAGATTTGAAGCAGTCTCCAACTGGGTGGTAAGCATCCTCATGAGCCTGCCTGGACTGATCGTCCTGCTCACGATCCGAGCTGCTTTCGGACCGTCGGTGTGGATTTCCATGATCGCCTTCGGCGTTCTGATCAGCCCGGCCTATTTTCGCCTCACCAGGACGGCTGTCCAATCGGTGCGCAACGAACTTTACGTGGACGCTGCCCGAGTTTCGGGGCTTTCGGACCGCAGCATCATCGTCCGGCACATCTTCTCCGTGGTTCGAGCGCCTGTCATCATCCAGACGGCCGCCATTGCCGGGGTGGCCATCGCCATCCAGTCCGGACTCGAATTTCTTGGCCTGGGCGATCCCAGCAAGGCAACCTGGGGCGTCATGCTGAGCGAAGGCTTCAAGAATGTTTATCTCAAGCCCGAGTTGCTGTTCTGGCCATCCTTTGCAATGTCGCTCACCATTGGGGCGCTGGTCCTGCTCGGCAATGCCATCCGCGATGCCATGGAAGACGGCGAGAAGATCAAGCACCGCAAGAAGCCGGCCGACAAGGCCGCGACAGCGACATCCGGCCCAAGCCCCACTGTTACGCGGGCATCCCGCAAGGCTGTTGCCGCCGTCGAATCTGGAACAGAGCACCATCTGGTCAAGGTCACCAATCTCGGCGTTGGCTACCCTCAAGCTGATGGATCCATTAAGAAGGTGGTGGATGACGTTTCCTTCCACGTTGACCGTGGAGAAATTCTCGGGATCGTGGGGGAGTCCGGCTCCGGGAAGTCGCAGACTGCCTTCTCCATCCTGGGTTTGCTGCCGGACACTGCACGCATTGTGGGTGGGGCCATTCAATTTGATGGCGACTACACCGTGGCTCCGGGCGACGATACCGTTAATCAGGATCGGCTCTCCAAGCTGCGCGGCAAGCGGATCTCTTACATTCCGCAGGAACCCATGAGCAACCTGGACCCGGCCTTCACCATCGGCTACCAGCTGGTCACGCCCATGGTGCGCGTGCTGGGCATTTCCAAGGCTGAAGCAACCAATCGGGCGATGAAGTTGCTCTCCGATGTGGGAATCACCTACCCGGACCGGACCTTCAAGGCGTACCCCCATGAGGTGTCCGGTGGAATGGCCCAGAGGGTGCTTATCGCCGGTGCCATCAGTTGTGAGCCCGATTTGATCATCGCCGATGAGCCGACCACAGCACTTGACGTGACGGTGCAGGCGGACGTGTTGGATTTGATCCGGGACCTACAAAAGCGCCTGGGCGTCGGTGTCATCCTGGTTACCCACAACTTCGGCGTGGTGGCCGACCTGTGCGACCGTGTTGTGGTCATGCAGAACGGCCGACTGGTTGAAGAAGGCCCTGTGCGGGAGATCCTGCGCAATCCGGCCGACCCCTATACCCAGAAACTCCTGGGGTCCATGCTTGAAGGCAAGGAACCCATGACTATGCTCGTCGCGGCGGGCACGGAGGCAGCACAGTGAGCACTTTCCAGAACAGCGGCACGCTGGCAACGCCGGGGCAGAACCTGGACGGCAGTCTGCTGAGCGTTGATTCACTGGTGGTCGAGTACCCCACCAAGCATTTCCGGGCCAAACCCTTCCGCGCCCTGACGGACATCAACATTTCCATCAAGGCGGGAGAGACCTTGGGCCTGGTGGGGGAGTCCGGTTCCGGCAAGACCACCTTGGGTCGAGCCGTGCTGGGGTTGGCGCCTGTTACCCAGGGCACCATCACGTTTGAGGGAAAAGACATCAGCCACGCCAGCCGCAAGGACCGCCGGGCCCTCAGCAGGGACCTGCAGGTTGTTTTCCAGGACCCCTACACGTCCCTGAACCCGGCCTTGGAAATCGGCGACATCCTCGCAGAACCGCTGAGCGTGCAGGGGAAATCGCCCACCGAGGCCAAACGTCGAGTTCGTGAACTGCTGGATCAGGTGGGCCTGCCGTCGGACGCCATCCACAGGCTTCCCCGGGAATTCAGTGGCGGCCAGCGCCAGCGCGTGGCGATCGCCCGTGCGCTGGCGCTGTCTCCGAAACTCATTGTGTGTGATGAGCCGGTCAGTGCCTTGGATCTTTCCACCCAGGCGGTGGTCCTTGACCTCTTCCTGCAGATCCAGCGGGACACGGGCGTCTCCTACCTGTTCGTCTCCCATGATCTGGACGTTGTGCGGCACATCAGCCACCGCGTTGCTGTCATGTACCGCGGGGAGATCGTTGAACAGGGAACTGCCGAGGTGGTCACCCGAACACCGGAACACCCCTACACGCAGCGACTTCTCCTGGCCTCACCCGTGCCGGATCCTGACCGGCAGGAAAAACGCCGGAAAGACAGGCACGAGCTGCTGAAAGCACAGCGGATCGAAGCCGCCGCCTCTGTGCCGGCCTAGCCGTCACGCAAGATTTTAAACGTCAAGTAAGTGCCGGACGGGGCATTCATGCCCCGTCCAACGAAAGGAATATCGTGGCAAAAATCGGTGTACAGGCAATGATGCTCAAGGACAGCTTTGCGGAAGCGGGCGCCTTTGAGACGCTCCGCAAAGTTAGCGAACTGGGCTACAACGCCGTCGAGATTTCCCAGATCCCCATGGACGAAAAAAACGTCGGCGAACTGGAAAAGGCGCAGACGGAGCTGGGCATGGATGTGGCTTCGCTGTCGGTCATGATGGAAAAGCCCGTGGGCCGCCCAGGGGAATCCCTCCAAGAAGACTTCGAGAAGATCGTCAACGATGCCAAGCGTCTTGACACAAACCTCGTACGGATCGGCATGTTGCCATTCGGAGCAATGACGTCGATCGACGCAGTCATTGAATTTGCCAAGGAAACCAACGGCTACGCCGAACGCCTGGCAGAGCACGGCATCAGCCTGTACTACCACAATCACCACATTGAGTTCGCGAAGTTTGATGGCAAGTACATGCTGGACATCATTAATGAAAACTCGCCCGCCATGGGCTTGGAAATCGATGTCCACTGGGTGCAGCGCGGCGGACTTGACCCCGTGCGGACACTTCAGAAGTATTCCGGCCGCACCGCCATGGTTCACCTGAAGGACTACCGGATTGGGCAAATGCCGGAGTCGGCCCTTGGCTACTTGGAAAGCGGTGACTTCGTGAACTTCATGACTGAGTTCAAGAACGTGGTCCAGTTCGCCGAGGTGGGCGAGGGCAACCTCGATTTCCCGTCCATCATTCCCGCAGCAGAAGCTGCTGGCGCCCAGTATCTGCTCGTTGAACAGGACGAACTGTACGGGCGCACCGTTTGGGAAGCCCTGGAAACCTCGCACCGCAACCTCACCACCATGGGCTTTGGCGATCTCTTCTGACGCTTGAGTCTCGATCAAGAAATTCACCCTGAATTACTGCAACGAAATGGAGCAACACCAGTGAGTAACAAAGTACGCCTGGGCATTATTGGCCTCGGCCAGCAGGGCGGCGCCTACGCCAAGTTCATCACCTCCGGGCTGGTCCCGAACATGGTTATTGGTGCCATCACGGACATCGACCCGGCCAAGCGTGAACTTGCCACGGAGACCTACCCCGACGTCAAGGTTTACGACGATTACTTGACCATGCTGGACAGTGGCGACGTGGACGCCGTCGTCACCTGTGTCCCGCACTACCTCCACCCCGAGATGGGCATGGAAACGCTCAAGCGCAACATCCACGCGCTCGTCGAAAAGCCTGCTGGCGTCTACACCAAACAGGTTGCCGAACTCAACGAATTTGCCGCGAGTAGGCCGGAACTGTCCTTTGCCATCATGTTCAACCAGCGCAACAACCCGCTGTACCAGCGCTTGAAGGAGATCGTCGACAACGGCGAGATCGGGAACATCTTGCGCACCAACTGGATCATCACCAACTGGTGGCGTCCCCAGGGCTACTACAACTCCAGCGAATGGCGTGCAACCTGGGGCGGCGAGGGCGGCGGCGTTCTGGTCAACCAGGCTCCGCACCAGTTGGACCTGTGGCAGTGGATCTGCGGCGTGCCGAAGTCTGTCTTTGCCAAGGTCTCGTACGGCTTCCGCCGCGACATTGCGGTTGAGGATGAGGTCACCGCGTTGGTTGATTACGGCAACGGCGCCACGGGCACGTTTGTCACGGCAACGCACGACATGATCGGCACCGACCGCTTCGAAATCTTGGGAGACCAGGGAAAGATCGTCGTGGAAGGCAGCAAGACCGCCACCGTGACGCGCCTGAAGAAGAAGGAACGCGAGATCAGCGAAAGCATGGGCCTGGACGATGTCCGCAAGTTGTTCATGGGCCAGCTGGACATGGACGAATACCGATCCACCGAGATCGTAGAGTTTGAGTCCGTCTGGGGCGCCCAGCACGCAGGGGTTCTGGAAAATTTCGCCGCCAACATCCTCGATGGAACACCGCTGCTGGCACCGGGTTCCGACGGTATCAAGGGCGTGCGCTTGGCCAACGCCATCCATCTCTCCAGTTGGAAGGGCGAAGAAGTGGGTCTCGACTTTGACGAAGACGAGTTCTTGAGGCTGCTCAATGACCGCATTCGTGAAGAAGGCAAGTACGCCGAACGCGCATAAGCGCCTTCACGGCGTCTAGCTTTCTCAACTGGCCAGTTCCGTCCCCTTCGACGGTGCTGGCCAGTTGTGCGTTAAGCTGGCAAGTGGCAACCAATTGCGGAGGAATGACTTGACTGACATAGACCAGACCGGCAACACGCCTCGGAGCGCTGTTCCCACCCTACGAGCAGGCAAGTCCTCGCCCACGATCTATGACATTGCTGAGCTTGCCGGCGTCAACCCGTCAACGGTGTCACGTGCCCTCAGCAAACCCGGCCGTGTCAGTGCCAAGACCGCGCAAAAGATCATGGATGCCGCTGAGCAACTGAACTATCAAGTCAACGTCTTTGCCCGCGCCTTGCCCACCGGGCGCACGCAAACCATAGGCCTGATCGTCTCCGACATCACCAACCCCGCGTTCTTTGACGTCATCCGCGGCGCTGAATCTGCCGCTTCCGCCAGGGACTACACCCTGATGCTGGCCGAGTCCGCGGAGTCTGCTGACTTGGAGCTGACAGCTGCCCGGCGCATGCTGGCCACTGTGGACGGTCTTATCCTTGCGAGCCCGCGTCTCTCCGATGAGGAAATTGCTTCATTGGCTGCAAAAAAGCCGGTGGTGGTCATCAACCGCAATGTTGACGGCGTACCCAGCGTCATTGCAGATGCCGATGCCGGGGTGAGTGACGCTGTTCGGCACTTGGCTGACATGGGTCACACAGAAATCTCATACGTAGCTGGGCCGGAACGGTCGTGGATGTCGGCTCGACGCTGGGAGAGCATCAAGGCGCGGTGTGACTGGCATGGCATAATGGCCGCAGTGGTGGCTTCCAGCCAGCCAACGGTCGACGGCGGCCGCCGCGCCGCTGCTACGGTGCGGGCTGGCACGGCCACGGCCGTCATTTGCTACAACGATCTGATGGCCATTGGTCTCATGCGGGAGCTTCAGGCTGCCGGCCTGGAGATTCCCAATGACTTGAGCATCATGGGCTTCGACAATATTTTTGGTTCTGATTTCACGACCCCGCCACTATCCACCATTAAATCGCCCCTCGGTGAGCTGGGTGCGGCGGCCCTCCAGCACGTCTTGGCTGCACTTGATCACGCAGACGCGGCCCCAACGCTTCCGGCCCTGCCAACCGAGCTGGTTTTGCGTGGCTCCACGGGACGTGTCAAGGGCTCCTGAACGTCCAGGGAACTGTTGTGGCAATATTTGGCAACCGGTTGACAAAGTGGGTAAATTACATGGACGATTGACCTATGTCACATTTCCCTTCATCAACAGAGACCACTTCCGAGGCGCCTGCCGCGACATCGTTGTCACCGGCCGCCGATCCCGACCGGCTGCTGCCCGCCGATCCCGGCACCCGCGCCATCGCCCGGGAGCTGCTGGCCCGCGTTGAAGACCTCCCCATCATTTCCCCGCATGGCCACGTTGACGCCGCCATGCTGGAACTGGACACCCCATTCCCTGATCCGGCAACGTTGCTGGTTAGCCCGGACCACTACGTCACCAGGCTCATTCACGCCAGCGGGGTCCCCCTGGAAAACTTGCGTGTGGGCGGCACCTCGGCCGTGGAACCCAGGGAGACCTGGCGCGAGTTCGCCAAGGCCTGGCCGCTCTTTGACGGTACGGCCTCAGGCTACTGGATGCGCGATTCCTTTGAGCACGTCTTTGGCCTGAGCCGCGAGGTCAATGCCGAGAATGCCGACGCGCTCTTTGATGAGCTCGATGCCAAGCTCAAGAGCCCGGCATTCCGGCCCCGCCAGCTGTTCAAGGACTTCAATATTGAGGTACTGGCCACCACCGATGACCCGCTGGATGACTTGGCTGCCCACGCCGCGATCGCCAAGGACCCCAGTTTCACGGGCAGGGTTCTGCCCACGTTCCGTCCCGACGCCTACATCAAGTTTGCCGCCGCCGGCTGGGCCGAGCGCGTGGAGAAGCTCATCAGTGTCGCCGGCGACGGCCTCACCGGCTATGCCGGTTACATCCGCGCCCTGGAAAACCGCCGACAATATTTTGTGGAGCACGGTGCCGTCTCCGCAGACCATGGGGTTCGCACGGCACGGACCTTGCGCCTGGACACCACCACCGCTGAGGCCTTGTTTGAAAAGGCCCGCCGCGGCGAAGCAACGGCCGTTGACGCCGACGTTTTCGAAGCCCACATGACCTACCAGATGGCCCGCATGTCAGTGGCCGACGGCCTGGTCATGACCATCCACCCCGGTGTCTTCCGCAACCACCACACCGAATCGTTCAACAAGTTCGGCGCCGACACCGGCCATGACATCCCCTTTGCCGTCAGCTACACCGAGGCGCTGCGCCCCATGCTGGAGGACTTCGGCACGGCGCCGGGGTTCCACTTCATCCCCTTCACGATCGATGAGACCGCCTTCTCCCGTGAAATCGCCCCGCTGGCAGGGTTCTACCCGTCGGTCTTCATTGGCGCCCCGTGGTGGTTCCTTGATGCACCCGACGCCATGCTGCGCTTCCGCGCCGCCGTCACCGAGACCGCAGGTTTCTCGCGTTCGTCGGGGTTCATTGACGACACCCGCGCCTTCTGCTCCATCCCGGCCCGCCACAACACCTCACGCCGCATTGAGGCTGCCTTCTTGGCCCGCCTGGTGGCTGAAAGCCGGGTCAGCGAAGCCCGCGCCCATCAGATCATCGTCGACATTGTTGACGCCGCCCCCCGCCGCGCGTTCAAGCTGTGAGCACCTCAATGACCACCAGCCAGGAAACGGAAACCAGTCCCGCCATGACAGCAGTCAAGCCCCTGAACCGCAGCAACGCCGCCGCGGTACCGCCCGCACCCGTGCGCATTGTCCACGTGGGTCTCGGTGCCTTCCATCGCGCCCACCAGGCGTGGTACACCCAGCATGCAAGCGACGGTGCGCAATGGGGAATTGCGGCGTTCACCGGCCGCCACCCCGCCGCGGCCACTGCACTGTCCGCCCAGGACGGTCTCTACACCTTGATCGAACGCGGTGGCAGTGGCGACAAGTTTGAGCTCATGACCTCCATCGTGGAAGCTCACGACGGCGCCGATGTAGCAGCGCTTTCCCGTCTGGTTGCAGCTCAGGCCACGGCCTTGGTCACCCTGACCATCACCGAGGCAGCCTACAACTTGGCGGCCGACGGCTCCTTGGACCTGTCAAACCCGGCAGTCCAGGACGACATTGATGTCCTGCGCACACTCACGGCCGGTGGCCAGGACGACGCCGCCACCGTGACAGCTGCCGGCCGTCTCGTCCAGGCCCTGGCAGCGCGCCGCAGCGCCGGCACGGGCCCCATCGCCGTGGTCTCGTGCGACAACCTGGCCAACAATGCGATTGCCGCGCGCGCCGCCATTGGTGGCCTGGCCGACGTCGTAGATCCCGGCTTGGGTGCATGGATTGCCGAAAATGTCAGTTTTGTGGGCACCTCGATTGACAGGATCACCCCGCGCACCACCGACGCCGAAATCGCGTTGGTTGCGGCGGAGTGTGGCTACGTGGACTCCTCGCCCGTGGTGACCGAACCCTTCAGCGACTGGGTTCTCAGCGGTGATTTCCCCGCCGGGCGCCCGGATTGGGCCAGCGCAGGAGCTGTGTTTGTGGACGAGATTGAGCACTTTGAGAACCGCAAGCTGTGGTTGCTCAATGGCTCACACTCCCTCATGGCCTACGCCGGTCAGCTCAAGGGACACACCACCGTGGCGGAAGCCTTGGCTGACCCTGTGTGCGCTGCCTGGATCACCGAATTCTGGGACGAGGCCCAGGCGAACCTGCCAGCCGAGGGCCTGGCCATTCCTGCCTACCGTGCTGCACTGTTGGAGCGGTTCGGCAATGCCCGGATAGCCCACCACCTGGCCCAGATCGCCATGGACGGATCCAGCAAGCTGCGCATGCGTGCCGTGCCGGTGTTGAAGGCCGAGCTGGCTGCCGGGCATTCCGGCACCGGTGCTGCCAGGATGATCGCCGCATGGGTGGCTTTCCTGCGACGAGCTCACCAAAGTGGAGCGACCATTGCGGATTCTGCCGCAACCGAGCTGGTGGCGGCGTTGAAGCTGGACTCCGGGGCGGATCTCGTGGCCCTGATGGCCATTCTGGATGCGCAGCTGGCAGGCGATGCAGCGGCTGTTGCTGCCGTGACGGTCCTGGCGGATGGCTTTGCCGCTGAGGATGGCGCGGCGCAGGGATAGCTTCCAGCAAGCCGCCTCAAGCCACCGTGAACGGGCAGTAGTTGTTGATGTTCTCGCCCAACATCAACAACTACTGCCCGTTCGGCTTAAGGGGATGGGGTGGTGGCGGCGCGGAGGGGATATGAGAAATTAAAGAAAATGTTGGCAAGCGGTTGCCATTTGTTGTCTTAGCTGGTTAACTGGTGGGTAATACAGCTCACACGCCGGCGTACAAGCTGCGGCAGGCACCCCCGCGGGGATGGCCCCGCAGCGGTCCACCGAAGGGCCATCTGGGACCGGCGAAATGGGAATTGTCCGGCGCAGCACACCTGCGCAGGATTTGGGTAAAGGAGCCCGCATTGACCATGACACAAAAGCAATCCAGCCAGAGCGCGGAAGCGCCGGCCACGGGCGTGCTGTCCAAGATCAGCGTTTTGGGGTACGGCGCCGGTGACGCCGCCAACAACCTCGCCTTCACCACGGCCACCATGTTCTTGTTGCTCTACTACACAGACGTAGCAGGCATCAGCGCAGCCGCAGCCGGCACCCTGCTGCTCGTGGTGCGAATCTTTGACGCCTTCGCGGACATCTTCGCCGGACGCATGGTGGACAAGACTTATCACAAGAAGCTCGGCAAGTTCCGCCCCTACATCATGTTCGGGTCCGTGCCGCTGCTGCTGCTCAGCGTTGCCACCTTCTCCATCCCCCAGATCGGGGAATCGGGCATGTTGCTGTGGGCCTACCTCAGCTACGCACTGCTTGGCCTGGCTTACAGCTTCGTCAACATCCCCTACGGATCTTTCGCCGGGGCCATGACCCAAAATTCCGGTGAACGCGCCAAGTTGGCCAGCGCCCGCACCATCGGCGCCGTCGCGGTCGGCTCCTTCCTGGGCATCTTCATCGCCCCGCTGATGAAGGGCGGGGAGAACCTGCAGCCGCTGTTCACCACCTTGACCATCATCTTCGCCGTCGTGGGCACCGGGCTGTACATGTTCACTGTTTTCACCACCAAGGAACGCGTGGTCCGAGAGGTCTCCAAGGTTTCGATGAAGCAGAGCATCGCCACGCTCAAGGGCAACAAGCCCCTGTTGCTGCTGTGCATCAGCTCCTTCCTGTTCCTGACCGGCCAGCTGGCTCTTGGTACTGTCCAGATCTACTACTTCCGCGACGTTCTGCACAATCTGGGCCTCTATGCTGTGATGTCCATCATCAACATCTTCCTCACCTTTGGCATGGCAGCCATCCTGCCGCGACTGGTGCGGGCCGCCGGCAAGAAGAACATCTACATGGGTGGCGCACTGTTCATGGCCATCGGTGGAATCACCGTGTTCCTCGCACCCAGCTCCATGGTCTGGCTTGCCTTCACCGGCGTCATCATCACGCAGGTGGGCCTTCTGCTGGTCAGCATGCTGGTATGGGCCCTCGAAGCTGACACCGTTGAATACGGCGAGTGGAAGACAGGCATCCGCACCGAAGGAATCACGTATGCGTTGTTCTCCTTCACCCGCAAGACCGGCCAGGCCGTTGGTGGCGCGCTAGCCGCCTTCGCTCTCGCCTGGGGTGGTTACACCGCCGGTGCCGCCCAGCAAACAGAGCAGGCAATCCTGGGCATCCGCGCCGGTGCCGGCCTGCTGCCGATGGTATTCGCGCTCCTGGCGCTGCTCGTCATGGTTATCTACCCCCTGACGGATGCCAAGCACAAGGAAATCGTCGCCGACATTTCAGCTCGCAGCCGCCCTTGATCAGCGGGATACCGACGAAAACTCGTAGCGACAAAGAAATTCTCCTCCTGCAACACCCGCAATTCGCCCTTATCAATCCATTTTGGAAGGACTCCTTTCGTGAAAATCATCTCCGCAGAAGTATTTGTCACCAGCCCCAGCCGCAACTTTGTCACCTTGAAGGTCACCACCGATGAGGGTGTTGTGGGCATTGGTGATGCCACCCTCAACGGCCGCGAACTGGCCGTTGCAGCATATCTGAAGGAGCACGTTGCCCAGCTGCTGATTGGCAAGGACCCGCACCGGATTGAGGACACCTGGCAGTTCCTGTACCGCAGCTCCTACTGGCGCCGCGGCCCGGTCACCATGGCCGCGATTGCCGCCGTGGACATGGCACTGTGGGACATCAAGGGCAAGCTTGCCGGCATGCCGGTCTACCAGCTGCTCGGCGGTGCTTCACGCAACGGCCTGCGTGCCTACGGCCACGCCTCCGGTGCCGACATTCCCCAGCTCTTCGACTCCGTGCATGAGCACCTGGAACTGGGCTACAAGTCCATCCGCATCCAGACAGCCATCCCCGGCATCAAGGCCGTGTACGGCGTTGCGGCTCAGGCGCAGGCTTCCGGTGAACGCTACGACTACGAGCCCGCCGGCCGCGGCGCCCACCCGCAGGAAGAGGACTGGGACACCCGCGCCTACCTGCGCCACCTGCCCACAGTCTTTGAAGCGGTCCGCAACGAGTTTGGCCCGGAAATCCCGCTGCTGCATGACGGACACCACCGCATGACCCCCATCCAGGCAGCCAAGCTGGGCAAGTCCCTGGAACCGTATGACCTGTACTGGTTGGAGGACTGCACCCCGGCGGAAAACCAGGAGGCACTGCGCCTGGTGCGCCAGCACACCACCACCCCGCTGGCCATTGGTGAAATCTTCAACACGGTTTACGACTACCAGACCATCATCAAGGAACAGCTCATTGACTACGTGCGCGCCGCCTCCACCCACTTCGGCGGTATCTCGCCGTTGAAGAAGGTCATGGACTTCGCCGCCCAGTACCAGATCAAGTCCGGCTTCCACGGTCCCACCGACATTTCCCCGATCGGTTTCGCCGCCCAGCTGCACGTGGGCCTGGCCATCCACAACTACGGCATCCAGGAGTACATGCAGCACTCGGATGCGACCAACGAAGTCTTCTCGCAGTCCATGACCTTCAAGGACGGCTACCTGCACCCCGGCGACGCCCCCGGCATCGGCGTCGAATTCAACGAGGAAGCCGCTGCGGCGTTCCCGTACCAGCAGGCCTACTTGCCGTACAACCGCCTGGTTGACGGAACGGTCCACGACTGGTGACCGACGCCTCAACAACAGCAGCACCGCAGCACATTGTGGTGATGGGAGTCTCCGGCTGCGGCAAGACGACGATCGGCGCCCTGGTGGCGCACGAGCTCGGCCTGCCGTTCATGGACGGGGACTCCCTGCACCCGGTGGAGAACATCGCCAAGATGGCTGCCGGCACACCCCTGAACGACGGCGACCGCGCACCCTGGTTGGAGATCGTCGGTGCGGAGCTGGCTGGCTCCGCCAACGGACTGGTGGTGGCCTGCTCTGCACTGAGGCGCAGCTACCGGGACACGATCAGGAGTCAGGCGCCCGGGGCGGTGTTTCTGCATCTGGACGGCACTCGGGAGGTGCTGGGTTCCCGCCTTGAGGGCCGTTCGGGCCATTTCATGCCGGCGGCGCTGCTGGAATCGCAGCTGGCTACGCTGGAACCGCTGGAAGCAGACGAGCGTGCCGTGGTGATTGACATTTCGGCACCGGTCCCGGCCTTGGTGAGTGACGCCGTCGTACGTCTGCAACAAACTACCTAAAGACTCAGAATTCAAAGCACGACGTCAGGAGAAGCAATGACCTACGCAGTGGATATGCGCAGCGCCCCGTTCAATTTGGACGACGCCGGCGTGGCATGGGTGGAGTCGACGATTGGGTCGATGACGCTCGAGGAAAAGATCGGCCAGCTGTTCATCAACCACAACAACAGTTACGCCCCCGAATACCTCGATGAGGTGCTGGAGAACTTCCACGTGGGCGGCATGCGCTACCGGCCGGGGCCCTCCGGTGCTGTGCAGGAACATATCCGCCACGCACAGTCGAAGTCGAAAATCCCGCTGCTGATCGCCTCCAACCCGGAAATGGGCGGAGCCGGCAGCTGCGATGACGGCACCTTCGTGTCCACCCACCTGCAGGCAGGCTCGCACCCGGACAAGACCATTGCCCGCCAGATGGGCCAGGTGGCCGGTGTTGAAACGGCCGCCTTGGGCTGCAACTGGGCGTTCGCGCCGATCGTGGACATCCACTACAACTGGCGCAACACAGTTATCTCAACCCGCTCCTTCGGCAACACGCCCGAGGTGGTGGTTGAGCGGGCCAAGGAGTACTTCGACGGCATCAGCGAGTCAGCCACCGCGTGCGCCATGAAGCACTTCCCGGGCGACGGCATCGACGAGCGCGACCAGCATGTGGTCACCTCCTACAACACCCTCGGCTATGAGGAGTGGAACAAAACGTACGGGCACGTGTACCGCGAGATGATCGGGCACGGCGTGCAGTCGATCATGATCGGTCACATTGGTGCGCCGGAACTCTCCCGGCGCTTCCTGCCCGGCCTGGCCGACGCGGACATCCTGCCCGCCACGCTGGCCCCGGAATTGCTCGGTGGCCTGCTGCGCGGCGAGCTGGGCTTCAACGGCCTGATCCTCACCGACGCCTCCCAGATGATCGGCATGACGCAGGCCATGAAGCGCCGCGATCAGGTGCCTGCGGCCATCGCCGCAGGTTGCGACATGTTCTTGTTCTTCCGCAACCCGGAAGAAGACTTTGGCTTCATGCTCGATGGCTACCGCAACGGCGTCATCACCGAGGAACGGCTGACGGACGCGCTGCGCCGCATCCTGGCCCTGAAGGCGTCCCTGGGGTTGCATGTCAAGGACCGTGGATCCCTGGTCCCGCCGGTGGAGGCGCTGTCCGTGATCGGTTCCGCCGAGCACCGGGCCATAGCCGCCGAGATCGCCGACAAGACAGTCACCTTGGTCAAGGACACTCAAAGCAACCTGCCGCTGACCCCGGAGACGCACAAGAAGATCCGCCTGTACGGGATTTCCGGCGGTTCGGACTTCACCATGGCGGACCCGCTGGGCTACCTGGATGTGGTGGCCGAGGAACTGGAGCGGGTGGGTTTTGAAGTTCACATCTTCAAGACCGCCGACCAGCGCAAGGCGGCCGGGGAGGAGGGCGTGAACTTCATGTCAGTCATCTCCGAGGAGGGCACTGCGGATTACCCGGAGAAGTACGACGCCGCCTTCGTGTTCGCCAATGTGAAGGGATTTGCCCAGGAAGCGGCCATTCGGATCAAGTGGTCCACCCCGATGGCCGCGGAGATCCCGTGGTACGTCACCGAGGTGCCCACCGTGTTTGTCTCGCTCAACCAGCCCAACCACCTGATCGACGTGCCGATGGTCAAGACCGCCATCCACGCCCACGCCGACACCCGCGAAGCCATCCGGGTGACAGTGGAGAAGATCCAGGGCCTCTCCGAGTTCCAGGGCACGTTCAACGAGAACGTGTTCTGCAATTCCTTCGACACCCGGCTCTAGAACCCTGCACGACGGCGCCGGCCCACCGCCGTCGTGCAGGCTCGCCCAGGCGTGAGAAAAAGCAGGCCGCCTGCCATCCGGTTTCCCGAGTGGCAGGCGGCCTGCTTTTTTGCCTGTTACCAGTCGTGGACTGTTCCGTCCAGCAAACGGTTGACGGGCAAGTACGCCGGTGCGTAGTCGAACGTGTTGGCCAATTCGTCGTTGTAGTCAACGCCGAGTCCCGGGTTGTTGCCAGGGTGCAGCAGGCCGTCGGTGAAGGTGTAGCTGGTCTGGAACACTTCCAGGGTTTCGGCGGAGTGCTTCATGTACTCCTGGATGCCAAAGTTGTGGATGGCCATGCCCAAGTGGAGCTGGGCAGCCTGGCCCACAGGGGAAATGTCGGTGGGGCCGTGGAAGCCTGACTTGATCTGGTAGATCGCGGCGAAGTCCATGATCTTGCGCAGTGCGCTGATCCCGCCGGTGTGGGTCACCGCCGAGCGAACGTAGTCGATGAGCTGTTCGGTGATCAGCGTCTGGTAGTCGTGGACGGTGTTGAAGACCTCGCCAATGGCCAGCGGCGTTGTGGTTTGGGAGCGAACCCGGCGCAACCCCTCCTGGTTCTCGCCGGGTGTGCAGTCCTCCAGCCAGAACAAGTCATACGGTTCCAACGACTTGCCCAATGAGGCCGCCTGGTTGGGGGTCATGCGGTGGTGTCCGTCATGGAGCAGGATTAGTTCCGGCCCAAACTCTTTACGCACTGCAGCGAACACCGTGGGGACGTGGCGCAGGTACGCGCGGGTGTCCCAGGTTTCCTCCGCCGGCAGCGGAAGGCGTTTGGCCGGTTCGTAGTCATAGCGTTCCCCCGGACGCTGGTCGCCGGCGACGCCATAGATCTGGCCCAGGCCCGGGACGCCGGTCTGGACGCGAATGGCCTTGAATCCCTGGTCCAGGTGGTTGCGGATGGAGGTGAACAAGGACTCGGTGTCTGAGCCGGAGGCATGGCCATAAGCCAGGGCCCCGATGCGGGACGCGCCGCCGAGGAGCTGGTAGAGGGGGAGGCTGGCGATCTTGGCCTTGATGTCCCACAACGCCACGTCGACGGCGGCAATCGCGGCCATGGTGATGGGGCCGCGGCGCCAGTACGCGCCGCGGTAGAGGAACTGCCACATGTCCTCGATGTTGTGTTCGTCCTTGCCAATGAGCAGCGGCACAACGTGCTCCTTGAGATAGGCCACGGTGGCGAGTTCGCGCCCGTTCACTGTGGCATCGCCGAGTCCCACCACACCGTCGTCGGTGGTGATGCGCAAGGTGACAAAGTTGCGTCCGGGACTGGTAACCAGCACCTCGGCTGTACGAATGGTCAAAACAAACTCCTTTGGGTTAAGAGTGGCGAGGAGCCGGCCAAAAGGCTGACCCCTCGCCGTGGGATTGCTGGAACTAGCCCTTGAAGGCGCCCTCTGCTGCGCCCTGAACAACCCAGCGCTGGGAAATGTAGTAGACAACCAACACGGGGATGGCCGAAAGTACGGCTCCGGCCATGATGGGCCCGTATTGCTGGACGTCGCCGGTGCTCATATGCTGCAGTGCAACCGGGGCCGTCATGACGCCCTGGCCTTTGACAAATGTCAGCGCCAGGAAGAGCTCGCCCCACGCCATCATGAAGGCCAACGATGCTGCCGTGGCCAGGGCCGGTGCGGAGACAGGCAGCAGGATGCTGACAAGTGTGCGCATTTTGGATGCCCCGTCCAGCGACGCGGCTTCCTCCAGGTCCTGCGGGAAGTCCCTGAAGTGGCCCAGAATCAGCCACGTGCACAGTGGAACGGCAAACGTCAGGTAAACCAGCACCAAACCGGACAAGGTGTCGGCCAGACCCAAGTTGCCCACCACCACGCTGAGCGGGATGAACAGCAGAACCATGGGGGTCAGGTAGCTCATCAAGATCAGCTGGCTGGCCGCATTTCGGCCCGGAAACTTGAACCGGGCAATGGCATAGGCAGCCAGCACACCGAGAATCATGGCCAGCAAAGTGGTGGCCAGGGCAACGATGAGGCTGTTGCCAATGTTCACCAGGAACTTGTCGTTGACCAGCACCTTGACGTAGTTGTCTAGGCTCGTGCGATCGGGCAGCCACGACGGCGTCCGGTAGATCGCCGAGCGCGGCTTCAGCGAGACGATGATCATGTAGTAGACAGGCGGCACCACCAGGAGGGCAAGAAACGCCATGCCAAGAATGGTTGTCAGTCGGCCCTGCTTTTGCATCAGATCTCCTTCTTTCTGCGGCTGAGCAACATGATGAACAACGCCATGACCGGGAGTATCACCACGGCGTAGGCTGCGGCTTGTCCCAGTTGGCGGCTCTGCAGGCTCAGGAATGACAGGACCGGGAAGGTCATGGTGGTGGTGGACGGTCCGCCCTGGGTCATGAGCCAAATGTTTTCAAAGCCGTTGGCAGTCCAGATGGCGGAGATGACCGCCACCACGGCAACTGTGGAGCGAATTTGCGGGACCGTGATGTGGACGAACTGCTGCCAGGCTGAGGCGCCATCCATGCGGGCTGCTTCATACAGTTCCTTGGGAATGGTTTGCAGGGCGGCCAGGATGGAGATGGCCCAGAACGGGAAGCCGCGCCATACCGTTGCCAGTACCACTGAAACACGTGCCCATTCGGGGTCGCTGAGGAACGGGATGGGGCTGGTAAAGGTTTCCAGGGCCACGTTGATGGCACCGTACGGTGATTCAAACATCAGGCGCAGGCCCATGAAGGCGACGAATCCGGGCATCGCCCACGGCAGCATGACCAGCAGGCGCCACAGATTGCGCCCCGGCATGGGCCGGTTCAGGATCACTGCCACCACTGTGCCCAAGACCAGCTTGAGAATCAGTGACACGCCAACAATGAGGACAAGGTTTGCCGCTGCTGAGAGGAATCCGGAGTCGGTGACGAGCCGGGTGTAGTTGGCCAGCCCGATGAAAGTGCCGGGGGAGCCAACCATTCGGTCGGTGAAGCTGTACCAGATCGAAGAAATGGTGGGGTATCCGATGAGGATGACGATGACGGCTACTGCAGGCAGGACCAGCAGCAAACCCAGCCGGGCTTCCTTGCCAATAGCTGACGGCCGCCGGCCCTTGCTCCGTCGTGACGCGCCCGCAGGCCCTGCCGGAGCGTGTGCTCCGGCAGCGGCCGCTGCTTGTTTTGTCTTAGCTTGCATGCTGGTTGTAAATTGTCTGGCAGGAAGCCTGCGCTTCGGCCATGGCTTTGTCGATGGAGATCTTATCCACCACTACCCGCTGGACCATCCTCGGGGTGGAGAAGGCGTTCTGGTAGTCGGAGTAGGAGGCGTTGGCGGTGTCCGGGAATGCCGGTGCGGTGCCCTTTTCTGCCTGTTCGAGCAAGCCAGCGTGGACAGGACTGTCGGTGAAAACGGGGTATTCCAGCTGCGATTTCAGCACGGGACCGTAGGTGGCATTTTCCATGAATCCGGCCATGTAGGTGTCATCGGCCAGGGTCGTGAACAGGTCTTGGGCGAGGGTCTTGCCGGCGTCGGAGGTGCTGGTGGGAACTACCCGGTAGCGCGGATCAACCGGGGCAACCTGGCCCTTGGGCCCGGCGGGAAGGGCTGAATAGGCGCTGGACTCGGCGAGGTCGGGATCGTCCTTCTTCATCGACTGGTAGACGCTGCCGGTGTTGACAATGAACAGCGATTCCCCGGAGGTGAAGGAGTTGTTGTCCCCTGCGCCATCCCAGGTGACGGACGACGGCGGGAACTGCCCGTCGTCGAAGGCGCCCTTGATCCAGCCCAGGAAGTTTGCCGTCTCGGGGCTGTTGATGGTGCACTGCTTGCCGGCGTCATCGGCGACGCGGCCGCCGAAGGACTGCATCATGGAGGTGGTCAGGTTTCCGTCAAGGACATTGGAGAGGGCAAAACCCATGCCGAAGGTCTTGGGCGGGTCCTGGGCGGCCTTTGACTGGGAGAGCAGCTCGTCCCAGGTCTTGGGCGGGGCGTCAAAGCCCTTTTCCTTGAGCACGTCGGCGCGGCTGAAGAGCACATTGCCGAAGAATCCGAAGGGAACGCCATAAATCTTATCGCCAAAGCTCGTGGCCTTGGTGGCGGCATCTATCGAGTCCAGCCAGCCGCCGTGGGCGTCGCCCACAGCTGTGTAGGCGTCCGGGACGGGTGAGAGCTGACCGCCCGTGGACATGGTTGACATCAAGTCATAGGGGACAGTCATGGCGCTGGGCAGTGACTTGGCTTCGATGGCTCCGGACGTCTGTTGGACAACCTCGTTTTGGTTGACCTTGACGATCTCGGTCTCGATGCCCAGGTTGTCACCCCAGGCCTTGATGCGGGCTGCTTCGAGGTCGTTGCTGGATTCCGGAAAGGTCAAGCCTATCCAGTAGGTAAACGGTCCCTTGAAGTCCTTCGCGGCCTGGGCCAGTTCGGGCGACGGTGTGCCGAGGCCCTCAGCGGCAACTGCGTCGTTGCCGCCCGTCTCGGCGGAACAACCCGTGGCCAACATTGCTAATACGGCGAGGACGCCGAGTCCTTTGATTTTCATGGAGTGACGCATCATTGTGTCCTTTTGCTCGTTGTGATCTAAAGAATGTTTTGCTTGGTGAAGTGAATGTGGACTTTCAGGGGCGGTCCGCCTTGGGTGGGCGGCTCAAACACCTCCCGGATCCGGTGGAAGGGAACGCGCTGTTCCACCAGCCAGGAGATGTCCGTTTTGTTGTCGCGCAGAAAGTCAAGGGCCGGCTTCAGTCCGCCGGCAAAACGCATCGTGGAGGTGACCCACGACTCCGCCTGGGAAATGTACTTGTAGGGAATTCCGGCTCCGGCGGGAAGATTGCCCACCAGCACCACCCGTCCCGTGCCGGGGCGGGCGGCCCGAAGCGCCAGTTCCACTCCGGCCGGGTGGCCGGAGGCATCGAAGACCACGTCGTAGTGGCTGCCGCCGTTGATGCCGGATTCTGCTTCTTCGATGGTGAGGGCAAGGTCCGCACCGTGTTCGACGGCGGCGCCGGCGCGGCGCTCGCTGACATCTGTGACAGTGACGGATGCGGCGCCCAGGCTCTTGGCCGCCAGGGCCGTCAATTGCCCAATGGCCCCTCCGCCAACAATGAGCACTGTTGCCCCCGCAACGGGGGTCTTCCTGACTGCGTGCAAGGCAACGGCCAGGGGTTCAAGCAGCGCCCCCTCCTCCAGGCTGACTCCATCAGGGAGGGGCAGCACATGTGTGGCCGGAACAGCGAGGTATTCCTGCAGGGCGCCGTCGCGGTGCGGGGTGACTGCTGCCGAGCCAAGGTATCGGGTGTGCGGGCACAGGTTGTCGAAGCCGCTGCGGCATTGCTCGCATGCTCCGCAGGCCAGGCTCGGGACCACTGCCACGGCTGTTCCCAGCGGGAGCCCGGCGACGCCGTCGCCCAATTCGGCAATGGTGCCGCTTGCCTCGTGACCCATGATGAAGGGCGCCTTGATGGTGTACGCTGCCGTGCCCTGAAAGTAGGCGGTGTCGGATCCACAAATGCCCACGGTGTGGATTTTCACCAGGACTTCGCCGGGCTCGGGGACGGGGCGGGGGTGGATCTTCAGGTGCAGCTCGCCGGGTGCGGTGAGCACTGCTGCGGTCTGGGTTTCGGTGGAGATGATAAGTGGCATGTGTCACAAACTATACGACACCTATCTGCCTGTCAACCTATGTGACAGGTTGGATTTGCGTGGCTATGATTGGGTAGTGGAAGCAGTCCACACTCAATCAGCGCCGTTGCCACGGTGAGAAAATCCTAGGGGGATGCGTGCATACGCCATTGACTCGCACCAAGCTCAGCCTGCAGATTTTCGACGCCATGATTGCGCACATTGTGGACAATGACTTGCAGCCGGGCAGTGCCCTGCCGTCCACGGCGGCCCTGTGCGAGCAATTTGCCACGAGCCGACCAGTGGTTCGCGAAGCCCTCAGTGCCCTGGAGGCAGTGGGGCTGGTTGAGGTCCACAACGGGCGCAATGCCGTGGTCAAGGAACTTGACGGGCATTTGATCAAGCTTTTCCTCTCACGTGTACTCCACAACAACACGCGCCCCCTGACGGACATGATGGATGTGCGGGTGCCGCTGGAGGTTCAGGCGGCACGGTTGGCGGCCGAACGCGCCACGGTTGAGGACTGCAGGATTCTGGAGGATCTGCTGCTGCAAATGGACGCGGCGCTTCTTGATACGGCAAACTACCCGGTCCTTGACATTGCCTTCCACCTTGCGATCGCACGGTCCACCGGAAACGGCGCACTGGAATGGTTCAGCGATGCCTTGCGGCATGAGCTGACAACCGTGATGGTGGAGGTGCGCCGCTACCGTGAAGTCAACGATTTGGTGGGCGACGAGCAGCAGCAGCACCGCAGGATCGCCGCGGCGATCCGCGCCGGTGATGTTGAGGGGGCGGAACTGGCCATGCGTGAACACATGAAATCATCCGAAGGCTACGTCCGCATGATCGAGGAATCCCTGCTTGAAGTGGGGGACGGGACCTTGCGGGACATTCTCGCGGCCCGGGCATCCGGGGCAAAGGGCCGCTAGTCAGGTGCCCCGGCCGCCAAAGCTATTTTCCGGGCACGACGGCTTTGGCTATGCGTCGCGCCAGGAGCCAGTGCGGCGCAGCTGTGACACTGGCGCCATGCCCGGTATCAGTAGCGCGCATGCCCAAAGTGGCCCAACTCCCAGGCTGGCGCATAAGCTGCCCAACCCACCCTATTCACGTATCAACGGGCCGCCGGCGCCTGAGCCTCACAAGGCGTCAAACCGACCGGCAGGTGAAGATGTGGTGGCATTATTGACCATGCTGGGTCAGCCCTGGCCGATGACTCAAGGATGGTTGCCAGCTTGAGGCGTGCATCGCCAGCCTGCAAGGCCAGCCACAAGTCACCTTTTAGGCAATGCCCTTGATGGGTGAAACGCCTCCGGGAACCGATAAATGCGGTATCCGGCCCGCCCTTCACAATTCCCGTCGTTGCCCGCTACGACAGAGCTTTTGGGACTATCCGCACACATGTTTGATATACAGGAAACTATGACTACATTCGATTCCGCGTCCGAATCTACCCCGTTGAACGCCGCTGCCCCGCAAGTGGTGGTTATGGGTGTGTCCGGCTCCGGCAAGAGCACCATTGGGGCCTTGGTGGCCGACGCCATGAATATCCCCTTCCTCGATGGTGATTCCCTGCACCCCCTGGCCAACATTCACAAGATGGCCGAGGGTACCCCGCTGACAGATGAGGACAGGTGGCCGTGGCTGGGGATTGTTGGTGATGAATTGGCCAGCGCCTCCGCCAAGGGCATGGTGATTGCGTGTTCGGCCCTTAAGCGCAGATACCGCGACGTCATCAGGGCCAAGGCGCCGGGGACGATTTTCCTGCATTTGGACGGTTCGATCGAGGTTCTCAGCGCGCGTTTGGAAGGGCGGTCGGGCCACTTCATGCCGCCGTCGCTGCTCGCGTCCCAGCTGGCTTCCTTGGAGCCGCTTGATACTGACGAACGGGCAGTGGTCATTGATGTTGCCGCGGGCATTACGGCCATCCTGGTGGAGGCTGAGGCCGGCATCTTGCATGTCCTGGCCAGCTGATCCGGTCGCTTCTGTGCCCGTTGGCCCACTGACGGACGACGCCGGCCACCCCCTCGGTGCCGACGAAGAGCTAAGCGTTGGCCAGGTCGCCCAACGAGCCGGAGTCAACGTCTCGGCCCTGCATTTCTATGAGCGGCAAGGGCTGATCTTTTGCACCCGCACCGCGGGCAACCAGCGCCGCTACCAACGCTCGGTGCTGCGCCGGGTGGCAGTCATCAGGGCTGCCCAGCGGGCAGGGATTCCACTGGCGTTGATCGGCCAGGCCTTTGCTGAACTGCCGCGCAACGGTGTTCCCACTAGAACCGACTGGCAGCGGCTCTCCGCAGCTTGGCAGCACGAACTGGACGCCCGCATACTGGCTCTCGAGAAGCTGCGGGGCAGCCTAGGAGGCTGCATTGGGTGCGGTTGCTTGTCCTTGGCTGAATGCAGCTTCGTCAACCCGGGAGACCAAGTGGGCGGAGAAGGTCCCGGTGCCCGCGCTTTCGATGGCTAAACGGTCCGGCCACCGGGCAGCCAGGCGGCCACACGCCGTCGTCCACTCACAGCAGGCCCCTCACAACACGATGGTGCATGTGAGTGGGATCATGGCGGCCTGACTTGACCTCAACTAAGGTTGAGGTTTTAGAGTCAATGGTGGTTGGCCGGGGTGGCCGAACCGTTGCGAGAGGAATTCCTTGACAATGACTGTGCGTCCGGAAACGGTTCCGGCCCGTAATATGACGAGCGACTTTAAGAATGCTTTTGGCGGACACCCCGCGGGCGTTGCCATTATTACCGCCGACTCCGGCACGGGACCCGTTGGCATCACAGCCTCGTCGGTGGCATCGGTGTCGGCTGAACCGGCCATTTTTGCCTTCTCGCTGGCCGCACAAACCGGATCCGCGGCCGCCATCGCCGTGGCGGATTCTGTCATGGTTCACCTGCTGAGCGCTGACGATCTGCACTTGGCCAAGATATTCGCCAGCCCCGTCACCGAGCGGTTCACCAACACCATGGACTGGACTGCCCTGGAAACCGGTGAACCCCTGCTGCGTCATGGCGGTTACGCTTTGAGAGCAAAAATCCTGACCCGCACCCAGGCCGGCAACTCCTTGTTGCTGGCTGCGCAAGTGCTCGAAGTTATTGCCCCCGCCAGCCCGGGCGCGCCGTTGGTGTACCACCAACGCAACTATCACGGCCTGGCCGGGCACACCATTTTGCCCAGTCAGTAGACGGCTGCCTGTAGGTACAACCCACAGGGCTGTCCGGGAGCGCTCATGTACACTGAAGAGCCTATGGAAAGTAAATCTAGGGGCCGGCGCAACGGCTTGATGGGCGCTTCATTACGCTCACGCAAGCCGCTTGGCAATGCCGGCAAATCCCTCACACGTGACCACAGTTCCTCTTCCTCGACAGCCCCTTGCGGAGCCACATTCTCCTGCGGAGCCACAGACTCCGGCGGAGCAACAGCGGCCGGCCCCGGCGCCGACCACCCTCCGCCGGCGAGCAACCCCCGCCTCAGCGCAGCTTTTGCGCTTGATGCCTTGGAACGGGGGATTCGCTAAATGGAATGGATTCTCCTGGCAGCAGGATTACTGCTGATCTTAGGTACCGGCTTCTTCGTAGCCGTTGAATTTTCCCTCGTTGCCCTTGACCAGTCTTCGGTCCAGCGGGCAGTGGACAATGGCGATAAAGCCGCCCAACCCTTGTTGCGCTGCTTGAAATCGCTCTCCACCCAACTCTCCAGTTGCCAGCTCGGCATCACCTTGACCACCCTGCTGACGGGTTTCTTGATGGAACCCTCGCTCGGTGCGTTGTTGACCGGGCCCTTGGGTGCTGTGGGAGTGCCGGAAGCTGCCGCGTCAGGCATTGCGCTGGCCCTGGCCATGCTGATCGCCACCCTCTTGTCGATGCTGATTGGCGAGCTGGTGCCCAAGAACATGGCAATCGCCAAGTCCTTTGAAATTGGCAAGGTAGTGGCCCGCCCCCAGTTGGTGTTCACGGCCATTTTCAAGCCAGCCATTGTGGTGTTGAACGGCTTCTCCAACAAGGTGTTGAACCTCTTCGGCATGGAGGCCAAGGAAGAGATTTCCGGCGCCCGTTCGCCGGCGGAACTTGCCTCCCTGGTGCGCCGTTCGGCAGCCATGGGCACACTGGATCTAGGCACCGCCACGTTTGTGGCGCGTACCCTGAGCTTCTCCAAGCGCACTGCCGCCGATGTCATGACGCCGCGCATGCAGGTGGAAACTGTGGAAAGCACCCAGTCGGTGGCGGCAGTGGTTGACCTTGCCCGGCGCACCGGTTTCTCCCGTTTTCCCGTCATTGGTGAGTCGCCGGACCATATCTTGGGTGTTGTCCACCTGAAGAAGGCCGTGGCCGTCCCCTTTCACAAGCGTCCCTCGATTGAGGTTGGCGCCATCATGACTGATGTGCTGTTTGTGCCCGAGACGGTACATCTGGACGCCTTGATCCTGGAACTGCGAGAAGGCAATCTGCAGATGGCAGTTGTCCAGGACGAATACGGCGGCACGGCCGGGGTCACCACCTTGGAAGACCTGGTCGAGGAGATTGTTGGCGAGGTTTCCGATGAGCACGACAGGGTCAAACCCGGCCTTTTGCTGGCAGCGGATGGCACCTGGTTCTTCCCGGGCCTGATGCGCCCTGACGAGGTCAGCGAACGCATTGGCCCGCTCAACGTTCCCGATGAGGCCGGCTATGAGACAGTGGGCGGATTCATGATGGCCGAGCTTGGCCGCATTGCAGTAGTGGGGGACACGGTGGCCGTTGAAGGCGGATTGTTGGTTGTGGACAGACTTGAACGACGCCGGATAGACCGGATCCGCTTCATCCCGGCGCCTTCGCCCGATGGTGCGGCAACAGACGCCACCACTGCAGCCGGTGATTCCCGATGAGCCCCTGGGCCGGAATTGCCTGGTTGGTGGTGCTGCTTGCCGGCAACGCCTTCTTTGTTGCCGCCGAGTTTGCCATCATGACTGCCCGCCGCAGCCAGATAGAACCCTTGGCCGACGCGGGCTCCAAGCGCGCCAAGATCACTCTTGGTGCCATGGAAAACGTGTCTCTCATGCTTGCCTGCGCGCAGCTGGGCATCACGGTATGTTCCTTGTTGATCTTGAATGTTTCCGAACCTGCCATCCACCACCTTTTGGCGGAACCCCTGCACGCGCTGGGTGTCCAGGACAATGTGGCGTCTCCGCTCGCCTTTGTGGTGACCTTGGCCCTGGTGACCTTCCTGCATGTGACCTTTGGCGAAATGGTGCCCAAGAACATGAGCGTGTCAGCCGCTGACAAGGCTGCCTTGTTGCTGGCCCCGCCGCTGGTGCTGGTCAGCAAGGTGGTGCGCCCGCTCATTGTGGCGCTCAACTGGGCCGCCAACCACATGGTGCGCCTCTTTGGCATTGAACCGGCGGACGAGGTCGTCTCCAGCTTCACCTTGGAACAGGTGCAGTCCATTGTTGCCGAATCCACCCGCAGTGGCTTGGTGAATGACCAAACAGGCCTCATTACGGGCGCCCTGGAATTCTCCTCGCAAACGGCGCAGGGAATCATGGTTCCCCTGGGGCAACTTATCACCCTGCCCGCCGACGCCACTCCCGTGGACTTTGAACACGCGGTGGGCAAGACGGGGTTCTCCCGGTTTGTGGTGGCCGACGGAACAGGAACGCTGCTGGGCTATCTGCACCTCAAGGACGTTCTGCGTATTCCGCTGGAACGCTACCAAAAGCCCATTGGCGAGGGGCGCGTGCGCTCCATGGTGAACTTGGCCGCCACTGAGGAAATCGAGGACGTGCTCTCCACAATGCAGCGCACGGGCTCACACATGGCACGAGTCATCGATGCGAGTGGCCAAACCATGGGTGTTTTGTTCCTCGAGGATGTGATTGAGCAGCTGGTGGGCGAGATCCGCGACGCCACTCAAACGCACATCCAGGAGCGCAGAAGGAGCTAGTCGCACGGCTTGATGCGAACGATTCCTAATATGGGCTATGCTGGACTTATTGGTAATTGTTCTCATTAGCACTCTCAAAGGACCAGCATGTCTTTTCGCCGCCGCTCACTTCTGTTCATGGGTGCAACCCTGGGCGCCACTCTCACGTTGGCTGCCTGCGGTGGCGGGGGAGAGCCGAGCCAGGTCCCGGAAGGCACAGTGTCGGTGGTTGCCTCCACCAATGTCTATGCAGATATTGCACAAGCCGTTGGTGGAGAGCAGGTCACCGTACACTCCATCATCAGCAAGGCCGGTGCCGATCCGCACGGCTATGAGGCCAACGCCCAAGACAAGCTGGCAGTGTCCAAAGCCCAGATTGGCATTGAAAACGGCGGCGGCTATGACGATTTCTTCGACCAGCTGGCCAAGGGGCAGCTGGAGACCGGGCAGATCATCAACGTGAGCGAGCTGTCCGGCCTGGACATGGGCCCTGGCTTCAACGAGCATCTCTGGTACTCCCTGCCAGTCATGTCCAAGGTGGTGGATGAGATGGCCGCCCGCTTCGGCGCCGCCTTGCCCGAGCAGGCCTCGACCTTCACCGCCCGGGCCGCCGACTACAAGGCAAAATTGCAGGACTTGGACGCTAGGCTGGCGCAGCTGAAGAAGACCCATGACGGCACGCCCGTTGCCATCACGGAACCGGTGCCCCTGTACCTGCTTGAGCAGGCCGGCCTGGTCAATGAAACGCCCGAAAAATTTAGCGAAGCCGTTGAAAATGGTACTGACGCCGCTGCGTCGACCGTGACGGAGATGAAGACCCTGCTGACCGGCGGAACCCTGGCCTTCCTGGCCTACAACGAACAAACCCAGAGCCCGCAAACAGAGCAGCTCAAGGCGGACGCCCAGACCGCCGGACTGCCTGTAGTTGATTTTTCTGAGACACTTCCGGCAGAAACCAGCTACTTGGACTGGATGGTTGGTAATGTTTCTTCCTTGGAACAAGCACTAGCATCCGGCGCGGCCAAGTGAGCCCATCAGCTCCGGCAATCGTCAGCCTCAGCGCCGCCACCTTAAAATATGGCCAGCGCACCCTCTGGAAAGACCTGAATCTCCAGGTAGCGCCAGGAGAGTTTCTGGCTGTCCTGGGTGCCAATGGCAGCGGCAAAACCAGCTTCCTCAAGATTCTTCTGGGCCTTTCCCCGCTCAGTTCCGGGCAGCTCACCATCAACGGCGCCCCAGCCAAACGCGGCAACCGTGGCATTGGCTACATTCCCCAGCAAAAGAACTTTGCCCCTGACACGCCCCTGCGGGCCCGCGACGTGGTGGGGCTGGGCGTTGATGGTGACAAGTGGGGATTCCGCCTGCGCGGCAAGTCCTATCACCAGCGCGTGGATGAACTGTTGGCCCAGGTGGGTGCCACCAGCTATGGCAAGATTCCGGTGGGAATGCTCTCCGGCGGTGAGCAGCAAAGACTGCGTGTAGCCCAGGCCCTGGCCGCCAATCCCCAGGTCCTGCTTTGCGATGAACCGCTGCTGTCCCTTGACTTGAACCACCAAAAAGCTGTCAGCGCCCTGGTGGGCCAGCAAGCCAAACAGCACGGGACCGCCGTCGTCTTCGTCACACACGAGATCAACCCAATCCTGGAACACGTGGACCGTGTCCTGTACCTGGCCGGGGGACGCTTCACGCTGGGCACCCCCGCGGAAGTCATGACCACCGAGGTTCTGTCGAAGCTTTACGGCACGCGCGTTGAGGTGCTGCACATTGACGGCCGGCTGGTTGTTGTTGGCAGGCCGGATTCTGTCCTTGACGGACACCTGCCAGAGGACGAACAAAGCCACAGCCACGACTCCACACACGGTCAGGAGATTCGATGAGCTGGGCAGATTTCACCGCCGCAGTCTTTAACTTCTCCAACTATGCCGAACTGCTGCCGCTGTTCCGCGACACCTTGCTGGCCGGGGCCATTCTGGGTGTGGTGGGCGGGCTCATTGGCACTTTCGTCATGATGCGCGATCTTGCGTTTGCCGTCCACGGCATTGCCGAACTGTCCTTTGCCGGGGCCGCCTTTGCCTTGCTGATTGGTGCCGATGTGATCTTTGGGTCGCTGGTTGGCTCCGTGTTTGCGGCCCTGCTGCTGGGTGTCATGGGGGTGCGGGCGCGGGAGAAAAACTCCGTCATTGGTGTCATCATGCCCTTTGGCCTGGGTTTGGGCATCTTGTTTCTCTCTCTCTATGAGGGCCGGTCCGCCAATAAGTTTGGCCTGCTGACCGGGCAGATTGTCTCGGTGGATTCCACCCAGCTTTCCGTGCTGGCGGGAACCGCCCTGGTGGTTGTGGTGGGACTGGCCAGCATTTGGCGCCCCCTGACGTTCGCCAGCGCCGATCCGGACATTGCCACAGCCCGCGGTGTTCCCGTGCGGACGCTCTCGCTGGCGTTCATGTTCCTGCTGGGCATCGCCGTGGCACTGTCCATCCAGGTGGTGGGCGCGTTGTTGGTGCTGGCCCTGCTCATCACACCCGCCGCTGCAGCCCTGCAGGTCACGGCGGCGCCGCGCATGGTGGTGCTGCTCAGCGTGGGCTTTGCCATGACCGCCACGGTGGGCGGCATCATGCTGGCGCTGGGTGGCAGCATCCCCATCAGCCCCTACGTGACAACGCTTTCCTTTGTGATTTATCTGCTGTGCCGGATTGCCGGAGCGTGGCGCCGGCGGCGGGGTTGGTCCGCACGGCCAAACGCCCTGGCCGTCTAGCCCCACTTTGTGAACTTATACGCAGGACTGGCGCTGGGTTCCGCGCATAAGTAACTATGCGCAGGACTCGAGCTGAGTCTGACGCATAACTTTTCTGCCGGGTGGTTCGGCGTATCATTTGCCGCTAACCACGCGCAGGGCTATGGGCTTAGCGTTTAACCATGGACTGGTTGAACACAGACTGGTTGAATGCAGCCTGGTTGAACACAGACTGGTTGAATGCAGCCTGGTGGGGCACCGCCGACCACGACGTGGCACGCTTTGTACTCCAGCGCGGGATTGCTGCCGTGTATGTGATTGCGTTTGTCTCCGGCGCCCTGCAGTTCCCCGCCCTGTTGGGGGAGCGAGGGCTGCTGCCGGTGCCTCGCTACCTAGCCCGCGCAGCCAGGACGCCCGGGCCCACCTTGTTTCGTTGGCGGTACTCTGACGCGCTCCTACGCACGGTGGCTTGGTCGGGGGCTGCCCTGGCCGCCACAGTGGTGCTGGGCCTGCCCCAGCAAGGTCCCGCGTGGCTGCCCATGCTGGTGTTCCTGGCCCTGTGGCTGCTGTACATGTCCATGGTGAACGTGGGCCAGGTCTTCTATGGCTTTGGCTGGGAAATACTGCTGCTTGAGGCTGGTTTTCTGGCCGCGTTTCTAGGCTCGGATCAAACCACGACGCCGGTCATCACCTTGTGGTTGTTCCGCTGGCTGCTGTTCCGGCTGGAGTTTGGCGCCGGCATGATCAAGATGCGCGGTGACAGGGTGTGGCGCGATCTCACAGCCCTGTACTACCACCACGAAACCCAGCCCATGCCCAATCCGCTGAGCTGGTGGTTCCATCACCTGCCCAAACCCCTGCATAAGGTGGAGGTGCTGGGCAACCACGTGGCCCAGCTTTTCATACCGTTCCTGCTCTTTGCCCCTCAACCGGTGGCAACGTGGGCCGCGGTGGTGGTGATTGCAACACAGTTGTGGCTGGTTTTCTCCGGCAACTTTGCCTGGCTCAACGCGCTCACTCTGGTGATTGCGTTCTCGGCTGTGGGTGATTCAGTGCTGGCCGGACTGCTCCCCGGCGTCCCGGTGTCAGCGGACACCCACGCGGCGCTGGACACCCCGGCCTGGTTTGCCGCCGTCGTACTGGCTATGGGACTGCTGATGCTGGTGCTGAGCTGGTGGCCGCTGAAGAACCTCATCTCGCGGGAGCAGGCCATGAACGCCAGCTTCAACCGCTGGCGGCTGGCCAACGCGTACGGGGCGTTTGGCAGCATCACCCGCGAACGGTACGAGGTGGTGGTGGAGGGTTGGGACGGGCACCGCTGGCTCGAGTACGGATTTCGCGGCAAACCCGGGGATCCAGCGCGCATGCCGCGGCAGTTTGCGCCGTACCACTTGCGGCTGGATTGGCTCATGTGGTTCCTGGCGCTGGGACAGCCCGGCATGCACTGGTTCATTCCGTTCCTGAACAAGCTGCTGGTGGCAGACCGTGCCACGCTCAAGCTGCTGCGCCATGACCCGTTCGGCGGCAGGCCCCCGGAACAGGTGCGGGCCCGCGTGTTCGCCTATAGGTACACCTCGTGGCGGGAATGGCGAAACAGCGGAGAATGGTGGGTGCGCGAACCCATGGGTGATCTGGTGCCGCCCATGAGCCGAGCCAGTTAGGCGCCCTTTTGTTGGGCTGCCGAGCACTCCGGGCAGAGGCCGTAGATTTCCACAGTGTGCTGAACCTGGGTGAAACCGTTGGCCTTGGCGATGGAGGCTGCCCAGCTTTCAACGGCAGGGGCTTCAACCTCCACTGTTTTGCCACAGTTGCGGCACAGCAGGTGGTGGTGGTGGCTTGTGGCGGAGCAGCGCCGGTAGAGGGTTTCGCCCTCACCATTGCGCAGCGTGTCCACCACACCCTCATCAGCCATGGAGGCCAGGATGCGGTACGTGGTGGCGAGGGAAACCCGGATGTCCTGCTCGTGCAGCAAACGGTGCAACACCTGCGTGCTGACAAAGTCGTCCAGCGTGTCCAAGGCAGCGTTGATGGCCACGCGTTGTTTGGTGACGCGCTGCTCCTTCACCGGTGCATCGTTCATGGGTGGACTCACTTTCTCAGGGGCCTGTATCCAATGAACCAGCCTAGCGCACCTAACCGTGAAACCGCTCTTGCCCAGTTCCCTGCCCAGATCCGTGTGCAGTTCCTTGGCGGGGCCGGGTGCGCGGCATAGGCTGACACCATGTTGCTGACAAAATTCACTCACGCCTGTGTCCGCCTGGAGCAGGATGGCCGTGTGCTGGTGCTGGATCCGGGGATCTTTTCCGAGTCCGCCGAGGCTCTTGCCGGGGCCGACGTCGTCTTAGTCACCCATGAACACCCGGACCACTACGACGCCGCAGCCCTGCGCCAAGCCCTGTGTGATGCCCCGCGGCTGAGAATATATGCCCCTGCCGGCGTGGCGCAGGACTTGCAAAACCGGGCACCAGAGCATGCGGCCCGGATTTTTGTCTCGGCGGCGGGGGAGTCTTTTGGCGTGGCCGGCTTTGCCGTGCAATGTTTTGGCGGCCAGCATGCCGTGATCCACCCGTCCATGCCCATGGTGGCCAATGTTGGCTACCTGATTGACGACGACGTCTACCACCCAGGCGACTCACTCATAGTTCCGCACGGGGTCAGCGTGGGCACACTGCTGGTTCCCATCCATGCGCCCTGGTCAAAAGTGTCGGAAGTGGTGGATTTTGTGGTCTCCGTGCGATCCCCGAGGGCATTCCAAATCCATGACGCGCTGCTCAGCGAGAAAGGGTTGGCGTTCACGGAGTCGCATGTGGCCAGGATCGGCGCGCTTCACGGCGTGGCATTCCGCCACCTGGCGCCGGGGCAGTCGGTGGAAATTTAGGGGGTCCTCGCTGACTCTCCCCGCTGACGGCGTGCCAAACCGGCGGGGGAGCATGAAATTTCACCCGCCCCCATTTCAGGGCCCACAGCCACGAGGGCCCCGGGGCGAGCTTGCGAGTCTTGGGAGTGGCTGGGGATCGCCCTCGGCGCCGCGGCCCTGCGGGTCTAGCCGTTCCAGCGTCCGCTGGCGAAGAAATCCTCGATGACACGAAGATGCGGGGCCGGATCCAGCCCCTTCTCAGCCAGCCACGCAGGGTTGTTGTAGCTGCCCGCATACCGTTCGCCGCCGTCGCACATTAGCGTGACAATGCTGCCGGTTTCGCCGCCGGCAACCATCCGGGCCACCAACTGCCACACGCCCCAGAGATTGGTGCCCGTGGACGGCCCGGCGTGCAGGCCCGTGAGCTGGGCAAAGTGCTTCATGGCGGCCACGGATGCGGCGTCCGGGATCTCCAGCATGGAGTCGATGACGCCGGGAACAAAGCTTGGCTCCACGCGGGGCCGGCCGATGCCTTCGATCCGGGAAGATTTGCCCGTGACGGTGCCCAGATCCCCGCTCTTCCAGGCCGGGTAGAAAGCTGAACCCTCGGGGTCCACCACCGCCAACTGTGTGGCGTGGCCGTGGTAGCGGATGTACCGGCCAATGGTGGCCGAGGTACCGCCCGTGCCGGCGCCCACCACCACCCAGGCGGGTTCGGGGAACCGCTCATGGGCCAGCTGGCTGAAAATGGATTCGGCAATGTTATTGTTGCCGCGCCAGTCCGTGGCCCGTTCGGCATAGGTGAATTGGTCCATGTAGTGGCCGTTGCATTCGGCGGCAATGGTGGCTGCCGCTGAGTAGACCTCGTCGGCCTGGTCCACCAGGTGGCAGCGGCCGCCAAATTGTTCAATGAGCGCAATTTTCTCGGGGCTGGTGGTGCGGGTCATGACGGCCACAAAGTCCAGGCCCAACAGCTGGGCAAAATACGCCTCGGACACTGCCGTGCTGCCCGAGCTGGCCTCCACAATGGTGGTGCCTTCATGGATCCAGCCGTTGACCAGGCCAAAGAGGAACAGTGAGCGGGCCAGCCGGTGCTTCAAGCTGCCCGTCCGGTGGCAGGATTCATCCTTCACATACAGGTCTACGCCCCACTGCGCCGGCAACTCAATCTTGTATAGGTGGGTGTCTGCCGAGCGGTTGTTTTCGGCCTGGACTTTGCCAATGGCGTTGCGCGTCCAGGACCAGGAGGCTTGTGCAGTGTTCATGCAATTGAGCGTATCGCAGTACATTTGGTGGAGTATCACCCAATGCCGTGAAGGAGCCGCCATGTCCGTCTTGATGAATGCCGCCACTCTCAATGAGCGCCTGAAGGCCGGGATGCGCACAGTGCTGCTGGATGTGCGCTGGGCGCTGGGTGATCCCCACGGCCGCGAGCACTACGTGGCGGCTCATATTCCCGGCGCCGTGTACGTCGACATGGATTCCGAGCTGGCCTCCCACGGTGCGCCGCAGGACGGCCGCCACCCGCTGCCTGCCGAGGCGGACTTTGCCCAAACGGTCCGCCGCTGGGGGATCAACACCGGGGACACCGTGGTGATTTACGACGACGCCGGCTCGGCCGCTGCTGCCCGCGCCTGGTGGCTGCTGGGTTACGCAGGCCTGGCGAACATTTACCTGCTCGACGGCGGATTGGCCGCCTGGCGCTCGGCCCAACTGCCGCTCGCGCACGGTGCGGAGACCGCGCTGGCCGGAGACGCCGTCGTACAGTTTGGGGCAAAGCAGACCATCGACGGCGATGGTGCCGCCGGGTGGGAGGGGATTTTGCTGGATTCGCGGGCCGGGGAGCGCTACCGGGGCGAGGTGGAGCCCATGGATCCGCGGGCGGGTCACATCCCCGGGGCAGTCAGTGCACCCACCACGGAGAACTTGGCGGCGGATAAGACATTTTTGCCGGCGGATCAGTTGCGGGCACGGTTTGCCGGACTGGGTGTGGCTGACGGTGCGGCAGTGGCCGTGTACTGCGGATCCGGGGTGACGGCGGCGCACCAGATTGCGGCGTTGGAAATTGCCGGGTTCACTGCGGCGTTGTATCCGGGATCATGGTCGGCCTGGTCAAATCAGGCCGGTCGCCCGGTTGAGACGGGCCATAACGGCGATAGGGTTGAAACATGACCCACGTAAAGGCTTACGCAGCCGTCTCCGCCACATCCGGACTCAAACCCAGCACCATTGAACGCCGCGAACCGGGCGCCCACGATGTTGAAATTGCCATTGAATTCTGCGGATTGTGCCACTCAGATGTGCACACCATCCGTTCCGAGTGGGGACCGGCCAAATACCCCCTGGTCCCCGGCCACGAAATTGTGGGCATTGTCAGCAGCGTTGGCGACTCCGTGGAGGGCTTCACCGTGGGCCAGCGCGTGGGGGTTGGCTGCATGGTTGACTCCTGCCGCGAGTGCGACTCATGCCTTGAGGGCTTTGAGCAGTACTGCGAAGCGGGCAATGTGGGCACCTACGGTGTGGCGGATCCCCGCAATGGCGGCGGCATCACCCAGGGCGGGTACGCCCAGGCCATAGTGGTGGATGAAAATTACGTGGTGCACATCCCAGAGGGCATGGACCCGGCTGCGGCCGCTCCCTTGCTGTGCGCGGGCGTCACCACGTACTCACCGTTGAGCTACCTGGACGTGCAGGAGGGCGACACAGTGGGCGTGATCGGCCTGGGCGGGCTGGGCCACATGGGCGTCAAGATCGCCAAAGCGCTCGGGGCAACCGTCACTGTTTTCACCACCTCGCCGGCAAAGGCTGCTGCCGCAAAGGATTTGGGTGCCGATTTCGTAGTTGTTTCCAGCGATCCGGAGCAGATGGCCGCGGCGAAGCAGAGCCTGAACGCCATCTTGGACACGGTGGCCGCCGTGCATGACATCAACCCGTATCTGCGCACCTTGGCGCGCGACGGCGCCTTGATCCAGTTGGGCCTGCCGTCGGAGAAGATGCCTCCCGTTGACCCGGGACTGCTGATTCGCAAGCGCCTGGCCTACGGCGGCTCACTCATTGGTGGCATTGCCGAGACCCAGGAAATGCTTGATTTCTGTGCCGAGCATGGCATTGCCTCCGACATTGAAATCGTGTCCGCACAGGATCTTGATGCGGCCTATGACCGCATGGTGGTGGGCGACGTCAAGTACCGTTTTGTGCTGGACGTCTCCACACTCTAACCACGTTCGTTTTCGTTTTCGATTTCGTTGAGGGAGAAATTCTTGAGCACCTTGTTTAGTAAAATCATCAACGGCGACATTCCGGGCCGGTTCATCTGGCAGGATGCCGATTGCGTGTCTTTCTTGACCATTGGGCCGCTGACCGACGGGCACGCCCTGGTGGTGCCGCGCCTTGAGGTGGACAAGTGGACCGACGCGTCGCCGGAGCTCGTGGCGAAGCTGATGGGCGTTGCCCAAACTATTGGCCAGTCCCAGGTGGCTGCCTTTGGCGCGCCGCGGGCGGGTGTCATCATTGCCGGGTTTGAGGTGGAACACCTGCACATCCACGTGTTCCCGGCCTACGGGCTGGACAACTTCAGTTTTGCAGCCGTGGACAACAACCCGGATCCCTTGGCTATGGACGCCAGCGCCGAAAAGCTCCGCGCAGCCCTGCGCAGCGCCGGCCACGGGGCGTTTGTGCCGGGGGCCTAGCTCCCTCCCGGATCTGTGACGCACTTGATGCGCTGGATAGCGCTTTCCTAGGTGATTTTCGTGCAACAACTGCGTCACAGATTTCTTGAGGGCCGACGGCGGCAGGCACCTTCCGCTGTCGGCCTACTTCTTAGGCGGATGGGGAGGCTGGACTGGCTGGACAGGCACAAAAGCTGCCCGGAAAATGGCGCGCGCCCGTGTGGCTGCCTCGGTCCGTTCGCCGTCAGGTGTTCGGGCCAGCAGCATCGCCAGCATCGAAATGGCCAGCATGACGTCCGCCGGCTCCACGTGAAGCGCTAGGCGCCCCTGGTCCTGATCACGTGCCAGTAAGGCCGCGGCAACAGCCGTCATGCGCGTGGCCAGGTGCTCGGCCCGCTGGTCATTGCGCTCTGAAAGGATCATGTCGATGAGCGCCGTTGAGGCTATGACTTGTTCGGCCACGCTGTCAAAGAGATCCACGAGGGTTGAGTCCGGGCGTGCCCCCAGTTCCTCAAGAGCCGTGATGTTGTCATCAAAAACCGCCACCGCCAAGGCGATCCTGTCGGGGAAGTGCCGGTAGAGGCTGCCTTGACCAACGCCGGCACGCCGCGCCACGGAACTCAGTGGCGCCATGAACCCGGCTTCGGCAAAAACTTCCCGGGCGGCTGCTATTAAGGCAGCCCTGTTGGCTGGTCCCGCGCTGGGTCCAAGATTTACTTTTGCTTTTGCTTTTGCTTTTGTGGGCACACGGCTAGTCTATAACCGGACAGTATTGTCCGGTAGTCTTGGCAGCACCATCCGATCCAGCAGTACTGGACCCATGAAACGGAGAACGTTCTTCCATGAGCAACAACCCCAACAATCTCAGCGGCGAATCATCCATCAACACCTGGCTGGCAGATCCGGCAGGCGGTCCGGTGCTGCGCGCACTTCTCGCGCAGGGGGGTCAAGATGCAGAGTCCCTGCGACCCGTGTCCAAAATGGCGCTGAACCGGCTGGTGCAGGTGAGCCAGGGTGCGTTCACCCAGGACATGGTGGATGGCTTGGTCCAGCGCGTGGAATCCGGCGACATTCCGGCGGAGGCCGAAGCGGTGGCGGCCCCGGCGGCGGCAGCTCCGGCCGCGGAAATTCCGGCCTGGGTGGAGCAGGTCACTGCGGGCCGCTTCTTTGGGAAAACCATCATCATCACCGGTGCAGGATCCGGGATTGGCCGGGCCACCGCATCGAGGGTTGCCCGCGAGGGTGGCCGGGTCATCGCCGTCGACATCTCCGAGGAGCGTCTGGCCGACTTCGCCGCCTCGCTGCCTTCCGGCGACATTGTCACAGTGGCCGGGGATATCACCGACGACGCCGCCGTGGCAGCCATTGTTGGGGCCGCGGGCGAGCGCATTGACGGGCTGGCCAACATCGCCGGGATCATGGACAACATGACCCCTGTGCACGAGGTCTCCGATGACATTTGGAACCGCGTGTTCAACATTAACGTCAACGGCACCATGAAGCTGATGCGCGCTGTTGTGCCCGCGATGCTCGCCCAGGCGCAGGGATCCATTGTCAATGTGGCCTCCGAAGCAGCGCTGCGCGGGTCCGCCGCCGGTGCCGCCTACACAGCCTCCAAGCACGCCGTCGCCGGTCTGACCAAGAGCAGCGCGTTCATGTACGGCCCCAGCGGCATCCGGGTCAACGCCGTGGCGCCCGGACCGGTCATCACCAACATCGAGGCACGCTTCGACTCCCCGCTGGGTGCCTCCCGCGTCCGCCGGGCCATGGCAATCCTGCCCGACGCCGTCGAAGGGGATGCGCTCGCCGCCTCCATTACCTTCCTGCTTAGCGACGACGGCGTGAACGTCAACGGCGTGATTCTGCCTTCCGATGGCGGCTGGTCCGCAGCCTAACCCGCCCGCCCCAACTAGGACGCACTTGTTGCTAAAAATCGCCATGTTTCTAGCAACAAGTGCGCCACAGTTGGGGGGGCGCTAGGCCATGGCCTTCGCGAGAGCCACGCGGATGCGCTTTTCCGACACTGAATACGCCGTCCCCAGCTCCACCGCGAACAGGCTGACCCGAAGTTCCTCGATCATCCACCGCACGTGCTCCAGCCCCGCCGTTGAGCGCTGCCCGGGCACCAGGGCCGCCACGGCGTCGTCGTACTCGTCCTCAAGCCGCTGCACGGCGGCCATGGACTGGGCGTCGCGGGCCACGTTGGAGGGCAGCTTTTCCAAGCGCTTCTCAATGGCCGCCAAATAGCGCGGCAGCTGGCTGAGTTGGGCAAAACCAGTCTTCGCCACGAAGCCCGGATAGACCAAGAGCTCCAGCTGCTGCTTGACGTCGTTCAGGGCGCTGATCAACGGCAAGCTGGTGGTCTCCCGCAGCTTCTTTTGGATGCGCATAGTGGAGGCCAGTACCCGCTCCACGATGGCCGTGACGCTGAAGACCGTGTCAATCAGTTCTGCCCGCACCACTTCATAGAGGGCGTCGAAGGCTTTCTGGTTCCACGGCAGCTCCGCGGGGGTGAGCTTGTCGATCGTGGCCAGCGTGCAGTCGGCAATCAGCTCCGTGACGCTGCCGTGCGGGTTCTGGCTGAAGGTCAGCTTCTCCGTGTTGCTCAGGTGGTCCAGCACATACCTGTCGGGGGAGGGTACGCGCAGCGCCAGCAGCCGGATGACGCCGCGGCGCATGGCAGCCTCCTGCACATCCTGGCGCTGGAACACCCGGATTCCGGCGGTGCTGCCCTCATCCACCAACGCGGGGTAACCGGTCACGGTATGGCCGGCCACCAGGCGCTTGACCTCGCGGGGCAGCGTGCCCACGTCCCATTCAGTCAGGCCGGAGCGTTCCTGGATGCCTGAGTGGTCCGACGCAGGACGTGACGCTCCTGCTGCAGGTGCCGCACCTGATGCCGGAGCGCCCTTCGTAGCAACGCCAATGCCACTCTTTCCGGCTGGGGAGCCAATCGGCGCCCGTCCCGCTTGAGTGGTCTTCGGAGTTGCACCGAGGGACTCGGCAATGGCGCGGCGGGTGGCGCCAGCGAGCTGCTCTTGAAGTTTGGCCAGGTCCTGACCCTCCTCCAAAATGCGGCCATTTTTGTCCACCACGGAAAATGTCATGCGAAGATGCGTGGGCACGGCGTCCCAGTTCCAGGAGCCCGGCGGGATCACATGGCCCTTGATCCGGCGCAGCGCCAGTTCCAGCGAGGGCTCCAAAGCATCCACAGACGGGTCAAAGTCCTCCGCCAGCGCCGCGGCAGCCTGGCGGGCCACATCGGGGGCCGGAATGAAGTTCTTCCGGATGGCCTTGGGCAGCGACTTGATCAGGGCCGTCACCAGTTCCGCGCGCAGTCCAGGAATCTGCCACCTGAACGGGGCCCCCTGCAACTGGTTCAGGAACAGCAGCGGCACCTGAACGCTCACGCCGTCGGACGGGTTCGGGGCAGCGCCGGGCGCCGTGGGATGGAACTCATACGACAGCGGCAGCTCAAACTCGCCCTGCGTCCAGATCTTCGGGAACGCCGCCTCATCGAGGGAGGGCTCCTCCGCCATGACCACGTTGGCGTCAAAGTCCAGCAGCGCCGGGTTCTCGTGGCGGGCATCCTTCCACCACTTGTCGAAGTGCCGCTCCGACACAACATCGCCGCCAACCCGCTCGTCGTAAAACTCAAACAGCGTCTCATCATCGACGCGCAGGTCGCGGCGGCGCATGCGGGTTTCCATTTCCTCAACCTCGGCCAGCAGGGCCTGGTTGCGGTGGAAGAACTTGTGGTTGGTGTGCCAGTCGCCCTCCACCAGGGCATGCCTGATGAACATCTCGCGGCTGAGCTCGGGATCAATGGGCCCATAATGAACCCGGCGGTCCGGGACAATGGGCACCCCATACAGGGTGACTTTCTCGTGCGCCATGACCGAGCCCATTTTTTTGGACCAGTGCGGCTCACTGTACGTGCGCTTGACCAGATCCGGCGCCACCTGCTCGGCCCACAACGGGTCAAACTTGGCAGCCACGCGGGCCCACAGGCGTGAAGTCTCCACGAGTTCAGCGGCCATGACCCAGTCGGGCGACTTCTTGAACAACGCCGAGCCCGGGAACACCATGAACTTGGTGCCGCGGGCGCCCGCATATTCGCGCTTGCGCTGGTCATAGAGGCCAATATGACTCAGCAGGCCCGTCAGCAGGCTCATGTGGATGGCGTTGTGGTTGCCCACAGGGTCAATGGCGCCGCCGGAAACCTTGATGTCCAGCGACTTGCCCATCTGCTTGAGCTGGGCAAACAAGTCCTGCCACTCACGCACCCGCAGGTAGTTGATGAACTCTGCCTTGCACAGGCGCCGGAACGCACTGGAGGACAGCTCCTCCTGTTTGTCCTTGATGTACCGCCACAAGTTCAGGAACCCGGTGAAGTCGGAGTGCTCATCGGCGAAACGCTTGTGCTTTTCCGCGGCAAGCTGCTGCTTGTCGGTGAGGCGTTCCCGCGGGTCCTGGATGGTGAGCGCGGCAGCAAGCACCATGACCTCGGCAGCCACGCCGCGCTTGGCGGCTTCCACGATCATGCGGCCCAGCCGCGGATCCACCGGCAGCTGGGAGAGCTGGCGTCCGACGCCCGTAATCCCGCCTTGGGCGGTTACCGCGCCAAGCTCACGCAGCAGCGTCACGCCGTCGGTGATGGCCCGGGAGTCCGGTGGCTGGACGAACGGGAACTTCTCCACATCCTTGGGGCCCTTGGCAACACCCATGGCCGTCATCTGCAGGATGACGGCGGCCAGGTTGGTGCGCAGGATTTCCGGGTCGGTGAACTCGCTCCGGGCGTTGAAGTCCTCCTCGGAGTAGAGGCGGATACAGATGCCGTCGGAGACACGGCCACAACGTCCCGAGCGCTGGTTGGCCGACGCCTGGGACACCCGCTCGATGGGCAGACGCTGGACTTTGGTTCGGTGCGAGTAGCGCGAGATGCGGGCCGTGCCGGGATCAATGACGTACTTGATGCCGGGGACCGTCAGCGAGGTCTCGGCAACGTTGGTGGCCAGCACAATGCGCTTGCGGTTGCCCGGCGTGAACACGGCGTGCTGTTCGGCCAGGGAGAGCCGGGCATACAGGGGGAGGATTTGAACGTCGCGCAGACGCGGGTTCGTCTTCGCCCGGCCCGCCAAGGCGTCCGCGGCGTCGCGAATTTCGCGCTCGCCGGAGAAGAAAATCAGGATGTCCCCGGGCGCCTCCTTGGACAGTTCATCCACGGCGTCGCACACGGCATCCAGCGGATCCCGGTCTTCTTCACTGTTGCCCCCGTCAAGGCGACGGTCGGTCGACGAGCCGAGTTCGTCGTCGTCCTCGCCCGTGGCTGAGCCGCTCAGCGGGCGGTAGCGGATCTCTACGGGGAAGGTGCGCCCGGAAACCTCCACGATGGGGGCCGGGCCCTCGGGGGAGGCGAAGTGGTTGGCGAAGCGCCCCGGATCGATGGTGGCCGAGGTGATGATGACCTTCAGATCCGGGCGCTTGGGCAGGATTTGGCGCAGGTAGCCCAGGATGAAGTCGATGTTCAGGGAGCGCTCGTGGGCCTCGTCGATGATGATGACCGAGTACTTGCGCAGGAGGCGGTCGCGCTGGATTTCCGCCAGCAGAATGCCGTCGGTCATGAGCTTGATCTTGGTCTGCGGACCCACGTGGCCGGTGAAGCGGACCTGGAAGCCCACCTCTTGGCCGATTTCGACGCCAAGTTCGCTGGCGATGCGCTCGGCCACGGTGCGCGCAGCAAGACGGCGCGGCTGCGTGTGGCCAATCAGGCCCTTCTCGGCCAAGCCCAGTTCCACACACATTTTGGGGATCTGGGTGGTCTTTCCGGAACCTGTTTCGCCGGCAATGATGGTGACCTGGTTGGCGGCGATGGCTGCCATGAGGTCCTCGCGGCGCTCCGAGACGGGAAGCGCGGGCGGGTAGGTGATAGTGAAAGTCATGGTGTCACCCAGTTTATGCGGTTATTGGCGTCGGAGCGCTTTTGCTGGTCGCGGCACGGATTGTGAGCGCGCCCCTTGCTGCCAGTGCCAGAAGCACGACGCCGGCCAGGGCCAGTGCCGCTCCACCGGCCGTCCCGGCGACTCCCCAGTGGGGGAACGCAGCTTCCGCCTCAGCGGTGGCCAGGGCCAGGCCCGTCAAGATGACTGCGGTGCCGAAGTAGGTAAGGAGTGCGCCGTTGGTGAAGGTGAGCAGATTTCGAGCCGAGAGTTCGCGCCAACGGCGGTCAAATGCAGACATGCGCGGATCCGCCAGGGCAAGCGTGGTGTTGAGCCGGTGCAGGGCAAGAACTGCGGAACCGCCAAACGCAACGGCCATGAGAAGGAGGGGCACGCCGTCGTTCTTCACAGCGGTGAACCACGGAACCAGCCCTGCGGTGATGACGAAAGCCGTGAAAGCAGCCAGAATCGCGGCCGGGAGTAGGAATGCGCGCTTAGGCAGCAGCGGGAACCTGGTGTTGCTGGCCGGAATTTTGGTGGCGGGGAGGGCGGAGAACAGGAGCAGCCCGCCGCTGGCCGAGAGCCCGGCGGTGACGGCAACCGGCAGGCCCTCTTGGCCGGACAGGCCAACGGACAGCCGGAAAAAGGTGGCAAACATGACCGCTGCAAAGGCGATTGCTGCCGCTGTGCGCCATTGGGCTTTCTTCATGGCCCTATCCTGCTCAACAGGCGTGGCATGGATCTGTGCCCTGCCGGCGCCAATGGCTAACGGTGCCTTCTTTTTGGCGATCCATGATGCGGTGGCAGTGGCGGCCCAGGCCAGGGCGGCAAGAATCGCCAACGCAGCAATCAATTTGGTCATGGGGGAAAGTCTTTCATGGATCACGCGGGCGCCGGCCTTGTCACTTCCATGTGGCTGGAGTGGGTCATCGTTGCTTCGTGGCCCTTTTCCTGATTGATTCCTCCACAGGCAACGCTGGGCGTGCCGCCATCCACAGATTTCGCTCAAAGGCCTTGCAGGGCTGCCAGAATGTCAGAGCCGGGCGATAGAATCTATGTATAAGAAGAACAGATGTAATCCGTATAAATATTTGATTATCGATTCAGGATTTGGCCACATCAAGGGCTTTGGTTCTCGGAGCTGGAGCTGGACTGGCAAGGCGGTGAGCGGCATGGCTGTACCCGAATGGCTCGACCCCACGGCCATGGACCCTGCCGGGCTGGCCGCCGACGTGGCAGGGGCCGCCGAAGGAGGTATCCCGCCGTTTGGAGCCGTCATCTCTCAGGTGACCGAAAGCCCTGCAAACCCTGGCGCAGCGGCCATGGAAAAGTGCCACGACATGGTGGCCATCGGTACCGCCATGCTGGAATTCTGCGGCGGCTTCTTCGACCCTGTGGTCCTAGCACAGCTGGATGCCGCACTTGCACACGAGTTTTCCCGGCAGGAACGGGGCAAGGTTGCTGCCGCCACAGCGGCTGTGGCGGCGGGTGTCCGCGAAGGGCGCACCGCGGAAGTGCTGGCCCATTTGAGCCAGCGCGTGGCAACAGCTAGGACTGCGTCCACCAAGTCCGAGTCCCAGGCCGCCTTGGCCACAGGGGTCCTCACCTCCCTGGGCGGTTCAGCAGATGCGGGCGGATTTGATCCTCATACTGTGGATCAAATCTCGGGCGCGGCCCTGATCGATCTCATTGGTGTCCTGGAGGAAGCCAAGAATGCCATTTCCGCCACCCAAGCCCACGCCCAGACACTGTTCGTTGCCCAACAGCGGCTTGAACAGGCTCGTGCAGGAATTCCCAAGGAAAAACTGGGCAGGGGCATTGCCCATCAGCTGGCCCTGGCCCGCCATGAATCTCCCCACCGCGGGCGCCAGCTGTGTGAATTGTCTGAAGTTTTGGTGCGGGAATTGCCCTACAGCATGAGGGCCTTTTCACAGGGCCGGATCAGCGAGTACAAGGCTGGGACTATCGCCAAGGAAACAGTGTTCCTTTCATTGGCGGACCGGGCCCATGTGGACCAATCCATCTGCGGGGACCCGGACGCCGTCGGACTTCTGGGCAATAGGGAACTGGGCGCCGCGGCAAGAAAGGCCGCCTATACCCTGGATCCCCTGGCTTTTGTGAAGCGCCATGAGAAAGCCATGGGGGACAGATATGTCTCGCTTCGCCCGGCCGCCGACGGCATGACCTACCTGACCGCGCTGATACCGCTGAAACAAGGGGTCCGCATTCTGACCGCGCTCACCAAGGTTGCCGACAGCCTCAGGGCGTCCGGTGACGAACGGGGCAAGGGGCAGATCATGGCGGATGCGCTCATGCACCGGCTGGTCCAGCATGCCCCCTGCAACGATGGCGCCGGAACACCGAGCGACCACAGGGGTGTGCCGGTGGGAGGTTCTGCGCAGGATCAGGCTAGTTTGCAGGCAATAGCTCTAACGGGCGGGACCCAAGTCCAGACATTGTGCACCACTGTAGATGAAGCCAGTATTTCCTTAGAACTGGTCATGACTGACAGATCGCTTTTTGGCAGTGCAAACGATCCGGCTGTGCTGGTCGGCTACGACCCCATTCCGGCGCCCATTGCGCGCAGCATGGTACTTGGCGGTGGCGGTGGCGGTGGCGGGTCTGCCGCGCAAGTGTGGCTGAAGAGGCTGTTTACGCATCCGGAGACCAACCAGCTCATGGCCATGGACTCTCAAGCCAGACTCTTCCCTGAGGGCATGAAAGAGTTCCTTAGACTCCAGGACCAGCGATGCCAAACACCGTATTGTGATGCGCCCATTCGCGAATACGACCACATCAAGGCCTATGCGGCCGGTGGCGCCACGTCCGTGGACAACGGCCAAGCCCTGTGCTCCGACTGCAACCAGGCAAAGGAAGCGCCGGGCTGGTCGTCCACCAAGGCTGCCGAGGCTTCTGTTGCACGCGAGGGCCCGCCCATCACCGAAATCAAAACTCCAACGGGGCACCGATATATCTCCACAGCGCCCCCGCTGCCAGGCCCTCAAGGACGTCGCCGCAGGCATCGACGGTAACTCACTTCAACCGTACGGCCCGCATGACCTCGTCGTGGATGGTGATGGTTTCGCCGTCGGGCCCTGACGCACTTCGGGGACGGGATGCGGCAACCACCACGTCCCACTGTGAGGGGTCCAAGGCTTCGGCGATCTGCTTGGCAGTGAAGAACATATCCGCACCCAGTGCCCGGTGGGCGCCAGCTGCACTGTCCGACGGCGCGTGCCCCACGATCAGCAGCGTCCCACCCGGGACAACGGCTGCCGCCAGCCGTGCGAACAACTTGTCGCGATCAGGGCGCGGCAGGTGCATGAATTGGGCCGAGATCAGGTCGAACGAGGCTGCCGGAGGAGTCCAGCCCAGCAGGTCGTGGTGCTCCCAGGCGACGGATCCGGGAAGCTCCAGCTCGGCCGCGTGGGCAGCTGCACGCTGCAAAGCAACCGTGGAGATGTCCACACCCGTCACCTGCCAGCCCTGCCCGGCCAGCCAGACGGAATCGGCGCCCTCGCCGCAGCCGACGTCGAGTGCTTTCTTGGGCGCCTGTACCGAACCGGAATCGAGTGCAGCAGCCTCGGCGACGAGTTGCGGATTGGGGTTGCCGCTCCAGATCTTGCCGCTGTTGCCGTAGCGCTCGTTCCAATAGGTCTCATCAAAAATAGTCGTCATGGATACAGGCTACAACGGCCGCCAATCCGCGACGGGAACAGCTGTGCCCGGCACACCGTGTGTACCGGGCACAGACTTTATTCAGTTGTGGTGTTCAGACCAGCTATGCCCGCTTGCCGCGACGTCGGATCATCAGGACAGAAGCTGATCCGGCCAGCAGAAGGACCATCGCCAACAGGAGCCCTGACGTTGCGGTGGACCCTGTGGTTGCCAGATCGCCCTTGTCAGCGGCTGCTGGGGTGGTGGCAGCCGTCGCAGCGGCAGTGGACGGGGAGGTGGCCGATGTTGACGGACCGCCAGCCGCTGCCACGTTCACCGTGATGCTGACTTCAGCTGCCCTTCCGTCACCAGCGGTGCCGCTGATGACAATCGTGTGGACACCCGCGGGGACACTCACTGGCACCGTGGCCGTGAGGGTTGCAGTCCCGTTGGCTGCCACCCCCGCGGTGCCCAGGACCACGGGGTCCGAATGCAGGGTAAAGGTTGCGGTGCTCCCCGGCTTGAAGTTCTTGCCGGTCATGGTCAGCTCGGAACCCGCAGCCACGGTTTCCTTGTTGACCGTGCCCGCCGGCTCACCGCTGGCAGGAGTCGTGGTGGCTGGTGCCGTAGTTGCCGGAACTGTTGGTGGCGCCGTAGTGGGTGGTGCCGTGGTGGGAGCAGCCGTTGTGGGCGGCGCCGTAGTTGCCGGAACTGTTGGTGGCGCCGTAGTGGGAACCACCACCGGAGCCGTGACCTTTAGTGCCGCAGAGGCAGTCTTTGCACCTTGGGTCGCCGCCACTGTGAAGTCCCCGGCAGACGTTGCGCCCGGAACTGTAACGGCAATGGTTGCACCGCCCTGGGCATTCGTGGTGATCTTGCCCAGGCTGATGGCTCCCGGACGCAGTTCCAGCGTGGCTTCCTGATTGGCTGAAAAGCCGGCCAGGGTGACTGTGACGCTCTTGCCGGCCTCAACAGTGGCCGCACTCAGGCTCGTTGTCGGTGTGGCGGGTTCCACCACGCCTGCGACCGTCCAGCCCTTGGAGGCGAACGCGCCAAACTTCTCGGCCAGTGGTTTGCCGCCGATCAACGCTGCCGCGCCTGTGCCGTACGAGGTGACGGTGATTGGCGCAGCAGCCGTTCCATAGCCCCAGAAGGGGGTGTCGGATGCTGTGCAGTCGGTACCGGCCTTGAACGCGATGGTGGCTCCGGTGGCGATTTCCAACTGGCGGAACTGCTCTAGGGAGTTGAATGGGCGGGCCTCGGTGCCAATCCCGGCAAGTGGGGCCTTGCAGTCAACATAGAGGTTCATGGCAGGCGCGGGGGCAGCTGCCAAATCACCGTAGAGCGAGAGGTTGGACAGGTGCGCGGGTGCACGGGTTTCCTTGATGGTGACGCGGAATTCCTGTGCCGTCACAGGGGCGGCAAACTTCAGGATGCGTGTGACACCGATGGTGCCCCCGCCTGTTCCGCCACCGTTGGTGGCGTCATTGTTGACGGCCGTCCACGTGCCATTGACCTTGGCTTCCACAGTGAACTTCTCCACTGTTTGGCCGTGTTCAAGCACGTGTTCGCTCAACGAGATGTTGCTGACGGCCTTGGCCGAGCCCAGATCGATGCCCACCACGGAATCCACGCTCAGGGCCTGGCTGGCGCCCGTGCGGGCATTGTCATCCGTGAGCAACATGGAGTTTTCGCCGTTGACTGACACGGGCAGGCCCAACGCCAGATCATTAGTGAACGACTTGTCCCGAGCCGTCTTGAACCCCTGCAGTGCTGTCACCGAGGCAGGCGCAAACTTGCCCGTGGTGGTGGGGGGAACGTTGAGCAGCAGCACAGAGTTTCGGCCAACGGACTGGTAGTACTTGTTCATCATTTCGGCGGGCTGCTTGGGGGCATCGTTGGGGTGCGCAAACCAGCCCTGGGTCAGGCGCATGTCAGCCTCGCCCGGCCACCAGTGCAGGCTGTTGGCCTGGCCGTTCTTGACCGAACTGATCACGGAAGACCGCGAGCCGAGATTGTCCGAACCCTCTGATGCAACGGACTTGATCTTGCCTCCGTCCGTGGGACGGGTGATGGGCAGCACGCCCCATTCATTGGCACGGGCCACGCCCTGCTCGTTGCCGATCCAGCGAACGTCGTTGCCGCCTACAGCGACCACTGACTGGGGCTGAAGCTTGGCAATCATGTCGTAGAACGCGGGGTAGTCGTAGAACTCCTGCTTGCCCGTGTTGCCTTGGGCGCCGTCGAACCAGACCTCATCAACCTGGCCGTACTGGGTCAGGATCTCGTACAGGGTGTTCAGGAAGAAGGCGCCGTAGTCGGTGGCCTGGTACTTGAAGGAGGGGATGGTCTTGCCTGCGCGGTCATCGCCGGCAACAAGGGTGGGGATGGTGCGTTCGCTCTTGGCGCTGCCGTTGCCGAACACGCCGTCGACTTCCTGGTTGGAGTCGGCGGGGGACATGTACAGGCCAACCTTCATGCCGTACTTGTGGGCGGCCTCGGTGAATTCCTTCACCACGTCGCCCTTGCCGTTCTTCCACGGTGAGGATGCCACCGTGTAGTCGGTGTAGCGGGAGGGGTAGGACAAGAAGCCGTCGTGGTGCTTAACAGTCAACACTGCGTAGCGGTAGCCGTTGTCGCGCAGGGTCTTGACCCAGCTGTCCGCGTCAAAGTCCGTGGGGTTGAAACGGGCGGGGTCTTCGGTGCCGTGGCCCCACTCCTGGTTGTAGAAGGTGTTGATGCCGAAGTGGAGGAAAGCTGTCTGGCGGGACTCCTGCCATTCCAGCTGTGCCTTGGTGGGGCGCACGAGCGCTGATTTGGCCAGGATATTGGCTTCGCAGTCGCCCGTGCTGACGGAGATGTAGTTGGCCGGATCAACCAGAAGAGGCTCGCACACCTCGGGCTCGCCGGGAGTGAGGTCCTGGTACTTCACGGCTGCGGGCTCGTAGCCGGCGGTCAGTGCGGCGAAGCGGGTCTTGTCCAATGATCCCTTGAAGGCACGGTTGTTTGCGGCTTCCTTCACCTCGGCACCGAAGGTTGCCGTGGTGTTGGATGCGGAGTTGTTAATGGCCTGCAGGCCTGTCACGGGCGCCAGCAGCTTCCCGTCCATGCCGGCAACCACCTCGGCGGTGCCGTCGCTCTTGGGCACATAGACCATGGAGAAAGTGTGCGGCTTGTTGACTTCAGGCACCGGAACTGACTCGGAGTAGGTCTTCCAGGAGCCGCTCGCGTTGGAGCTAAAGCCGTATTCAAACGACGTCCCGCCGTTGTTGTAGCGGGCAAACAGATTGCCGCCAACGGCGATCACGGGTGCCTGGGCAACCTGGGGTCCGGACGGTGTGAACGTTGCCTCGGCAACAAAGCCCTTGTCCAGCTTGGTGGTGCCGAGCGGAAAGGCTGTTGCCGTGAAGTCCATACTCTCGTCGGTGGCCGTCAGGGTGGCTTTGCCCCCGGCAACAGTCTCGGTGCCGGCTCGGCGGTTCAGGGTGCCCAGCAGTACATCGCTGCCGGAGGCCATGTAGGCGTTGCCTGCCAGTGCGCCGTCGTAGGAGACGTCAAGCAGATCTGTGGAGGCGGGCTTGGGCTGGTATTCAAAGGCGGAGGGGGCGAAGGCACCCGCTGCCTTGGCCAAGCGGGCATCGTGCAGCATGCCGCTGAATCCTCGTCCGGATCCGCCCGGGTTGATCTCGTAACCGAAACCAAAAATGGAGCCCAGGTTGGCGGCGTTCTTCGCCGGGGCCGTGCTGCTCACGGCTGGCAGCGTCACGCCGTCGAGCATGACGGTGAGCGTGGCGCCTGTCGCCGTGGGGAAGTAGTGGAAGGAAAGTGCGTGTTCCTTGTTCAGGGCCGGGTACGCAAAAGTGGCCTTGTTGGATGTCCAGGTTGATCCGGTGAGGGAGTCGAAACCGTAGCGCAGCTCGCCGCTTTGGGCGCGGATATAGAAGTTGCCGCCAGCGGAGAAAATGGTGGACAAGTCCGCAGAGCTGGCGGGCGTGAACTTCACCTCGCCCAAGAAGCCCTGGTCCGCCGTGTCGGTGCCGGTGGTCATGTCGGTGGGTGCGTAGCGGATGCCCTGGGCGCCGCCCGTGAGCCGCACGCCGGAGAGCGGGACCTGCTCCTCATTGCCGGTCACCCGGTTGAGTACGCCGTGCATGATTTCATCCCCTGTGGTGGTGTAGGCGGTGTTGCCCACCAGGGAACCGTTGAACCCCACGTTGAGCGAATCGCTCGTAGCTGCCTGGGCCGCAAGGTTCGGTGCCATGAGGGCCCCCACCAGGCCCAGCGTGGCAAGCCCGGCCAGGGCAGGGGCTTTCCGGGATTTGCCCCGGGAACTTGGCGGTGCAGGCGCAGGCGCACCTTTCGCCTTGATGCGGACGGAGTCGAAAATCATGAAGGCTTCTCCCTTGTAAATGAACCAGTCTCAGGTCGGCACAGCCATGATTTGGTCAGGCAACGCCGCCCACACCCAACTTAAACATCGGATGTATGTGATTCAAGATACTCGCAGAGGGCTTGTTGGTGCTGAATATTACGGGAAAGTTCTCGATAACAACATTGTCAATTAGAGCAACTTGTCTATTCGTCAACGGGTAGTAGACATCAGATGTTGCGAGGGAGTTAAGCCCGCTACGGAGTGAGTGCTGCGCGTTCGTCATCCCGTGGTGCCAGGACCACGGGGTTGCCTGCGCCGTCGAACATCTTGACGGGCCGGTGAGCTGTCCAAGGCTGCCAGCCGGGGCTCCCGGAAACGGCAAAGTCCACCCACGCCTTGTGCATCTCGGTGGCCAGCGCTTGCGGGGCGGTGCTGCCGGCCAACCCCAGCGAATCGGGGGAGGACAGATCGTCAAAGACAAATCCAAGTTCGACGGCGTGTGCGGCTCGCAGATACTCCACAGGGCTCTGCCAAGCGAACTCATACACAAAAGTGGGCGCCGGTCCGGACAAGCGGGCATCGGCGAGCTGGTTGACTGGCACACGCAGCAGCTTGTCGGTGGCCAGTGCACCGAGGATTTCACCCGTGATGGAGTGGGGGCGGTTGCGCTTGAATAGCATGACGGCGGCGGCGGAGATGCCAACTTTGCGCCGAGCAAGGGCCAGATGGATGCCCTTGAGTTTCATGACCAGACCGGAGGGGACCAGCCACAGCCGGGCCTCGTCCGTGGTTGTCCCAATGAGCAGGGGGATCCCTGTTCCGGCCCCGGAAGTCAGGGCATCGAAGGGGTTCGCCGGCACCAGCGCCGGATCCAGAGTCAGGGCGTAACCTGCCCCTCCCGTAATGGGGGTGGAACCGGCGGTGACCCGTGCCTGGGCGGCCAAAAGTTCCTCAGGAGTCGTCCGGGCAAAGTCGTCCCGGGTGGCCGAAACCTTCAGATCCTTGGCGATCTTGGCGGTGATCCTGCCAGACTTCTTCGCTGGCTGTGCGGTGAGCGGTCCGCTTTGAATGATGGCGCGGCTGAACAGGTCCGATGCCTGCGGGTGGGCCAGCAAGGCTGCCACCGTGTTGCCCCCGGCAGACTGGCCAAACACCGTCACGCGGGTAGGGTCGCCGCCAAAGGCAGCAATTTCAGCCTGGACCCAGCGCAGCGCCGCCAGCTGATCCGCCAGGCCCAAGTTCAGCGGGGCATCCTCAAGGACGGAAAATCCCTCGGCACCCAGCCGGTAGTTGGGCGCCACATAGACCACGCCATCACGGGCGAATGCGCCACCTTGGTACCCGCTCAAGGCGTTGGAACCATGCTGCAGCGAGCCGCCGTGAAACCACACCATGACCGGCAACAGTCCCTCGCCACGCTCGGCGGGTGCGGCAATGTTGAGGTTCAAATAGTCATCGCCGGGGATGATCACTGTGGGCAGAATCCTCGCCATGGCGCCGGCGTAGGGGTTTTGGGGCGCAGTGGGGCCCAGCTCCGTGGCGCTGCGCACGCCCTCCCACGGCGTCACCGGTGCGGGCAGGGCAAACCTCAGTGCGCCTGTTGGTGCGCTGGCGTAGGGTATGCCCAAATAGTGTTCGACGCCGTGACTCACGGACCCTTGAACGTCACCCGCGGAGGTGGATGCCGTGGGGCGTTCGGTGCCGATTTCTGTCACAAGGAGCTCCTTATTTCTGCGGCAGTCCACCAGCTGGTGGCGTCCACGATGGTGTTGCTCACTGTACAGGGGCGCCGTTTGCTTCCATTTTGGTTGGGGCGGCGCTTTTTGTGTGGCGGATCAGCTGTTGGTACCAGTGGTAGGAATCCTTGGGAGTGCGCTTTTGGGTTTCGTAGTCAACATGGACCAGTCCGAATCGCTGAGAGAAGCCCACAGTCCACTCAAAGTTATCCAGCAGGGACCAGTGGAAGTAGCCCCTGACATCGACCCCTGCGTCCATGGCGGTCTTTAGGGCATGCAGGTGGCCGTTGGTGTACTCGATCCGGCGCGCATCCCGCACCCGTCCTTCACCATCGGGACCATCATTGACGGCGGCGCCGTTCTCGGTAATGTAGATGGGCGGCAACTTTTCGCCATAGCGCTCCTTGAAACCGAGCAGCAACTCGGTGAACGCCTCCGGCACAATTGGCCAGTCAAAGTCTGTGCGGGGGTACCCCTCGAGCGTCCGCAAGGAGAACGGCAGGGTCGAGTCCAGGGCATGGCCGTCAATTAGTGCTGCCTCCCCACCTGCGGGCGCACCCACCAGAGTGGGGTTGTAGGAGTTGATGCCGTACCAGTCGATGGGGGTTGAAATGGTGGCCAAATCGCCCTCGGGAATGGGCGGCAGGAAGGGGGCCAACTCCTGGGGGTAGGCGCCAGCGAGAATGGGGTCGGCAAAGATCCAGTTGGCCACGTTGTCGTAGAGCCCGGCAGCCTGCAGGTCCTCTTCACGCTCACTGGCCGGCCAGGTTGCGGCATGGTTGTTGGCGATGCCAATGTTCCCCGCACCGGCGGATCGCAAGGCTTGAACGCCCAGACCATGTGCCAATAGGAGGTTGTGGGCTGCGGGGAGTGCGTCAAAGCCCAACGAAAGTCCTGGCGCCTGGATGCCTGCCCCGTAGCCGAGCATGGTCAACACCACTGGTTCGTTGATGGTGATCCAGCGGGGAATCCTGTCGGCAAAGTGTTCGCCCACAATGAGTGCGTAGTCGGCAAAACGGCTGGCAGTGTCGCGATTGAGCCAGCCGCCGCTCTGTTCGAGTTCCAGCGGGGTGTCCCAGTGGAACAGTGTTGGGCTGGGGGCGATGCCCGACTCCAACAAACCGTCAACAAGCCTGTCGTAGAAAGCCAGGCCGGCCGGGTTCACCGGCCCGGTTCCGCCCGGCTGTATCCGTGACCAGGAGAAACTAAAGCGGTAGGCATCCACACCCAGTTCACTCATGAGCGCGATGTCTTCCGGGTAGCGGTGGTAGTGGTCGCAGGCAACATCTCCGGTGTCACCATTGACTATTCGCCCCGGCTCAGCCACAAAGGCATCCCAGCTCGAAGGGCCCCTGCCATCTTCTTTAATTGCGCCCTCAATTTGGTATGCGGCGGTGGAAACGCCCCACACAAAATCGCGCGGAAAATGGGGGAAAGTGAGTTTTTCCACGGAGACCTTTCATTGACGCCCTTGGGCATGAGCCTCTCGGAAGAGCGGCTGGAAGTCAAGGTTTTCCCCGCTGGGGACCGTCTACAGGTTGAAGCTACAGGTTGAAGCTGGCGTGGATGGCCAGGTGGTCACTGGCCCCGGCGGGCACCACAGAGTTTGAGGTAACGGTCAAGCCGCGTTGGAGAATATGGTCCAGACGGGTGATTGGCATCGGATTGGCAGGCCAGGTGAACCCCGCCAAACCGTCGTCCTGGGCGGGTTCACTCAGGTGTTTGGTGAGGGCGGAGAAGTATCTGTCGGTGGACGCTGCATTAAAGTCGCCCACCGCGATGACCTTCTTGCTCGGGTCCTCGTCTATTGTCTGGGCAAGGCTGGCCAGCATGGTGTCCCTGTCGGAATGCTCCAACGGCCGGGCGGATGCAGCGTGCACCACATAGATGCGCACCAGGCCGCCGGGCGTATCAAGATCCGCCGACAAGGCCCTGTTCCAGCCCAGGCCCAGGCCCTGCGGTGAGGGGTTGAGGATGGGGTAGTTGCTCCACAGCCCAACAGTGCCAATGCGGTAAGAGAATTCGTAGTGGGGGTTGAGCTCGGCGTCCACGGCGTCCCGGGACGCGCCGTCGATCTCCTGCAAGGCAATAACCTGGGCGCCTGTGGCGGCAAGGCTCCTGGCCGAGTCGCCCGCGGTGCCTGATCCGGCCTGAACGTTTTGGCTGACAACGCTCAACGACGCTTCCGATGATGCAGGCGCGGACCAGGCCAGGGGAACCATTCCCGGAATAAAAAGCAGCGCCCAGACCAGTGCTGGCACCAGGACGGCAACGGCCAGCTGCCTGGGTCGCGCGGCGAGGGCCAGCAGGCCAAGGACAGGGATCAGGGCGCCAAACCAGATCAGGCCCGAATCCACAATGAGACCCAGCCCGGCGATTTCCGGGAGCCATGCGTGGGCCAGCAATATGAAGGTCAAAGTCAGGGAACCGAGCAGCACAAAAAGGTTCAGTACCGGGCGTTTCCGGGACCGTCGTGTGGGGCTGTGGTGTTCCTGAAGCAAGTCCATCGGATCAACGTTGTCACGGGATTGTGAGCGAATCCTGAGAGGAAGCAGTGGGTTAGGGGTGCGGTCCGTTCACTGTGCTGCGGTAACTGCTGGGGGAGAATTCCAGGAATCGTTGGAAGTCATTGGCCAGATGGGCTTGATCGGCGTAGCCAAGGTCGGCGGCGATCCCGGCCAGGTCAAGCCCGGGGTGGGTCCGGACCTTGTCGGCGGCCTCCTGCAGGCGCCGTCGTCGAATCAAGGCAGCCGGACTCAGCCCAACGTACTTCTTGGCCAGCCGTTGAAGGGTCCGCGGCGACACCGCCAGCTGCTGTGCTGCGTCCTCGATCCGGACTACTTCCGGTGAGGACCCAAGCAGCTCCGCCATGGAATTGGCCAGCAAGGCTTCGGGGGAGACCTCGGCAACGGTTTCCAGGAGCCACGCCGTGAATTCCTCAACGGCATCGTTTCGGCGCTGAGCGGGGTCGGCGCCACCCATCGCCGCCACCACGGCAGATTGCAAGGCCGGAAGACTCAGGGCCACCTCGCGATCGCGCAATGCTGCGGGATCCGTGGTGAAGGCGGGAATGGCAGCCGGGCGCAGCAGCGCCCCCACGGCCCACCCATGGCCGGTGAGATCACGGTGTGAGGTGCGGGTGGTCGGGCCGGAGAACTCCACTGCGTGGGGCTGAACCACCAGATTGGAGGCGGCGAAGGCTATCAACTGCTGTCGGGATGAACGGCCAGGTTCAATGTCCCATTCCGGGATCCAAAACCACTGCACCAGGTCCTTAACGGAATCTGGTGCGGGCAAACGGTGAAATGTTGGCAATCGGGTGGGGTACAGGATGCCTTTGAAGGGACTCGCCACGCACCGAGTCTACTTTTTGTGCTGTCGCGAATCTACAAGCTTATTTCCGTGACTATGAGTACCGTCGCTTCCATGACTGAAAACAAGAGCCCAGAATTGACCGCAGCAGCCAATGGAGAATTCACCACTCAGGGGGTTCCGCTCGGCTTCACATCCCTGACGCCGTTTCTGGCCATCCCGGGTGCCAAGGTCGCGCTCGCATTCTATGCAGAAGTGTTTGGCGCCCGGGTGCTCGGTGTTACCGAGTTCGACGGCGTGGTGGTGCACGCCGAGCTCGACTTTGGCCAGGGCCGCCTGCAGATCGGTGAACCGAGTCCGCACTACCATCTGGTTTCGTCCCCGGAAGGCGACAACGACTGCTATTCGATGGGCTTCTACTGCCCGGATGTGGATGCTCTGGTGGCCCGGGCTCAGGAGGCCGGGGCAGTGATTCGGGAACCCGTCACCAATTTTGTCTCGGGCGACCGTTTCGCCAGCATCAGGGACCCCTTCGGTGTTCGGTGGTCCATCATGACGCGGGTTCAGGACCTCTCCGAGGATGAAAGCGCGCAGCGGGTTGCGGATTGGGCCGCGTCGCAATAAAGAAGGCATAAAGAAACCCCGCCAATTCAATGAATTGGCGGGGTTTTTTGTGTGCCCTCGGAGGGATTCGAACCCCCGACCTACGGTACCGGAAACCGACGCTCTATCCCCTGAGCTACGAAGGCGTGGCAACCGTGGCTGCCAAAGGGAACGAGAAAGAGCTTAGCAGGTGCGGGGCGCCCAATGTAAAACCGGGTCCACAACAGCCCTAAGCACGTGGCAAGCATCATCACCGCGGCCGCCGAATAATGCTGTCGGGACCAACACCCGCGGGGTAACGTTGGGGCAATGGTGAACACATGGTAGGCAAATTGCGTCCCTCCGCATGGATTCTCGCGGCGGCCATAATCCTGACGGCGTTGACGCTGCGATCCGCTGTGACTGTGGTGCCGCCACTCATTACCAGCATTAACAACGACCTCCCGCTGAGTGCCACTTCCATCGGCATCCTGGGCATGCTTCCCACCGCGGCGTTCGGGCTTTTCGGCTTTCTGACCCCCTATGTGATCCGCTGGGCCTCCCTGGAAAAACTCATCATTCTTTCCATTCTGGTGGGGATTGTGGGTCAGATTGCCCGCGTCCTGGCACCCAACACCCCACTTTTTCTGGTCTTTTCGGTGATTGCCTTTGGCGGCCTGGGCGCCGGCAACGTGCTCCTGCCGCCGCTGGTCAAGAAGTATTTCCCCGCCAAGGTGGGCCTGATGACGGCCCTCTATGTGACAGCACTTTCGCTCGGCACGGCCATTCCGGCCCAGCTCGCGGTCCCCATCGCCGACGCCACTTCCTGGCAGCTTTCCCTTGCTGCGTGGGCCGGGATCAGCACCATTGCCTTGATCCCGTGGCTGGTTGCCTTCATGTCACCACGGACGACGTCGAACCCGGCTTCCCCGAGAACCCCGCCCGCCGCTGTGCCCGCCGAGGCGGACTTGGTGATCAAGTCATCCTCGGCAACAGTCTCACCGGCCAAGGCGCCAAAAATGAACCTGTGGCGCTCGCCCACCGCGTGGGGACTGACGCTCATGTTCGGCTGCACGTCCCTGAATACCTATGCCATGTTCGCCTGGTTGCCGGCCATCCTTACTGAGGCCGGTCTGGACAGGGGAGCCGCCGGCTCAATGCTGGCCCTCTTTGCGGCCCTGGGCTTGCCATTGAGCCTTGCTATCCCTCTCATCGCGGCAAAAATGCGCAATCCCTTCCCGGCTGTGCTGGTCATGCTGGGCTGCTTCATCGCGGGGTACCTGGGGCTGCTGCTTTCACCGGCGTCGGGCACCTGGATTTGGGTGTCACTGGCCGGTTTGGGCCCTGGAACGTTCCCGCTGTCGCTGCTGCTGATCAACCACCGCACCCGGACCCAGCTCGGGGCCGGAGCGCTCTCTGGATTCAGCCAGGGGATGGGCTACACCTTCGCCTGCACGGGTCCGCTGTTCTTTGGCCTGCTGCATCAGTGGACGGGCTCGTGGACGGCCCCGTTCCTGTTCCTGTTCGCCACCTTGATGCTTCTGGGGGCCGGCGCCTGGATCATCTGCCGCCCCAAGATGCTCGAGGACGATTTCGCGCAAGCTCCCGTCAAGTCCTAGCAGGATTGGGGGAGGGAACGGGGAGAACCGTACACTTAGGGGTGTGACTCCTGAAGAACTTTCTGCCGCCATTACCACCTGCCTAAAAGATGCCGTCGACGCCGGTGAACTCAGTGTTCCCGTCGAGGCCCTGCCCACGGAAGTCAAGGTGGACCGGCCCAAGAGCCGCGAGCACGGCGACTGGGCCACCAATATTGCCCTCCAGCTGGCCAAGCCGGCGGGAGTTCCGCCGCGCAAAATCGCCGAAGTCCTCAGCACCCGCCTGGCGCAAATTCCCGGCGTTTCCACGGTGGACATTGCCGGTCCCGGCTTCCTGAACATCATTCTTGACGCTGCCGCTGCAGGCGAACTGGCCAAGGCAATCGTTGAAGCCGGCGAAAGCTTCGGCACCACTGCAGCCATGGCCGGCACCAAGATCAACCTGGAATTCGTCTCCGCCAACCCCACCGGCCCCATCCACCTCGGTGGCACCCGTTGGGCAGCAGTGGGCGACTCCCTGGCCCGCATCTTCCAGTCTCAGGGCGCCGACGTCACTCGTGAGTACTACTTCAATGACCACGGCAACCAGATTGACAAGTTTGCCCGCTCATTGCTGGCCAGCGCCAAGGGCGAGGCCGCACCGGAAGACGGCTACGGCGGCGACTACATCGAGGACATCGCCAAGGAAGTCATGGCGAACAACCCCGGCATCCTTGACTCAGCGGATCCTCAGGAAGAGTTCCGCGCCCAGGGCGTTGAGCTCATGTTTGCCGCCATCCGCGCCTCCCTGCACGAGTTCGGCGTGGACTTTGATGTCTACTTCCACGAGAACTCTTTGTTTGAGAACGGTGCCGTGGAGAAGCTTCTGGACCAGCTCAAGGGCTCCGGCAACATGTACCTCAAGGACGGCGCCTGGTGGCTGAACTCCACCGACTACGGCGACGACAAGGACCGCGTGGTCATCAAGAGTGACGGCAACGCAGCCTATATTGCCGGCGATATAGCCTACTTCAAGAACAAGCGCGACCGTGGCTTTGACCTGTGCATCTACATGCTCGGCGCCGACCACCACGGCTATGTTGCCCGCCTGAAGGCAGCAGCTGCGGCCATGGGCGATGACGCCAACCGCGTTGAGGTCCTCATCGGCCAGATGGTGAACCTGGTTCAGGACGGCAAGCCAGTCCGCATGTCCAAGCGCGCCGGCACAGTGGTCACCATGGAAGACCTCGTGGAGGTTGTTGGCACGGACGCCGCCCGCTACTCGCTGGCCCGCTTCTCCTCCGACTCCAACATTGACATCGACTTGGACGTGCTGACCAAGAAGTCCAACGAGAACCCCGTGTTCTACGTGCAGTACGCCCATGCCCGCACCCGCGCGGTGGGCCGCAACGCAGCAGCCGCAGACGTGGAGCGCACCTCCTTTGATGCAGCATCCCTGACCCACGCAACGGAGTCTGAGCTCCTCGCCGTGCTGGGCCAGTACCCGGGCGTGCTCAACCAGGCCGCCTCCTTCCGCGAACCGCACCGCGTGGCCCGCCACCTGGAAGTCATCGCCGGCGCCTATCACCGCTGGTACGACGCCTGCCGCGTGACCCCCATGGGCGAGGAAGCCATCACCGACACGAACCGCACCCGCCTCTGGCTCAACGACGCCGTGGGCCAGGTTCTCGCCAACGGCCTGTCCCTGTTGGGTGTCTCAGCTCCGGAACGGATGTAAGCCATGACTGACACAACCTCAGCGGTCCAGCAGATGGCCGGCGCCGAGCTGGCACCGGCGTGGCTGCCTGCCGCCGGTGACGTCAATGAGCTTGTCCCTGCCATGTGGGCGCACGACGTCGAACGCGGACCAAACGGGGAAGTCACCATCAGTGGCATCCCGGTGAGTGAACTGAAGGCCCAGTTTGGCACCCCGCTGTTCGTCATGAGCGAGGACGACTTCCGCGCCCGTGCACGGACGTTCAAGACTGCCTTTGATCAGGCATTCAAAGACATTTGCGGCGGCGTGGACGTCTACTACGCAGGCAAGGCCTTCTTGTCCACCGAAGTGGCCCGCTGGGTGGATTCCGAGGGCCTGCGCCTGGACACGTGCTCCGGCGGTGAACTGGCCGTGGCCAAGCGTGCCGGCCTGTCGGGCGCAAACCTGGGGTTGCACGGCAACAACAAGTCCAGCGCCGAGATCAACCGCGCCCTGGACATGGGCCTGGGTCGCATTGTTGTGGACAGCTTGCATGAGCTTGCGCGGGTGGCCGACATTGCGGGCGCCCGCGGCGTGAAGGCCAACGTCATGTTGCGCCTGACCCCCGGCGTGCACGCCCACACGCACGAATCGATTGCCACAGCGCACGAGGACCAGAAGTTCGGCCTCTCCTTCATTGCCGAGGATCCGGAGGCACCCGGCATGAGCGCTGCCGAGGCGGCCGCAAAGCTGGCCGTGGAGTCGGCGAGCATCAACTTCCTGGGCTTCCACGCCCACATCGGATCGCAAATCTTTGAGGCCGAGGGCTTTGAAATTGCCGCCCGCAAGCTGTTGGCTTTCACCAACGAAATCCAGAACAAGTACAGCATCACGCTGCCCGAGCTGGACCTGGGTGGCGGCTACGGCATCGCCTATACGGCAGTGGACACCCCGCGGCCCGCCGCCGAGGTCGCGGAGGCCATGGCCGCCGTCGTCCGAGAAACTTGCGCACAGCTGGGCATGAGCTGCCCGCGCCTGTCCATTGAGCCCGGCCGTGCCATTGTCGGCAGCACCACCTTCACCTTGTATGAGACCGGCACGCTGAAAACCGTGCAGGTTGAGGTGGACGGCCAAGAAGATGTGACGGCGCCGCGCCGCTATGTTTCGGTGGATGGCGGTATGAGCGATAACGCCCGTCCGGTGCTTTATGACGCGGATTATTCGGCCGTCGTGGCCAACAGGTCCTCCATTGCGACTCCAGCTTTGTCCCGAGTGGTGGGCAAACATTGCGAGAGTGGTGACATTGTTGTTAGAGATGTATATCTGCCCAATGACGTGGCGGCCGGGGATTTGCTTGCAGTCCCCGGAACGGGCGCGTACTGCTGGGCATTGGCCAGCAACTATAACTATGTGCCCCGTCCGCCCGTCGTCGCCGTAAAAAACGGCACCGCACGCTTGATTGTGCGGGGCGAAACCGAAGATGATTTGCTGGCACGCGATTTAGGGGCCTAGAGGGACTTTGACAGAGCGCAACACCGCGGACACTGATGTGACCGCCAATAGCAAGACCTTGAAAGTGGCGCTCCTTGGAGCAGGAAATGTGGGCTCGCAAGTCGCGCGCATTTTGCTCGACGACGCCGACGCCTTGGCTGCCCGCACGGGTGCCCGTTTGGAGTTGGTGGGCATTGCCGTGCGGAACGTTGACGCGCCCCGTGAGGTTGAACTGCCCCGCGAGCTATTTACCACCGACGCCTCGGCGCTAGTGCGTGGAGCCGACATTGTCATTGAGCTCATGGGTGGCTTGGAGCCGGCCCGCACGCTGATTCTGGAAGCCATTGAGCACGGCGCCGCAGTTGTCACCGGAAACAAGGCGCTGCTGGCAGTGGATGGCCCCACCTTGTATGAGAAGGCTGACGCCGCAGGCGTCCAGCTCTCCTTCGAGGCTGCCGTGGCTGGCGCCATCCCCATTCTGCGCCCCATCAATGACAGCCTGGCCGGGGACAAGATCACCCGCATCATGGGCATCGTCAATGGCACCACCAACTACATCCTGGACGCAATGGATTCCACCGGGGCCCAGTTTGCTGACGCGTTGGCTGACGCCACTCGCCTGGGCTACGCCGAAGCAGACCCCACAGCCGACATTGAAGGTCACGACGCGGCAGCCAAGGGCGCCATTTTGGCCTCACTGGCCTTCCACACCCGCTTTGCACTGGAGGATGTGGATTGCCAGGGCATCACCGAGGTGACGGCGGCTGACATCGCAGCGGCCAAGGATGCCGGCTACGTCATCAAGCTGCTGGCGATTGCCGAGAAACTTGAGGCAGCGAACAGCGACGGCGCGATCACCAGTGGTGTCAGCGTCCGCGTGCACCCCACCTTGATTCCCCGTGAGCACCCGCTGGGTGCCGTGCGCGGAGCCTTCAACGCTGTATTTGTTGAGGCGGAATCGGCCGGTGAATTGATGTTCTATGGTCGTGGCGCCGGTGGGTCGCCCACCGCGTCCGCAGTCATGGGCGATGTTGTCTCGGCTGCACGCCGCATGGTCTTGGGCGGCCCCGGCCGCACCGAATCAACCATTGAGGTGCTGCCGGTACTGCCGATCGAAGCCGTCACCACGCAGTACTACATTGGCATAGACGCGGCGGACCAGCCGGGCGTTCTGGCAAAGATTTCAGCGCTCTTTGCGCAGAATGGTGTCTCCATTGAGACCATGCGACAAACAGTGCACAGTGAAGGCAACGGCCACGACGGGCCCGGCTCGGCAGAGCTGCGCATCGTCACACACCGTGCCAGCGAGGCTGCCTTGGCAGCAACTGTTGAGGCCATCAAGGGTCTTGACATCATTAATTCCGTAACGAGTGTCTTGAGGGTGGAGGGAGTCTAATGGCTCACCAGTGGCGCGGAGTTGTCCGCGAATATGCAGAGCGTTTGCCGGTCACGGCAGAAACCAAGATCATCACGTTGGGTGAAGGTGGCACACCGCTGGTGTTCGCTACGCACCTTTCCGAGCTCACCGGTTCCAAGGTCTACCTGAAGGTGGAGGGCATGAACCCCACCGGTTCCTTCAAGGACCGCGGCATGACCATGGCCATGACGGCAGCTGTTGCGGCAGGGGCCAAGGCAGTGGTTTGCGCTTCCACCGGCAACACCTCAGCCTCCGCGGCAGCCTATGCCAAGGCTGCCGGGCTCACCTGTGCGGTCTTGGTGCCTGAGGGCAAGATTTCCATGGGCAAGCTCAGCCAGGCCGTGGCCCACGGCGCCACCATTTTGCAAGTTGACGGCAACTTTGACAACTGCCTGGATGTGGCCCGCAAGCTGGCTGACTCCTACCCCGTTTTCCTGGTGAACTCGGTTAACCCGGCACGCATTGAAGGCCAGAAGACTGGCGCCTTTGAGGTAGTTGACGCCCTGGGTGACGCTCCGGATTACCATGTGCTGCCCGTTGGCAACGCAGGCAACATCAGCGCCTACTGGAGGGGCTACCGCGAATACGCAGCCCCCTACGAGTCGGCAACTGCCGGCACCCTGCCTGCAGTCTCCACGCACACCCCCATCATGTGGGGCTTCCAGGCAGCTGGCGCAGCACCGTTCGTGGCCGGCCACCCCATCACCGAGCCGGACACCATCGCCACGGCCATTCGCATTGGCAACCCGGCGTCCTGGGACATGGCCATTGCGGCCCGCGATGAGTCCGGTGGACTCATCGAAGCCGTGACGGATGAAGAAATCCTTGCCGCCCACCGCTGGCTCTCAGCCAAGGAAGGCGTCTTTGTTGAACCGGGTTCGGCAGCAGGTGTTGCCGGCTTGATCAAGAAGCACGCAGCCGGCCAGGTCCCCACAGGCAAGACCTTTGTCGTCACTGTCACCGGCCACGGTTTGAAGGATCCCGACTGGGCCCTGAAAAACGCCGATGGCAGCGCGGCCGAGCCGAAGTCAGTTCCCTTTGACGTGGTCACAGTTGCCACCGCACTGGGCCTGACGGACTAGCAGCACACCATCATGACAGGGCTCACCATGACTTCCCCGCTTCTGAAAACTCCCGCAACCGGGGCCACCGCCACCGTGCGCGTCCCCGGCACCAGCGCGAATCTTGGCCCCGGCTTTGATTCCCTGGGCCTGGCCGTTTCGCTCTACGACACCTTGAGCATCACCGTGTTGGAGACCCCGGCGCTGGAGTTTGAACTAAGCGGGGAAGGGGTTGAGTCCCTGCCAAGGGATGCCAGTCACCTGGTGGTCAAGACCATGGACCTGGTCTGGGAACGCCTGGGCTACAGCCGTGGGGGATTGCGCGTTTCGGCGAGTAACGTACTCCCACACGGCCGCGGCCTGGGCTCCTCGGCGTCGGCCATTGTGGCAGCCATCATGGCTGCCAACGCCTTGGTTGCCCCGGCCGACCAGCAAGACGATGCCTGGGTTTTGCAGCTGGCCTCGGAACTTGAAGGCCATCCGGACAACGTGGCCCCGGCCATCTTTGGCGCCGTCGCTGTTTCCTGGCAAGAAGGTGCCGGTTTCGCCAGTGCCAAGGTCATGCCACACGCAGGGGTCATTCCGGTGGCCGCCATTCCCGATGTGGAATTGAAAACAGAACGTGCCCGCGGCATGCTGCCGGCAACTGTTCCGCACGCAGACGCTGCGGCAAATTCGGGTAGGGCAGCGTTGTTGATGCATGCCCTGAGTGCCGAGCCGATGCTGTTGCTCGCCGGCACCCGTGACTACCTGCACCAGGATTACCGTGCAGAAGCCATGCCCGGCAGTGCAGCCCTGGTGGCGCAATTGCGCCAAGAAGGCCACGCCGCCTTCATTTCTGGTGCCGGGCCAACGGTCATGACACTTGCCAATGGTGTTGAAGAAGCTGAGCTGATAGTGCACCGGATCAACGAATTGGGTGCAAGCACATCCATGCCCGCGATTTCCGGCGTGTCTTGGCGTGTTCTGCGGCTCCAGGTGGACCTTGAAGGTGCTAAAGTGGAAGTGCATCCCAGCTTATAAACACCTTCCTCAAGCTGCTTTTAAACGGCAGTTGCGGAAATGAAGTATGTTTATTGGCCTTGATGCCGCTCTTGTGGCCCGCGTTATCTTGTGCGGTGCCTACTGGATTGAACTTTCGGCAGCCGCCGTAGCGATCCAGAGAGTCACACCATTTGAGATTTGATTCAAAGAGTGAATTTCACCATTCCATTTCACCCCCGTCGTTTTGTGGGGAAACGGAATGGAACCTCAGATTTTCCCTGTGAGCCTGTGCGGCAACAACAGAGCAATCTGACACTAATCATCGCGGCCCCAATAATTGGGCCCGCCATCGAGGGGGAAGGATCCTTCGTGACCGAAACAATTACTTCAGCCGCTGCTCCCACAGCTGCTGATGCGGACACCACAACCAACGCACCTGCCAAGTCCGCGGGACTGGCTGGACTAAAGCTTGCCCAGTTGCAGGTTTTGGCTGGACAGTTAGGCATCACTGGCGGTTCCAGGATGCGCAAGGGCGATCTTGTTGAAGCCATTTCAGCACACCAGCGCGGATCATCGGTTGCCGACCGCCAGAGCCGCGGCACCAAGGCTCCCGCCGAGTCCGCACCGGCAAAGACGGCCGAGCCCATTGCCGAGAACAAGGGCGCTGCCGAGCCTACCTCCGGAGCAACTGACGCAACTGAGCGTCCTGCCCGTGGCCGTGGCCGCACCCGCCGCGCTGCCAGCAGCGACGGCATCATCACCACCGGTACCAGCGCAGAAGCTGGCGTTGTAGCCCAGGCTCCGGCCGCCGTCGAGCCTACCGAGGCTGCTGCGCCTGAAACTGCCGAGAACGACGGCGAAAACCGCCGCCCCACGCGCACCCGCAACCGCCGTGCACAAGGTGGCGGACGCCAGCAGGAGGCTGCAAACGAGGCTCCGGCCGCCGTCGAATCCGCTCCCGCCGAGGCCAACGAGGCCACACAGGCTGAATCTGCCGGTGAGAACGGTGAAGGCAACGATCGCAATCAGCGCAACCAGCGCAACAATAACCAGCGCAACCAGCGCAACGCAGGTGAGCGGAATGTCACCGAGCGCAACACCGGAGAGCGCGCAGCCGGCGATCGCAACGCGAGCACCAACAACGACGACGAAGACGGCTCGCGCAACAACCGCAACCGCCGCAACCGTCGTGACCGCAACGTCAACGAGTCAACCGAGCGCAACGATCGCAGCGGCAACAACGATCGAAGTGGCAACAACAGCCGCAACGACCGCAACGATCGCAACGACCGTTTCCGTGACCGCAACGAGCGCCGCCGCGGCCGCAACGCCGGTCCCGACTTTGATGACACCGAGGTCACCGAAGATGACGTGCTGCTGCCCGTAGCCGGCATCTTGGACATCCTGGAAAACTACGCATTCGTGCGCACCTCCGGCTACCTGCCCGGCTCCAACGATGTTTACGTTTCCCTCTCACAGGTCAAGAAGTACAACCTGCGCAAGGGCGATGCAGTGGTTGGTGCCATCCGTGCACCGCGCGAAGGCGAAGACCGCAGCCAGGCCCAGACCGCCCGCCAGAAGTTCAACGCCTTGGTGCGCGTCACCAGCGTCAACGGCAAGAACCCGGACGAGCTCAAGGACCGTGTTGAGTTCTCCAAGCTCGTGCCGCTGTACCCCTCAGAGCGTCTGCGTCTGGAGACCGATCCCAAGAAGATCGGCCCCCGCGTCATCGACCTGGTGGCGCCCATCGGCAAGGGCCAGCGCGGTTTGATCGTGTCCCCGCCCAAGGCTGGCAAGACCTTGATCCTGCAGTCCATTGCCAACGCCATCACCATCAACAATCCTGAGGTTCACCTCATGATGGTTCTTGTTGACGAACGCCCTGAAGAAGTCACCGACATGCAGCGCACCGTCAAGGGTGAGGTTATTGCCTCCACCTTCGACCGTCCGGCCGATGACCACACCCAGGTTGCCGAGCTCTCCATTGAGCGTGCCAAGCGCCTGGTGGAAATGGGCATGGACGTTGTTGTTCTGCTGGACTCCATGACCCGTTTGGGCCGTGCCTACAACAACTCTGCCCCGTCCTCCGGACGCATCCTTTCCGGTGGTGTGGACTCTGCTGCCCTGTACCCGCCCAAGCGTTTCTTCGGTGCTGCCCGCAACATCGAAAACGGCGGCTCACTGACCATCTTGGCCACGGCACTGGTGGAAACCGGTTCCAAGGCTGATGAGGTCATCTTCGAGGAGTTCAAGGGCACCGGCAACATGGAGCTGCGCCTGTCCCGCCAGCTGGCTGACAAGCGCATCTTCCCGGCCGTTGACGTCAACGCCTCGGGTACTCGCCGCGAAGAAAACCTGCTGTCCCCGGAAGAGGTCAAGATCATGTGGCGCCTGCGCCGCGTTCTTTCCGGCCTGGAAATGCAGCAGTCCCTTGAACTGCTCACCTCCAAGATCCGTGAAACAGGCTCCAACGTCGAGTTCCTCATGCAGATCCAGAAGACAACCCTGGGCTCCAAGGCCGAACAAGACAAATAGCTGTTCAAACTAATCCGCCTTCGTAGAGAAGGGGCCCGCCCAGGCTCCTTCTCTACTTCGGGCGGATTAGTGCGTTAACAGCTTTCCGTGACGGCGCCGGCAGCGCATCATCTTGAAGTTATTAGACTTGACTTACGTCGAGAGAGGTTTTGAAATGTTTGAATCAATCCATGGGCTGCTCGATGAGCATGCCGAGTTGCAGATGCGTCTGAGCGAACCCGAGGTGCATGCTGATCAGTCGCTGGCACGCAAGCTCGGCCGCCGCTATGCGGAACTGAGCAATGTGGTGGAAGGCTACCACCAGGTTGAAACAATCAGCGATGACCTCGAAGCTGCCAAGGAAATGGCTGCCGAGGACGCAGAGTTTGCTGCTGAGGTGCCTGTTTTGGAGGAGCAACTGGCCGCGGCGCAGGAGAAGCTGCGCCGCCTGTTGATCCCGCGCGATCCGGACGACGCCCGTGATGTGATCCTTGAAGTCAAGGCCGGCGAAGGTGGCGATGAAGCTGCGCTGTTCGCCGCCGACCTGGTGCGCATGTACACGCGTTATGCCGAAAATCGTGGGTGGAAGACTGAAGTCATCTCAGCCACGCATTCAGACCTTGGCGGCTACAAGGATATTTCCATCGCCGTCAAGGGCCGTTCCAACGACCCCGCCGAAGGCGTATTTGCCCGCCTGAAGTTTGAGGGCGGCGTGCACCGCGTGCAGCGCGTGCCGGCCACCGAGTCCCAGGGGCGCATCCACACCTCCGCTGCCGGTGTTCTGGTGCTGCCGGAAGTTGATGAGCCCGAGGAAGTGGACATCAACCAAAACGACCTTAAGATTGACGTTTACCGTTCCTCTGGCCCCGGTGGCCAGTCGGTTAACACCACTGACTCTGCAGTGCGCATCACGCACTTGCCCACGGGCATTGTGGTCGCCATGCAGAATGAGAAGTCGCAGCTGCAAAACCGTGAGGCAGGCATGCGCGTGCTGCGTGCCCGCATCCTGGCCCACCAGCAGGCCATCATCGACGCCGAGAACTCGGCCGTGCGCAAGTCGCAGATCCGCACCATGGACCGTTCCGAGCGCATCCGCACGTACAACTACCCGGAAAACCGGATCGCCGACCACCGCACCGGGTACAAGGCCTACAACCTTGACGCCGTCATGAACGGTGACCTGGAACCCGTTGTCCAGTCGGCCATTGTGATGGATGAGCAAACCCGTTTGGACGCCCTGGGTGACCAGTAGCCTTTCTGATGCTGTTTCGGGAGCGACGGCGGCCCTTGCGGCCGCCGGCGTGCCCTCACCGGCGGTGGATGCCCAGCTTTTAGCTGCGCACCTGCTCGGTGTGGGCCGCGGAGAATTGGCTGCCATGCTATTTGGCACAGCTGTAGCACCTGCGGGCTATGCGGAGCTGGTGGCGCGTCGTGCCGCTCGCGAACCCCTGCAGCACATCACCGGTATCGCCTATTTCAGGCACCTTGAACTGGCTGTGGGCAAGGGCGTCTTCGTGCCGCGGCCGGAGACTGAATCCGTGGTTCAATTGGCCATCGACGTATTAGCACGGCTGCGCCAAGAACGCGGTGGGGAGACCGAACTTCTCGCCGTTGATCTCGGCACGGGCTCCGGTGCCATCGCCGGTGCCATGGCCACGGAGGCCGCCGGAACCCGCGTCTACGCTGTGGAACTCAGTGACGACGCATACCCGTGGGCTGCGAAGAATCTGGCCAACACCGGCGCCACCTTGGTTCGAGGCGACATGCGAGATGCTCTGGGCGAACTGGACGGAACAGTGGACGTGGTGGTGTCCAACCCGCCATACATTCCAGCCGATGCCATTCCGCGGGACGTGGAAGTTCGGCTGTACGACCCGCACATGGCGCTTTACGGCGGGGGAGCGGACGGCATGGACATGCCCAAGGCGGCCTTGGCAAGTGCTGCGCGGCTTCTGCGCCCGGGTGGCTTCTTCGTCATGGAGCATGCAGAAGTGCAGGCAGAACAAATGGCGGAGCTGTTTGAGCAGAGCGGACAGTGGCGCAATGTGCGCACACACCTGGATTTGACCGGGCGCGACAGGGCCACCAGCGGCTACCGCCGCTAGATTATTGCGCTCTAACTTCATGATTGGCTGTGCGCGTTCAAATCTATGGGCGCCGTGATGAAAGAATGAACTTGTGAGTACCACTTCTTATAACTGCACCAATGATGCCCAGCGCGCCGAGGGTCTTGCCCACGCACAGAAGGCCATTGCTGCCAAGCAAGTTATCGTCATGCCCACGGATACCGTTTACGGCGTTGCCGCAGACGCGTTCTCGCCCCAGGCAGTGGCCACCTTGCTGGCTGCCAAGGGCCGCGGCCGCAACATGCCGCCTCCGGTGTTGATGCCGCGCATTGGCACCATGGAGGGTCTGGCCACAGAGATTCCAGACGACGCCCGGAAGCTTGCGGAGAAGTACTGGCCCGGCCCCTTGACCCTGATCTTCCACGGCCAGCCCTCGTTGACCTGGGATTTGGGCGACACCGTGGGCACTGTGGCCTTGCGTGTGCCAGATGACCAGTTGGCCCTTGATCTGCTGACTCTCACGGGCCCCCTTGCAGTATCCAGCGCCAACCGGACCGGTCAGCCGGCGGCACAGACAGCCTCCGAAGCCCGTGCGCAACTGGCAGAATCGGTTGAGGTGTATTTGGAGGGCGGCTTCCGTCCGCTGGAGGGAACCGATCCCACTCCGTCCACCATTGTGGACGCCACCGGCCTGCGCCTGCGCGTGGTCCGTGAGGGCGCCATTTCCCTCGCCGACATTCAAAAGATTGTGCCCAGTGCCTTGGGCTCCGAGCCGGAACCGGAAATGTGGTCCCCGCCGAACCTGACCAAGGACGAACCGGCCGAAACTGACGGTGAATCAGTTGAATCCACTGAAGCGGAAGTAGCCGATGAGGCTGCTCCGCCCATCAATCTGAGCAAGCCCGCCCCCGGGTCTGTCCCGAAATCAGCGGCTGAACCCGTGGACTTGGACAACAAGGATCCCGAAACCACGACTTAGGCACCATTCCCTGCGGTGAGTGTGCAGCTGGTGCGAGGTGGGCCCCCCAACTCGCATCAGCTGCACACTCACCGTTTCCTGTGGTCAGCCGAGCTGGACGTGCTCGCCCCATTCGGTCTCCGGCCCGTCCTCGCCTTCGGCCAGTGATTCCCACATGGCCAAATGTGCCATGAAGTGTTCGGGTGCGGCGCCGTGCCAGTGCCAAACGCCCGGGGGAGTGTAGACGGTGTCGCCCTGACGCATCTCAATGATGTCCCCGCCGCGGGATTGCACCAGCCCCATCCCGTCGGTGACGTGAAGTGTCTGGCCATTGGCATGGCGGTGCCAGGCGGTGTGTGCGCCGGGGGCGAAACGAACAAGGTTGACGCGCAGCCGTGAAGGGGCCTCGCCAGCGGCGATGACGTCGAAGTGGACGTCGCCGCCAAACATCTCGGCGGGTCCTTTGGTGGTTGGAGTCTTGGGTACCAGGTGCATTCTTGAGTCCTTGCTGACATGTTGATCGCGGACCTCGGATCTGGTCCGTGGTCACAACCGTATGTCAGGACCGAAAGTTGTGGCAGGCACTGTTGGTACCTGCCACGGCAGAAACTCCCTACAGGGTGAGACTGACTCGCTCCAACAGCGGCCGGATGGCGGACGGGGGCACCAACCCCACTTCTTCGGCCCAACCCGGTGTTTGCTCCTGACCCAGCCACATGAGTTCCACCCGACGAAGGGAACCATGCAGGCGTTCGCCCAAAAGTCCGGACACAAAGTAGCCCGAGGCCAGAATGGGCCGGCACAGCCACGCGGGAATCACCATGGGTGCCTGCCCACCGGCGGCGGCCAGCACGTCCGTGACGGTAAGCCCCTCCCACGGCTGCAGCACCAGCGCCGGGACATGGCCGGCGAATGCACCCGCCTCCACCACAAACCAGGCCAGGGAGTCAATGGAGCTGACGGGTGTTGGGGCGGTTCCGGGCGAGGCCACCGAGGCTAACGGGGACGCCGCAATTTTGGCCAGTGACAAGGTGGTGGACCGGCTGGGCCCCTGGACGGAGGTGGCCCGAATGGTCACCACTGTCGAGTCGGGATCTACTGCCGCAACGGTGTCGCCGGCCAGGACTTCCAGCACCTCTTCGCCGAGAGTCTTGGAGCGTGAGTAGGCCGAGAACGGGGCGCGGACGGAGGTTTCATCGATGACGCGGCGGTGTCCCTGAACCGAGGCGCTGCTCAGATGCACCAAGCGTTTGACCCCGGCGGCGCGCGCGGCCAGGGCAATGACGGCGGGCAGGAGAGCGTTGGCGCCTGTCAGTGATGGGGATTCGGCGTCGCCGGGGGCTGCCAGCCCCGCGGCGTTGACCACCACATCCACACCGTCAAATGCCTGCAGCAGCGCGGCATAGTCAGCGGCGCTCGTGGATCGGCCAGGACTTGTGAAAAGGCGGGCCTGGTCCGCAAGCGCCTGTGCGGTTGTTGCAACGCTGTTGAGCCGTGGCGCTGCGAGCGTGGCAACCTTCAGCCCCCTGCCGCGGAGCTCGGCAACTACGGCACTGCCAACAAAACCGGAGGCGCCCAGCACCAGCCAATGCGCGTGGGTTGGTTCACTGCTCATGCGGACTCACCTGCTCCAGGGCGGGCATCGGCTCAAAGTCCGTGGCGGCAAGAATCCGTCTGGACTCCAACCACCCTTTCCAGAGTTTGCGCCAGCCCCGCAGGGTCCGCTCCACGGCCACCAGCCGCAGCATCTCCTTGGCAGCGGTCAAGGCTGTCCCCAGGGCGAAGCCAACCGGGTTGAAGAGTCCGTGGACCCGTAGGTACTGCCCCACCAGTCCCCGGTTGCGCATGACGTAGTAACGGCTCAGATCTGAGGAGTCGTTGAGGTGCCGAATGCCCAGATCCATGCTGCGCTGGGCGCGAGCCTTATGCAGCACAAACTCGTTGACGTAGCGCACAGGCCGCTGGAGCGAAATCAACCAGCCAAAGGTGGTGTCATCCCAGTTCAGGAAGAATCGTGGATCCGGCAGGCCAACACCTCGCACGGCATCGGCATGCACCAGCATGCCCTCAAAGCAACCCACATTGGTGGCAAATTCGTTGGTCTTATCAAAGACGTCGCCGCGTACGGGCAGGGGGAAACCCAAGAAGGTGCTGAAGTTGTTCTGCCAGTAGAACGGTTCACCCGATGCGTCGTAGCGGCGTCCAATGATGGCGTCGTATTTCTCCATCCAGGGTCCAAAGGCAGCGATCGCCCCGGGAACGGTGGTGACGTCGTCGTCCATGAGCCACATCCATTGGGCGCCCTCGGCCAGGGCACGCTCCACACCTGCGGAGAATCCGCCAGCGCCGCCTGAATTGACAGCAAGCTCGTGATGAATCACGGCGACGGGGGACGGCAGGGCGGCACAGTGCGCCCGGGCCTGCTCAATGACCGAAACGGTGCCGTCGGTGCTGGCGTTGTTGACAACAATCACGCCATCCGGGGCGGGCTCCAGCGCGGCAATCGAGTCGAGCAGATCGGCAAGGTAGTCAGCACGGTTAAACGTGGTGATGACAAGGTAAAACTGCTCCCGCCGGCTCAAACTCAAAACTTCTGGTCCTTCATGGGACCAAATTTTGCCCCACGCAGACCGGCCCCATAGGTGCTGGCCCATTTGAGCAACCCCTTGACGTCGCCCTTTTTAAGGAAGAACAGCGGATAACCCACGGCATCTGCCACCAAGGAGCGCACGCGGCGATGCTTGCGGGTGAGGAATCCGCGGTTGCGGTAGTAGTAAAAACGCTTGAAGGGAGTTTCCGGAACCAGCACGTGCAGGCGGTCGCCCAGGACTTCCTGAACTTCACCCCAACCGGCCGGGTGGGTCAGGGCAACGGAGGTCACGGTGCCAAATTTCACCTTGGCTTCGCGCAGGCGCAGCATGAAGTCAGTTTCATCGCCGCGGATAAACAGGCGCAGATCGGGCAGGCCCACCTTGAAGAAGACATCGGTGCGGATCAAGGCGCCATTGAAGAACTGGCCCACATTGTCAATGAAGCCCAGCGGCTCAACCACTGCGCGGTCATGCGTCAGGTGGCCGTCAATCCGGAACGGGAAGGACAGTTTGGTGGGTTCGCCGGGGGCCACAATCAAGGGCACCACAACGTCCAGGCCGCGGGTCTTGGCGGCCGCCAACAGCGTGGCCAGGCAAGCGGGATCTTCGGGATGGGCGTCGTCGTCCATGATCCACACCCAGTCCGCACCGGAGGCAATGGCGTTCAAGATGGCCAGCGAGAACCCGCCGGCACCGCCCAGATTGGCCAGTGAGCGCACGTACGTAACCGGCGCAGCCGCCTCTGCGGCGATGTGGCCCACGGCCTCGGTGCCTGAATCCACCAAGGCTATGGCGTGCGGGGTGTGGGTTTGCTGTGCAAGGGCCCCCAGCAATGTGCGTACGTCCTCGGGCCTGTCAAAGGTGACGGCAGCGACGGCTACGGTATCGGTCAAGGAGGGTCCTCTCGGGCGGTGCTCGCGGCGAGGCGCGGCATCCGGCACGGCTAAACAGTGAGTAATCATCGGAAGGGATTACTATTCTTGTGTACCCTCCACTTTAGTACAGCCACCATCTTGTGGACTGTTGCGCCGTGGACAACTGGGCCTTAGTCAGCAACAACCGGGCAGAATACGGAAAAACGAATCACGTTGAATACCTCCAGCAAACAGGCAGCCGGCAACCCCGCGGTCATTTCCGGGGACGGGGAGCGCAAGCCGCTGCTGTGGCTCTGGTCACAGGCGATTCTCGATTCCCTGGCATGGGCGGTGGCCCTCTTTTTGGCGGTTTTACTCCGTTATGAGCTCGATATTGGTCTCATAAACTTTGTTGGCTTGGCCGTGCTGATAGGTGTTGCCGTCGCCACGCAGCTCATTGCCGGTTGGTATATGGCCCTGTACCGGGGCCGGTACACCTTTGGCAGCATCCACGAAGCACGGGTGCTCATTGCCGTGACTTTGATTGTGGGTGTTGTCACCAGCGTCTTTCTCTCACTTTTCATCAACGAGCTCCACATTGCCCGTTCAGTGGCCATCATTGCCTTCCCCTTCGCGGCCCTGTCCATGGCCGCCGTGCGGTACGCCAAGCGGCTGTACGTTGAGGGGAAACCGATCTTTGGCGAAGAAGCCCAGCGGACGCTGATTTACGGAGCAGGTTTCCTGGGCAACTCGCTGGTGACCCGCATGGTCCAAGACCCGGAGTCGCCCTACGTGCCCGTGGGTCTCATTGACGACGACGCCTCGAAAAAGCGTCTGCGGTTGAGTTCGGTAGGTGTTCTGGGCGGTGGACGTGAGCTCCCGGAAATCATCAAGCGCACCAAGTCCACAGTTGTGGTCCTTGCCGTGGCGCACCTCAGCGCCAAGCGCATCCGCGAGATCTCGGACAGCGTGTCAGGTCTGGGCGTCAAGGTTCTGGTGCTCCCGCCGCTGCAGGAGATGCTCAGCAGCAACACCAACAGGGACCACAAGGGCGGGTTGACGGACTTCCGGGAGATCGACGTCGCCGACCTCATTGGCCGCACACCCGTGGAAACGCAGGTGGAGGAAATTGCTGGCTACATCAGGGGCAAGCGGGTGCTTGTTACGGGCGCCGGCGGCTCCATTGGCTCCGAACTCTGCCGTCAGCTGCACGGTTTTGATCCGGCCGAGCTCATGATGTTGGACCGTGACGAATCCGGTCTCCAGCAAACGCAGCTTTCCATTGTGGGCCACGGCCTGCTCCAGGATGCCAACATTGTGCTCGCGGACATCCGGGACGCCGAGTCCCTTAATGAGATTTTTGCCCAGCGCCGTCCCGAAGTTGTCTTCCACGCAGCGGCACTCAAGCATGCACCGCTGCTGCAGATGTACCCCAAGGAGGGTTGGAAGACCAACGTGCTGGGCTCCCTGAATGTGCTCCAGGCCGCCCGCAGCGTTGATGTTGAAACTTTTGTGAACGTTTCCACCGACAAGGCGGCCAGCCCCACCACTGCCCTGGGTCATTCCAAGCGTGCAGCGGAGAAACTCACGGCCTGGATGGCGGGGGAGACCGGCAAACGCTATGTGTCGGTGCGCTTTGGCAATGTGATTGGCAGTCGAGGCTCCATGCTGCCGCTGTTCACGGACCAGATCAACAATGGCGGTCCGGTGACTGTCACGCATCCGGAGGTGACGCGCTTCTTCATGACCATCCCCGAAGCCTGCCAGCTGGTCATCCAGGCCGGCGCCATCGGCCACGGCGGTGACGTGCTGATCCTGGACATGGGCGAGCCGGTGCGCATCATGGATGTTGCCGAGCGCATGATCGCCATGTCGGGACGTGACATCAAGATCAAGATCACGGGCCTGCGCCCCTCGGAGAAACTGCACGAACAGTTGACCGGTGAGGATGAGGTCCAGGATCCGGACGGGCACAAGAAGATTTCCCACACCCAGGCACGCCCCCTGAACCCGGCTGAGCTGGATTTGGAACTGTGGCTGCAACGGTGCCGCGACGAGGCGGGTGATGATGCCCCCAGCATCGATGACTCCGACGGCGACGTAGCGGCGGGAGCGTAATGGAACTCGCAGCTTTCATAACAGTCGGTGCCATTGCGTTGATCCTGGCACTGCTTTTGCCTGTGGTGGTTCGTCCGCTGCTGGCCAGGGCCGGCGTCCTTGACGTCCCCAATGCGCGCTCTTCGCACCAAATCCCCACCATTCGTGGCATGGGAATTACGACGGCGGTCGCGTTGCCCGCCGCCGTGCTGGTGGCCATCTTCCTTCCCCAGTCCGGGCCGGGGAACCAGGGTGCCTTGATCCTTGTGGTGATTGTTGCGCTCATGCTGGCTGCGGCAACCATTGGCTGGATTGAGGATATTCGCGGCTTGAGCGTGAAGGTCCGTGCCAGTTTGCAGCTCCTGGTGGGAGGAGCGGCAACAGCCGCTGTGGCCATCATTGATCCGGGCCAGCAACAGCTCTGGCTCATTCCGGCAGGCGCCATTGCCGTGGCCGCCTACATCAACGTTGCCAACTTCATGGACGGCATCAACGGCATCTCTGGAATGCACGGACTGTTGGTGGGTGGCCTGTACGCTTACGCCGGCTACGCCACAGGCCATTCCTGGCTGGTCTATGTTGGCATTGCCATAGCGATGGCTTTTGCCGGCTTCCTGCCGTGGAACCTGGGACGCAACAATGTGTTCCTGGGGGACGTGGGCAGCTATTTGCTGGGCGCCTCCATAGCTGTCACTGCAATGTGCGCTTTCTTGTCCGGCGTTCCCGTGGAGTATATTTTCTCCCCCGTGTTGATCTACCTGACGGACACGTTTGTGACGTTCCTGCGCAGGCTTCTGGCAGGGGAGCGTTGGTATGTGGCGCACCGCGAGCACGTTTATCAGCGCCTGACAATTGTTGGCCTGAGCCATGGTGCGGCCACGGCCGTTGTGTCGCTGGCGACCTTGTTAGTGAGTCTTCTGGGCATTGCTGCGGCTCGGGGCGGGGAAATGGTGCAGCTTATTGCCACGGCTGCCGGCTTCCTGATTGTCCTGACCTATTTACGCTCCCCAACGCTGTTTCAGCGCTACCTTGGCCGGCGGGCCAAGCGCAGCAGCTAAACTTATAGGAACCCCCACGTCGTAATGAACTTCTATGTCGTGTAGAATTCCCTACGGTGACTATCGCACCGCCATACCTTGAAAACGTCACATACGTGCACAATATTTCTTTTCTGCCCCAATCATTCCCCATTTTGGAGTTCCCATGAAGGACAAAGGCGCCCAACACAGCGTTGCACGAGGTCATCTTGTGGCCTCCGGTCCCACTGCGAGCCCCAGTTGGAACATCCTGAAGCGTTGCCTTCTGGTGGGTGGAATGGCCTTGGTGGTCATGGTGGTTGTGGCTTTCTTCTTCACAAACCTCGACGGCGTGCTCAGCGTGCTGTTCGGCTCGCTCCTGGTGATGGCCTTCTTTGGCCTGAGTCTGCTGGTGGGTCACCTCGCCAGTAAGAAGATGCCATCGGCTGTCATGGGTGTGTTCGTCATGACGTACTTCGTCAAGGTTGTGGGTTTCGCGGCAGTGCTTTTTGCGCTCGGCACCCCCACTTGGCTCAACAAGCCCTGGTTTGCGGCTGCCGCCGTCGTCAGTGTCTTGTTGTGGCAGGCCACGGAGGTTGTCATTTTCAGCAAGCAGCGTTTCTTGTTCTTTGACGAACCGGCAGCGGTGGATCCGCAGGACAAAAACGACGCAAAGGATCTGCCTCATGGCGAATAAGAACCCGGCTGACCACGAGCCTCATCACGTGGTAGTTCCACCCAAGTCTGATGCCGGAAAGCTGGACTTCACCTACATTATTGGCGGAATCCTGCTCTGGGGTTTGATAGGGTGGGGAGTGGACAATTTGTTGAATACTGGTTGGATTCTGTTCGCTGCCCTGCCTGTTGGGGCAGTGTGTGGATATTTTCTCGCCCGGCATCATCAAAGGCATGGCCGCCACGATGATACGCCGCAACAATGATTTCCACCATCAGACTTTTTCACGGTGCTGACCATCTTTTGATGGGCCGCCACACTTGCCCTATGACCGAAACTGCAGAGAGGACAGCGCGTTGACCGCGTTTGCGCTTCCGATGGCCTCGAATGACGGTGGCTTCATCCCACCGACGATTAGTGACACCCACCTCCCAGACATCCTTCCCTGGATGGCCGAATACGGCACTGGACTTGGCAAGCAGATGGTAATGATCATCTTGTCGGTGGTTCTGATCACTTGGTTCTTTATGGCTGCGATCCGAAACCCGAAACTGGTTCCGGGCAAAGTCCAATTCTTCGCCGAAGGCTTCTACAGCTTCGCGCGCAACACTGTTGGCCGCGACATCATGGGTGAGAAGAACTTCCGCCCCTGGGTGCCGCTGCTCTTCTCAGTGTTCTTGTTCGTGCTGCTGAACAACCTCTTTGGTGCTGTTCCGTTCTTGCAGCTTCCGTCCTTCTCCCACGCCGGCAGTGCTTATGCAATTGCCTTGATTATCTACTTCACGTGGATCGCTGTTGGTGTTCAGAAGCATGGAATCCGGTTCTTCAAGCTGGCAGTTGTTCCCTCCGGTGTTCCCGGTTGGATCCTGCCCCTGCTGGTGCCGTTGGAAATCATTTCCAACTTCATTGTTCGCCCGCTGACGCATTCCTTGCGTTTGATGGCAACAATGCTTGCCGGCCACATGATTGTGGTCCTGGCAGCCAGCGGTGCACGGTTCTTGATGACGGAACAAGACAACCTCTTGCTCCAAGGCACCGGCGTTGCTGTGATCATCGGTTTTGTAGCCATGTATGGCTTGGAACTGTTGATCATGGTGCTGCAGGCATTCGTCTTCACCTTGCTGACAGCTATCTATATCCAGGGCAGCCTGGAAGCTGACGCACACTAAGTTTTCCTCGCATCACCTTAGTTTTTCTCGAATAAAGAATCACCTCACAACCTGCCGGCACAATGCCGGTATCTTGAAAGGAACGAAATGGAACTCCACGGCTCGCTCAACATGATTGGCTACGGCCTGGCAGCAATTGGCTCGGCTATTGGTGTGGGTATGATCTTCGCTGCCTACATCAACGGTGTAGCCCGCCAGCCGGAAGCTCAGCGCATCCTGCAGCCCATCGCTTTGCTCGGCTTCGCCCTTGCAGAAGCATTGGCCATCCTTGGTTTGGTCTTCGCCTTCGTCGTTGGCGTCTAGTCCAAAGACTTGTGGGTCCTTATCCCAAAGGATCCGTTGTTCATGGACGAATATCAGATTAAGGATTAGTGAGAAATGATTACCGCAGAAGTAATCCTCGCTGCTAGTGAGGGTGCAAACCCACTCCTGCCTAACCCGTGGGAAATTCTAGTCACGGCTGTAGCTTTCGCTGTCCTGCTCTTCGTGGTGAAGAAATTCATCGCACCCACCTTTGAGAAGTCATACACGGATCGTGTAGAAGCCATCGAGGGCGGGATTGAGAAGGCAGAAGAGGCTCAGGCCGAAGCTAATGCCCTCTTGGAGCAGTACAAGGCCCAGCTGCTGGACGCCCGCACGGAAGCCAACAGCATCCGTGAGAGCGCCCGTGCAGAAGGCGCACAGATCCTGGCCGACCTGAAGGAGAAGGCTGCAGAGGAATCTGCACGCATCACCGCTCAGGCCCAGGTTCAGATCGAATCCGAGCGTGTTGCAGCAGTGAACTCCCTCCGCAACGAGGTTGGCACACTGGCAACACAGCTGGCAGGCAAAATCGTGGGCGAAGCCCTCAACGATGATGCGCGTTCCAACCGTGTTGTTGAGCGCTTCCTGACCGATCTGGAAAACCAGGCGAACGCGGGTGTGTCGAAGTAATGGCAGGTGTATCGAGCAAGTCATTGGCAGCGGCTTTGGAGTCGTTGGAACCCAAGCTTGCCACTGCGTCGATCGCATTGGCTAAGGACCTCTTTTCCATCTTGGAGCTCCTTGACAGCAACGCCGGCCTGCGCCGCGCCCTGACTGATCCCTCTCGTGAGAGCGCGGATAAGGCAGCCCTCGTTGCCAAGCTCCTTGCGGGCAACGTTGCTCCGGAAGCACAGAACGTGTTTCTGGGACTGGTTGCCTCACGATGGAGCTCGGCACGTGACCTTGGCGATGCACTAGAAGTCTTGGCAGCAACGTCGGCGATCTCGGTTGCTGAAGGTCAGGGTGACGGCTCTGCCAACCTGGACAAGCTTGAAGAGGAACTCTTCTCGTTTATCCGAGTTGTGGGCTCCAGTCATGATCTGCAGCGTGCGTTAGACGATTCACAGGCCTCGGATGCAGCAAAGAGCGCCTTGGCGCTGCGCGTTGTTCCTGCGGCAAGTACCGTCTCCGCCCTGTTGATCCGCCAGGCCGTACTGGCCCCTCGCGGGCTCAAGCCCACGGCCTTGGTGCAACGTTTCGTGGAATTGGTTGCCAAACGCCAGCAGCGTTGGATTGCCTACGTCAGTGTCACCCGTGACCTGAACGCAGAGCAGTTGACGCGCCTGCAGGCCGGTTTGAACAATCTCTATGGTCGCGAATTGAAGATCAATGTCAATATCGACCCGACATTAGTCGGCGGAATCAAGGTTGTTGTGGGGGATGAGGTTGTTGACGCAACCGCAGCCACACGACTTGCCGAACTTCGCCGCCGGTTGGCAGTCTAAGGAACGTTCGTTTCTTAGCAGCCAGTCCACAACAGACTGAATCAAAAATTTAGGCTACCGCAGCTCACTGATTTATGCGGCGGTATCCACAACTTAGGAGAGCAGGGACTGCAGATGGCCGACTTGACCATCAATGCCGACGACGTCCGCAATGCCTTGAATGAGTTCGCAGCGTCCTATGAACCGGGCAACGCAGAGCGCGTCGAGGTTGGCCGCGTCACCACCGCAAGTGACGGCATTGCCAAGGTAGAGGGACTTCCCTCTGTCATGGCCAACGAGCTGCTTCGTTTCGAAGACGGCACACTGGGCCTGGCCCAGAACTTGGACACTCGCGAGATCGGTGTGGTTGTCCTTGGCGACTTCGCCGGAATCGCCGAAGGTCAGCAAGTCCACCGTACCGGGGAGATCCTCTCCGTGCCGGTTGGCGATAACTTCCTTGGCCGCGTGGTTGACCCCTTGGGTCAGCCGATTGATGACCTGGGTGAGATTGAATCCGAAGGCCGCCGCGCCTTGGAACTTCAGGCACCTGGTGTTACCGAGCGCAAGTCGGTTCACGAACCGCTGCAGACCGGTATGAAGGCCATTGACGCCATGATCCCGATCGGCCGTGGCCAGCGTCAGCTGATCATTGGTGACCGTCAGACAGGCAAGACGGCTTTGGCCGTTGACGCCATCATCAACCAGAAGGCCAACTGGGCTTCCGGAGATGTCAAGAAGCAGGTTCGTTGCGTTTACGTAGCAATCGGCCAGAAGGCATCCACGATCGCTGCTGTTCGCCAGACCCTGGCTGACCACGGCGCGTTGGAGTACACCACCATTGTGGCTTCTCCGGCATCTGACCCGGCCGGTTTCAAGTACTTGGCACCGTACACCGGTTCGGCCATTGGCCAGCACTGGATGTACGCCGGCAAGCATGTTCTGATCGTCTTTGATGATCTGTCCAAGCAGGCTGAAGCCTACCGCGCTGTTTCGCTGCTGCTGCGTCGCCCACCGGGACGCGAAGCCTACCCCGGCGACGTGTTCTACTTGCACTCCCGTCTGCTCGAACGTTGTGCCAAGCTCTCTGACGCGCTTGGTGCTGGTTCAATGACCGGTCTGCCGATCATTGAAACCAAGGCAAATGACGTTTCGGCTTACATCCCGACCAACGTCATCTCCATTACCGATGGTCAGATCTTCTTGCAGTCGGACCTCTTCAACGCCAACCAGCGTCCCGCCGTCGACGTGGGTATCTCCGTATCCCGCGTGGGTGGTTCGGCACAGGTCAAGGCCATGAAGAAGGTTGCCGGTACTTTGAAGCTGGAACTGGCTCAGTACCGTGACATGCAGGCTTTCGCCATGTTCGCCTCCGACTTGGATGCTGCTACCAAGCAGCAGCTGACCCGTGGTGCGCGCCTGATGGAACTGCTCAAGCAGGGTCAGTACGCACCGTTCCCGGTCGAGAACCAGGTTGTTTCCATCTGGATGGGCACCACCGGCCACTTGGACAACGTCCCGGTGGAGGATGTCCTCCGCTTTGAGGCCGAGTTCCTTGACTACCTGCGTCACCGCACGTCGATCCTGACCACGTTGGCTGAAACCAACGTGCTGGAACCTTCGACTGTAGACGCGCTCAAGTCCAACATTGACGCCTTCAAGAAGGGCTTCTTTGCGGAGGGCGACGACCACTTGGTTGGCGCCGGCCACGAGGAGTTCGGTGCTCTTGCCGCCGAGGACGTTGACCAGGAAAAGATCGTCAAGCAGAAACGCTGACACCATCTCTGATTTGGGTTGTTGGCCCTTAACGGGCCAACAACCCAAACAAGGATAAGGAAAGGACAAACATGGGAGCCCAGATACGGGTTTACCGCCAGAAGATCTCATCGACCACGTCGATGCAAAAGATCTTCAAGGCGATGGAACTTATCGCTGCGTCCCGCATTGGAAAGGCACGTGTACGTGTCGCGGCATCCTTGCCGTACTCCAATGCGATTACCCGTGCCGTTTCTGCCGTTGCGTCCCAGTCCGAGGTCGACCACCCGCTGACAACCGAGCCGGATCAGATCCGCCGGGCCGCAGTATTGGTTATGACTTCCGACCGTGGTCTTGCCGGTTCCTACTCCGCCAGCGTTTTGAAGCAGGCAGAGCACCTCATCGAATTGCTGCACGGAGAAGGCAAGGACGTCTCGACCTATTTGGTCGGCCGCAAGGCACAGGCATACTTTGACTTCCGAGGTCGCGATTACGCCAAGGTGTGGACCGGTGGAACTGACGCCCCGGAATTTGAAACTGCACGTGAACTGCGCGTCGCCCTGCTACAGGACTTCGCAACAGACTTTGAAGAGGGTGGCGTGGATGAAATCCACGTCGTTTACACCCAGTTCAAGTCAATGATTCTTCAGGAGCCGACAGTAATTCGTCTGCTGCCGCTGGAAGTTGTTGAGGAAGAAGTTGAATCCTCGGATGACCTGTTGCCGCTGTACGAATTCGAGCCGCAGGCTGAAGACGTCCTGGACGCCTTGTTGCCGCGGTACATCGAATCACGCATCTTCTCAGCATTGTTGCAGGCCGCAGCTTCCGAGCTCGCAGCACGCCAGCGGGCCATGAAGTCCGCAGGCGATAACGCCAGCGATCTGATCAAGAAGTACACGCGTCTTCGTAACAACGCCCGCCAGGCTGAGGTTACGCAGGAGCTCTCCGAGATTGTTGCGGGCGCTGATGCGCTCAACGCGTCTTAGTAGCCCAATTCATACTTATTCAATGCCATCTACACAAGTGAAGTGAGAGAGATGACTGCCCAACTTAACGAGCAGGGAACCGCAGCGAAGGCCGGTGCCACAGGCCGCATTGCGCGCGTCATCGGCCCGGTTGTCGACGTCGAATTCCCGGCTGACGGCATTCCCGCCATTTACAATGCACTCACCACCGAGATCACTCTCAACGGTGAGACCAAGACCATCACCTTCGAAACCAGCCAGCACCTCGGAGACGGCCTCATCCGCGCCATCTCCTTGCAGGCTACCGACGGACTTGTCCGCGGTACCAGCGTGCAGGACTTGGGTTCCCCCATCACCGTGCCTGTTGGTGACGGCGTCAAGGGTCACATCTTCAACGTCTTGGGCGAACCCCTGGACGTGAAGGAATCGGAGCTGAACATCTCCGAGCGCTGGCCCATCCACCGCAAGCCCCCGGCATTTGCCAGCCTCGAAGGCTCCACGGAGATGCTCGAGACCGGTATCAAGTCGATTGACTTGCTCACCCCGTACATCAAGGGTGGAAAGATTGGTCTGTTCGGTGGTGCCGGTGTCGGCAAGACCGTTTTGATCCAGGAAATGATCACCCGTGTGGCCCGCAACTTCGGTGGTACTTCGGTATTCGCCGGTGTTGGCGAGCGTACCCGTGAAGGTAATGACCTTTGGGTTGAAATGGAAGAAGCAGGTGTTCTTAAGGACACCGCGCTGGTCTTTGGCCAGATGGATGAGCCGCCGGGAACGCGTCTTCGCGTTGCCCTGTCGGCACTGACCATGGCTGAGTACTTCCGCGACGTGCAGAACCAGGATGTGTTGCTCTTCATCGACAACATCTTCCGTTTCACACAGGCCGGTTCCGAAGTTTCCACACTGTTGGGCCGTATGCCTTCAGCTGTGGGTTACCAGCCCAACCTGGCCGATGAGATGGGTCTCCTGCAGGAGCGCATCACCTCGACCAAGGGTCACTCCATCACGTCCATGCAGGCCGTCTACGTGCCTGCTGATGACTACACGGACCCGGCCCCGGCCGCGACCTTCGCCCACTTGGATGCAACCACGGAACTTTCCCGTGAAATTGCTTCACGTGGTCTGTACCCGGCCATCGATCCGTTGACGTCCACGTCACGAATCCTTGACCCGCAGTACGTTGGCCAGGCTCACTATGACACGGCTGTCCGTGTCAAGCAGATCCTGCAGAAGAACAAGGAACTTCAGGACATCATCGCGATCCTCGGTATCGATGAGCTCGGTGAAGAGGACAAGATCGTTGTATCGCGTGCTCGCCGTATCCAGCAGTTCCTGTCGCAGAACACCTACACCGCCAAGCAGTTCACCGGCGTTGAAGGTTCCACGGTTTCGATCGCGGACACCATTGAAGGCTTCACGGCCATCTGCGACGGCGACGTCGACCACATTGCCGAGCAGGCGTTCTTCAACATCGGTGGCATGGATGATGTTGAGCGTCAGTGGGCTGCAATCCAGGAATCGACGAAGTAATCATGGCTAACCTCGAAGTTGAAATCGTAGCGGCTGACCACGCTGTTTGGTCTGGCGCAGCGACCCTTGTCAAGGGGTTTACCAGCGAAGGTGAGATCGGGATTCTTCCCGGTCACTCCCCGTTGCTCGCGGTTTTGGCGCCGGGCTTGCTGGAGATCGCACCCGTGGACGGCAACCGTTTTTCGGTTGACGTTGACGGCGGCTTCTTCTCCGTTGACAGCAACCGGGTCGTGATCGTTGCTGATGGTGCTCGTCTCCACGAGGGTACTTCAGCAAACGCAGGGATTCGCTAGCAATCAATTGATGAACCAATTAGGTTTTGCGTTCATCGTCCTAGCAGGAGTTTTTCTGCTAGTTGTAGTTTCACTGTGTCTGTTTGGGGTGCGCCGCATTGTTTTGCGGCGCACCTGGGGCACAGTCGACGCCTCCATTTGCACGGCGAGCAATCGCTGGGCAATGGGGGTTTGTCGTTACCAGGAGTCGGACCTCGAGTGGGTTCGGCTTCTGTCGTTAAGTCCGCTCCCGGCCAAAACCATGAAGCGCAACAAAATTGTGCTGTTGGGTCGCCGCGAGCCCACTGAAAACGAGCTGACGCGCGTTCCGCCCAGCGTTGTCATCGTCATGCTCAACTATGAGGGCAACGAGGTGCTGCTGGCCATGAAGTTTGCCGCCTATGCAGGCCTGTCCTCCTGGCTGGAAGCCGGCCCCCAGCCCGGCCCAGGCCGCTGGCACTAGCGGCAGGCATTGCGGACTGGAGCGCAGGACACTATGGCCCTCTAGTCAAATATTGACCGCGGACCCACCAGAGCCGGGTAGGATCTGATCTTATTCGGCCAGTGGATAGTTGTTATGCTCAACTGCATGAGCAAGTTTATGAGCAGGCGGGTTCTGATTCCGCTTGTACTCCTTATGGCAACTGCTGTGGCCGCGCTTGGACTTTACTTGTTCCAACCGTGGCGGATTTTCACTAGTTCGACGGCGACCGAGGGACTTCCGAGTTTCGCGCCGACCCCCATTCCGAGCTCTGAGTCTGCCGGCGATTCTGCCCCTGCACCCACTCCGTTGGCTCCCCGCGAATTGGTCAGCGGAGAGCTCATCAGCCATGAACACGCCAGCTCGGGATCCGTAAGGATACTGGAATTACCTGATGGCAGGCGGATCCTGCGCTTCGAGGGCCTTGACACCTCCGACGGCCCAGACCTTAAGGTATGGCTTAGTGATGCCCCGGTGATCGAGGGGACGGCAGGTTGGCATGTCTTCGACGACGGGGCGTACCTGAGCCTGGGAGCACTCAAAGCCAACAAGGGTGATCAGAACTATGAGATACCAGCAGGGACGGTGTTGGGCGACTATAGCTCAGTCAGTATTTGGTGCGCGCGATTCGCTGTCTCCTTCGCCGCGGCAGAACTAAGAATGTAGACAAGAAACAGCCCCCGGGGAGCAGTTCATGCCGGGGGCTGTTGATTGTGCCGGAATTCTTGAGGCACGGAAGGACTAGATGGTGGTTACACCCGTGGCCTGGGGTCCCTTGGTGCCTTGACCGACCTCAAACTCGACCCGGGCGTTTTCATCCAAGGTCTTGAAGCCGCCGCTTTGGATTTCCGAGTAGTGAACAAAGACATCCGCCTCGGCGTTATCCGGGGTGATGAAGCCGAAGCCCTTTTCAGCGTTGAACCACTTGACGGTACCCTGTGCCATACGTTTTCTCCTTGTGATGACAGCGCAAATGTACTGCGCCGTGTATTGCCTAGCTCTTGGCATATTGCCTAATTAGAGGCCAAACTCAGCATGGCATGAGTCACATGTCAGGTCAATGAAGTGCACAAAAGAGACGGAAATATTAACTAGTTCAACCACAGAGCGGAACGCATGACGCGCTCCATGGCCACGTTGGCATCAACTACTTCAACCACAGTCCGCCTCGCATGACGCGCTGGAGGGCCAAATCGGCGTCGACTATCAGGAAATCTGCCCGCAACCCACGGCGCAGGGAACCAACCTCGTCGGTCAGACCCAGCACGGCGGCCGGAACCACTGTGGCGGACTTGAGCGCATCGGTGAACTTCACTCCAGCCGCGGTGGTGTGGCGGACTACATCGAGCAAGGTGGCTGTGCCGCCGGCAATGGAGCCCGTGGCATCCAGGGTTGCCACGCCGTCGGTAACGCTCACAGGGGACGGGCCCAACATGTACTGGCCATCTGCCAGCCCGGCTGCGGCCATGGAATCGGTGACCAGCACAATGTTGGCGGCACCCACCAGTTCAAAGACTGTCTGGACTGTTTCCGGATCCAGGTGGGTGTTGTCGGCAATAAGCTCCACGGCCGCGTTCCCGGCCTTGGCAATGCGCAAACACGCGGCCACAGGACCGGGGGATCGGTGGTGCATGGGAGGCATGCCGTTGAAAAGGTGGGTAACCGTGGGGCGGCCGGAAACGCCGTCGAACCCGGTGGAATCCAAGCCTTCACGGGCCTGCTCCAAGGAGTCGGCGGCCGTCGCCGTGTCGCAATCGGTGTGGCCCAGTGACGGTGTGATCCCATGGCTTGTCATCAGGTCAACCAGTTCGGGGGCACCGGGGAGTTCGGGAGCGTACGTCATGGTGGTGATGGTGCCGCGGCCGGCCTCGATCAGGGATCCCATGATCTCAAGGTCAGGTTCCAGCAGGAAGGCCGGGTTCTGTGCACCGCATCGTGCGTGGGAGAGGAAGGGGCCTTCCAGATGAATGCCGGCCAGCAACCCTTCATCAGTCATGTTGGCGTAAATGCCAATGCCCTTGATGAGGTCTTCCGGAGATGCCGTCACCATGCTGGCCAGCAAGGTGGTGGTCCCTGAACGGTGCAGGAAATCCACTGCAATGCGTGCCGAGGCCTCGTCACCGCTGGGGAAATCGCCACCGTTGCCGCCGTGGTTGTGGATGTCGATGAGGCCGGGAATGATGCGCTGGCCTGCCGGGAGGGAAATGATGTTGGCCGCGTCCAGGGATTCCTGGCTGAAGTCGGGCTCGTCGAAATGGTCGGCCCGGCCGGCGTACACAATCCGATCGCCTTCGACGGCGAGCAATCCACCTTCAATGACACCGTGGTCGGTAACTACGGCACCGTGGAGGAGGTATTTGGTGGACACGGGCGCGGGATTCGGAGCAGTCATGGCTCAAGTCTAGTCAGGAACAGCTGGCCTTTGCCTAGAACAGCCGTGAGGCGCTGTCATCTACTCCGCGCATGGCGTCGTAATCAAGTGTCTTGCACTCAATGCCCCTGTCGGTTGCCAGTGTTTTGGCTTGCGGCTTGATTTGCTGGGCGGCGAAAATACCGCGCACCGGAGCCAGCAGCGGATCACGGTTGAGCAGTTCCAGGTAGCGGGTGAGCTGCTCGACGCCGTCAATGTCGCCACGGCGCTTGAGCTCAATGGCCACGGTGGCTCCCTTGGCGTCCCGGGCCAGAATGTCAACAGGCCCAATGGCTGTGAAATATTCCCGGCGAATGAGCGTGAAACCCTCGCCCAGCAGCCCAATCTGTTCGGCAAGCAGGCGCTGCAGATCGGCTTCCACGCCGTCCTTGATCAAGCCCGGATCCACGCCAAGGTCATGGCTGGAGTCGCTGATGTGCTCATAGATGTTGATGATGAGCCTGTCATCGGTCTTGCTCGACTGCACGATCCACTGATCGATCACACCGTTTTCAAGGTCGGCCTCGTCCGGGTTGAGTGTCCGCATGGTGGCGGGCGGACTCATCCAGTTCAGCGGCTTGTAGGAGCCGCCGTCCGAGTGGACCAGGACGGAACCGTCGGCCTTGACCAACAAGAGCCGAACGGCAAGGGGAAGATGGGCTTTGAGGCGTCCGACGTAATCGACGGAGCACTTGGCAATCACTAAACGCACGCCCTCCACTGTAGCCGCTCTCCGTTGGTGGTTGGTGGTGGTTGGACCGAGTGGCCTGGGTGGAAGCCGCTGGGCGCCCTGGACGCTTCGCGCTCGCTGCGCCGGTGCGGCACAATGGAAACATGCCCCGTTCAAACCGCCCGCGCCGTCGTTCCGCTGCCCCCAAGGGCTGGCAGGAGCAAGAGGAGCCGGATCTGGACCGGGCGCGGATGGGAGTTCCGGCCCGCGAGTCAGCGCCCGACGGGCAATGGGCCGTGCGGTCCATCACGGCGAGCAATGCGCAAAAGGTCTACACCTGCCCCGGCTGCCACCGTGCTGTTGAACCGGGGGTAGCCCACTTGGTGGTGTGGCAGGAGGACGCCATGTTTGGCGCCGAGGCCGGCTTGCGCGACCGCAGGCACTGGCACAGCAATTGCTGGCGCGGTCGTAGCTACAAGTACAGATAGGCTAGTGGACATGGTTTTTGACCCCGCATCCCACGACCTGGTTGACGCAGCTGCCCTTGTTTACGTCCGAGCCGCCACCATTTTGCCCGCCATCCGGGAAAATATTGAGCTGAGAACGGCCGACGGCTTGACCCTGGTGGGAGAGTTGGCGTTGCCGGCCGACGGCGTGGTGAAGGCGACGTTGATCACCTTCCACCCGCTGCCCACGCACGGTGGCTTCATGGATTCGCACGTCTACAAGAAGGCCTCCTACCGCCTTCCGGCCATGGCCGGCATTGCCGTACTGCGATTCAACACCCGGGGCACTTCTTCGCCACGAGGCACCAGCGACGGGGTCTTCGAGGAAGGGCTGGGCGAGCGCCTGGACGTTGAGGCGGCTGTCCAGTTTGCGGTTGACCGCGGCCTGCCCAACCGTTGGCTCGTGGGCTGGTCCTTTGGCACCGAGCTGGTGCTGAAATACGGTGCCGTGGCTCCTGTATCAGAGCTTATTGAGGGCGCCGTTTTACTGTCACCGCCGCTGCACCGGGCAACGGATGCGGATCTGGGCGCCTGGGCCAGCTTCGGCAAGCCCCTGTGTGTTCTGGTGCCGGAATTTGATGACTACCTCCAGCCCGCGGCGGCAACGGCCCGCTTCTCCGTGGTTCCTCAGGCCCAACTGGTTGCTGTTGCGGGGGCCAAGCACCTCTGGGTGGGGGAGAAGTACGCAGCCCGTGCCTTGAATGAGATTGCCTCGGCAGTTTTGGGCAGCGCCGTGGAGTTGCCAGGCCAATGGCATGAAGTCGCGGCGCCACTTCAATCCTAGGACTTGCTCATGCGAACGGCCCCGCACCTTGTTGGTGCGGGGCCGTTCGCTGTTTACAACCCAGGTCACGCGGTGAGCTTGGTTAGTTCTTGTCTTGGCGGGCAATGAAGACTTCCCGCACCAGCAGCATGACGGCGGCTGCCGTGGGAATGGCTATCAAGGCGCCCAGCACGCCCAACAGGCTGCCACCGGCAATAACTGAAATGACAGCCACGGCACCAGGAACGGCCACTGCCTTTTGCATGATGCGGGGGGAGATGAAGTAGGCCTCAAACTGCAGGTACGCCAGGTAGGCGACGGCGTAGATCAATGCCACTTGCCAGCCGCCCGTCAGGCTCACGGCGATGACCACGACGGCGGCAATCATGCCGCCTACCAGCGGAATGAACGCCAGCAGCGCCACAACAAACGCCAGCAGGATGCTGAACGGCACATTCAAAATGGTCATGACGATGAAGGCGAAGCTGGCGTTGAGAACGGCCACGCAAACCTGTCCTATGACGTAGTTGCCCACGCCGCGGGTGATTTCCTCGCTTAAATCCTCAACACGGGCCCGGCGCGAGCGCGGTGCCAAGCGGTAGCCCCACTTTTTGATCCCGGGCAGGGAGGCCAGGAAGTACAGGCTCAACACCAACACAATCAAGGTTCCAAAAAGGGCGTTGGCAATGGTGGTTCCAACACCCACCACTCCACCAAAGATACCGCCCACGGCTTGGGCGTCCTGGAAGAATTTGGCAACCTGGGCGTTGATGGTGTCCAGCACGCGATACTGGACATCAAGTTGCTTGAAGAATTCCGAATTCAGGAAGTCGTTGATCCAGCCCGGAGCTTTGTTCACCAGCTGCGTTGTCTGTTCGACGATGGTGGGAATCAGCGTGGCGAAGAAGATGGCCACAAGGCCCAGCAAGGCGCCCAGCACCAGAACTATGCCCAGCGGACGTGGCACGCTGCGCCGCTCCAACCAGCGGACCACCGGGTCCAGACCCAAGGCAATGAACAGGGCTGTGACTATCCACAGCAGCAGCGATTGGGTGTTGGCCAGCATGTAGCTAACGGATAAGGCGATGCCGACACCAACAGTACCCATGAAGCCAAAGTAGATGGGGTGGCGGAAAAGGCCGGAGCTGGGTGCTGCATCAACCATGGCCTGGGTGGCCTTGGCCTGCTCCTCGAAGATGGTCTCCGCCGGCAGGTCAAAACGCACGCGGGGCTGGGCTCCCGGAATCGGCTTGAGAACCTTTTTTGCCACCCACTCCCGCCATCCCACATGGTGACCCGCGCCGTGGCCCGTTCCAGCAGCCGCAGCGGCTGCTACTGGCGCTGGGGGAAGTGGTTGGCTCTGCGAATCCGACCCGGCCCCGTCACTGTCCCCACGAGGTGTGGACTGCCCCGGCGGGGACGTTTCAGAGCCGGCAGGCTCGGGCCTGGCAGGGTTGGGGCTGGCTTGTGCAGAGTTGGTGCCGTCGTCAGGGACGGGGCCAGTTGCGCTTGAATCAGGGGTCGAACTCACGGGTATTGCCTTCGCATCCAGGATTTTGCGGATGATTGGCTCCGCACCACAATTGTGACTCGAGAGTATCAGCGCAGCCCAGTACTGGCGGCATGCATTCGATGAAATAACGTGAGATTCGTCAATTGGGCATGCCCTTAAGATAACGGTTCAGTTACCCTAGAAGGAACGTTCACAGCAGTGTTCCGCCGATGTTAGGTAAGTACGTGCGTTCAAAAATTGCAATTGTCCTGGCTATTTTGGGTTTGTTGGTGTTGGGTTCCGGTATTGGCCAGCGCACCATCTGGCTCCCTGCTGCGCAGCTGACAGCCACCACCCCAGCCGATGTAAGCGCCGCACCGCTGACTGTCATCAGCCCAGAGATACTCAAGACCCGTGACGGTCACTTCACTCTGACCGTCAAAAGCGACGGCCCCATCCAGCTCGCTGTGGCGCGGGAGCGCGACATCATCGGCTGGATTGGCGACGCCGCCTACACGCAGGTGGACGGTGCCAACGACGATTTCACGGCCCTGAGCACACAGAGCAATGCAGGTGCCGCCACTGTGCCCAATCCCGCTGGTTCGGATCTGTGGGTCAGTGAGGAGAAGGCCACCGGCGAGTTGACCTACACATGGCAGGCTCCAGGACATGGTGACTGGGCATTGCTGCTCTCCTCCGACGGCAAGGCTGCTGCGCCGACAAATATTTCCATGACGGTTGACAATCAGGCCGGAACCCCGTGGGCAGTGCCGTTGATGATTCTTGGTTCGGCCATGCTGGCAGCAGCTGCCTTGCTGTTTTTGATTGCACCGCGCAAACCCAAGAGCGGCGAACCTGCTCCCGTTGGCCGACGCGCGGCCGGCAAGGCCCCGGCCGACCCCGCCACGGGCGCTTTGGAGGTCGACAAGCTGGTGGCAGCCCGTGAAGCCGCCAAGTCGGCTGCGGCGACGGGCAAGGATGCCCCGTCCACCATTGCCGAGGCCAGGAACGCAGAGAGGCCCGTTGCAGGCGCCAAGGCTGGCGGGGAAGCCTCGGCCCCGGCCTTTGTCAGCGATGCCACGTCCGCGTTGCCGGCAGTCCTGCAGCCACCGGCTGCCCAAGACCCTGAAGCTGCCTCCGCGGCCGGGGCCAAGAGTAACGACAAGAACGATGACGACTCCACGAAGGGTTCCGGAGGCGGTGACGACGACGGCAAGGGTGCATCGACGCCGGAGAATGATGCTGACGTGAAGGGCGCTGACGTGACCGAAGCCAAGACCGAAGCCAAGAACGATGCCAAGAAAAAGGGCAAGGCGGACTTCAGCGCCAGCTCACCCACAGAGGTTGCAACACCCCGCACCATGCACAAAACCATGAACCACAAGAGCCGTTGGGGTGCGGCATTGGCCGTGATCCTGGTCGCAGGCAGTGTTGGCCCGGCCGTGGCGGAGGATGCCACCACAGGCGCTGCCACACCGGCCCCCACCAGTTCCGCCTCGAGCACGGCGCCCGCTGCCAGTGCTGATGCGAACACGCCCGGCTTCCCGTCTCTTCTGGACAGCCAGGTTCAGCGCATTGCCACCGCCGTGGCCACGGTTGTTGCCTCGGGGGACAATGCCAAGAACGCCAAGGAATTGGAATCACGCGTCACCGGCATGGCCTTGGAGGTTCGCACAGCCAACTACAAGATTCGTTCCCAGGTTGCCAGCGCCCCAGCGCCGGAACCCGTCAGCGCCACACAGCTGCTGGCCAAGGTTGTCACCACCACGGACACCTGGCCGCGGTCAGCCATGTTCGTCACCAAGGGTGAGAACAATGAGCTGCCGCAGTTGCTGACACTGGTTCAGCAAAGCCCGCGGGAAAATTACAAGCTGATCAAGTCCACGCCTTTGCTGCCCGGCCAGACCTTTCCCACAGTGGACAAGGAAGGCACCAAGGAAGTAGCCATTGACGAGAGCGCCGGCCTGAAAATGAGCCCCAAGGACGCCATTGCGGCGCTCAGCGACCGTTTGACCAAGGATGACAGCAAGTTCAAGGACTCCTTCAACGACAGCGTCTACATCACGAGTGTTCTCGATGCGCAGAAGAAGATTGTTGCTGACGCCAAGGATGCCACCAACGTCTTCAGCCATACGGCCGACACCAAATCACCCGTTGCCATGCGCACAGCCGACGGCGGGGCCATGGTTGTGGTGGGATACACCTTCGGCATTGACACAACGTCCAAGGAAGATGCAACCCTCACCGTGCCCGCCGACGCGGCCGTGTTCACCGGCGGCACAGAGACCACCAAGGGCTTCACCTTGAGCTACGCGGAACCTGTTGTCATGTACATTCCGGCAGCCTCCGGTGATGGAAAGATCACGCTGCTCTCGGCAACCCGGGATCTTGTGGGCGGCCAGTTCAAGTAACCCGGCAGCGGGGCGTTGGCAAAGCAAAGTTTCACCCGCGGCGAGATCTTGGAAAAGTCGCGGGCCAGCACAGTTAGAGTGAGTTCATGAGTCAAAATAGCCCCATGGCACCCAACGGAGCGCCCGGGATCAACCTGCGCGGCGCCGTCGACCTTTCAGCGTTGAAGAACCGGGCCGCGGCCGCCCCTTCAACGCCATCGCCCTACGCGGTTGATGTCAACGAGCAAAGCTTCCAGGAACTTGTTCAGCTTTCCTCCAAGGTGCCGGTGGTGGTGCTGCTGGGATCTGCACGCTCACACCAGTCCTCGGTGGTGACAGGCGTGCTGGAGGGGATTGTCAACGAGTACGGCGGGCAGCTTGCCTTGGGCCGGGTGGATGTTGATTCCAGCCCCCAAATTGCGCAGGCGTTTGGTGCCAGCGCGGTGCCTACGGTGGTGGCCTTGATCAAGGGGCAGCCGGTGCCCATGTTCGAGGGTGAACTGCCGGCGGAGCAGATCAAGGAGTTCTTCACCGAACTGCTCAAGGTTGCTGCCAGCAACGGCGTCACCGGAAACTTGGGCGGCGCCCAGGACCCCGAAGCTCCGGCGGAGCCACCGCTGCCTCCGTTGCACCAGGCTGCCCGCGACGCCATCGACGCCGGTGACTTGCTGCTGGCCCAGACCAGCTATGAGAAGGCGCTGGCCGAAATGCCGTCCGACGCCGCCGCAAAGGTTGGCTTGGCGCAGGTCCACCTCATGCGCCGCACAGCGGAGCTGAACGTTGCAGACGCCGAGGCGCTGCGGGCCCGTGCGGCTGGGGACCCGGATGATCTCGAGGCAACCCTTTCGGTAGCTGACTTGGATGTGACGGGCGGCCATGTTGAGGACGCCTTTGCCCGCATTGTGAAGTTCATTGGCACGCACTTTGGTCCCGAACGGGACACCGCCCGGGTGAGGTTGTTGGAGCTTTATGACGCCATTGGCGTCAGCGATCCCCGCGTATCCGCATCCCGCCAAGCCCTGGCACGCGCCCTGTTCTAGCCTGGCGACGCGCAACGAAGCTCCTGTTCTAACCTCCCTGTCATGGAAGGTTGGGGCGGGAGCTTTTTTGCGCCGTCAGGGTCCGCAAGGACAGCCAATCTCATCCTTTGGGATGCCGTGCCCGCACCATCGGGGTTGTTAGGGTGTGCCTATGAGCAACTCCTTTGAGCAAGCAAAAGACACAGGGCTGCCACCGGCCCTCTCCATCCGTGGCTTGACCAAACACTTTGGCAACAAAGTGGCCGTCGATGGTATTGATCTTGACGTCCCCGCCGGGTCCTTTTACGGCCTGGTGGGACCCAACGGCGCCGGCAAGACAACGTCGCTGTCCATGGCAACGGGCCTTTTACGTCCGGACGCGGGGCAGGTTTGGGTGCACGGGGTGGACGTATGGAGCCATCCCCTGGAATCCAAACGCCTCATGGGTCTCCTGCCCGACGGCGTTCGGCTCTTTGACCGGCTCAGCGGGGAGCAGCTTGTCAGCTACGCCGGTTTGTTGCGTGGCATGGACAAGGACACTGTGACAGCCCGCGTCAAGGACCTGCTCTCCGCCCTGGACCTGAGCAAGGATGCCGGGACTTTGGTGGTGGACTACTCCGCCGGCATGACCAAGAAGATTGCCCTGGCGGCGGCACTGATTCATGCCCCGAAACTCCTGGTGCTCGATGAACCCTTTGAATCCGTGGACCCGGTGTCCGCAGCCAACATTCGTGACATTTTGCACGACTACGTCAACACCGGCGGAACCGTCATCGTTTCCAGCCATGTCATGGATCTGGTGCAGCGCATGTGCGACCATGTTGCCGTGATTGCCGGCGGCCGGGTTCTTGCCGCCGGCACGGTCGATGAGGTGCGCGGAAGCCAAAGCCTGGAGGAAAAGTTCGTGGACCTCGTTGGCGGACGCAAGGAGAATACGGGGTTGTCATGGTTGCGCAACTCGTAAGCCTAAAGCTGACCCTGCTGCGCAATTCACTTAAGCGCAGCCCCTGGCAATTGGTGGGGCTCATCATTGGCGGACTGTACGGCCTGGGCGTGCTGGCCATGACCTTGGTTGGCCTGGCTGCCTTGGGTGCGGGTGAGCCCGAACTCATTGGCACAGTTCTCACGCTGGCTGGAGCCGCACTGGTTCTTGGGTGGCTGATCATTCCCGTGGTTGCCGCCGGCCTGGACATGACCCTGGACCCGGCGCGTTTCACCACTTATGCCATCCCGATGAAGTCAATGCTCACGGGCCTGCTGTTGGGGAGTTTCATTGGCATTCCCGGGGCCATCACCCTCCTTGCCTCGCTGGGAACAGCCATCGCTTGGTGGCGCCACCCCCTCGCGGCCCTGGTGGCGCTGCTCTGCGGCGTGTTGGGCGCTGTGACCTGCATTGTGGCCTCGCGGGCCATCACAGCTGCCAGTACCAGCCTGGCCTCGTCGCGCCGTTTCAAGGATGCCAGCGGCATTGTGCTGCTGGTTCCCCTGATGTTCATGGGACCCATCATCAGCGGTGTGAGCTCTGGTGTGGGTGACTTCAAGGAGTACCTTCCGGCGTTGGCGCAGACCGTCTCCTGGACTCCCCTCGGAGCAGTCTGGTCGGTGCCCGCCGCCGTTGCTGCGGGTTCCTACGGTGCTGCCGGGCTCAAGCTCCTCATCGCGGTGGCAAGCATCGCCGCCTTGACGTGGATTTGGCGGGCGTGCCTGAGCAGGGCCCTGGTCACGCCCGCGTTCGCCGGTGGCGGACGGAAGGCAGGGGGCAAGCTGGGCTTCTTTAACTGGTTCCCGGCCACCCCCACAGGAGCAGTGGCAGCACGCTGCCTCACCTATTGGTTCCGGGACCCGCGGTACAGTGCTGGCCTGCTCATTGCCCCGTTACTGCCATTGATCTTTGTGTTTGCAGGGTCCCAGGCGGCCAGCGAAACAGGCGGCACGCAGTCCTTGGGAATTGCCCTGGGGCTGGGCGGGGCCCTTGCGGCATATCTGGTGGTGTGGTCCATCAGCTCCGATATTTCGTATGACAACACAGCCTTCGCCCTGCACATCGCCACAGGGGTGTCAGGGACTGCTGACAGGAGCGGACGGGCGCTTGCTGCGGCCGTCCTGGCACTGCCGCTGGGCATTTTGTACGCCGTGATCGGGGCAGTGCTGGCACATGACCTAGGCCAACTGCTGGCCACGGTGGGACTCGTGCTGGGTGTGGTGGGCTCCGGGCTTGGCTTGGCCAGTGTGTTCTCAGCCCGATTTACCATGGCTGTGCCGCTGCCCGGTGAGAGCCCCATGAAAACGCGGCCCGGCAACGGGCTCTCCTCGGTCTTCATTCAAATGTCGGGGTTTGTGGGCCTGGGCGTCCTGGTTTTGCCGGAGCTCATTCTTGCCATCGTTGCCATGGTGACGGGGCAGCTGCTGTACGCCTGGCTGGCCCTGGCTGTGGGAATCATCCTCGGTGCCGTGTTCCTGGTGGTGGGCATTCGCAAGGGCGCCGCCGTCTTCAACCAGCGTGCCCCCGAGTTGTTGCTTGCTGTGTCGGTGGACCGTTAACGGAACACCAGCAGTAATAGCTAAGGTTAGAGCTGGCAGATTAGCGTTGCAAGAGAATCGCACAGGCACGTACGTGTCGTGAAAGGAAGCGTGTTTCATGGAGGTCATCATCCTCCCCAGCAGTAAAGAAATTGGTGCCTTGGCCGCGGATGCCATTGAGGCCCTGATTCGGCAGAAGCCCAATGCGGTCCTTGGCCTGGCCACGGGTTCCTCGCCGCTGCCGATTTACGACGAGTTGGCACGACGCCACGACGAAGCCGGCCTGAACTTTGAACAGGTCAGCGGTTTTGCCCTGGATGAGTATGTGGGTCTGCCGGTGGGCCACTACGAGTCCTACCGCGAAGTTATCCGCCGCGAGTTCACCAACCGGGTGGATGTTGCAGCAGAAAACGTCCACGGCCCGGACGGTGCCACCGAGGACATCGCAGGAGCCTGCCAGAACTACGAGGTCGCCATCAAGGCAGCCGGCGGCATTGACCTGCAGATCCTGGGCGTTGGCACCAACGGCCACATCGGATTCAACGAGCCAGGCTCGTCGCTGGCATCGCGCACCCGGATCAAGACCCTTGCCGAGCAGACACGCCAAGACAATGCGCGCTTCTTTGATCATCTAGACCAGGTTCCCCACCACGTGGTCACCCAGGGCTTGGGCACCATCATGGATGCCCGCCACGTGGTCCTGGTGGCCTTTGGCGCGGGCAAGGCCGACGCGGTTCGCGACTTTGTGGAAGGACCCGTCTCGGCATCCTGCCCGGCATCCGTCCTGCAATTCCACCCCCGTGCCACCATCATCATTGACGAGGCCGCGGCAGCAAAGCTTGCCGGTGCATCCACCTACCGCCACGCCTTTGACAACAAGCCGTCCTGGCAGGGCATCTAACAGGCAGGACATCTAGCAAGCAGGGCCTCTAGCAAGCTTGCGCCTAAGCAGTTTGACGTGCGGCGGGGAGGGAAGTTAATCACTTAACTTCCCTCCCCGCCGCACGTTTTTTCACAGGCTATTGCCGCCCTGGCTGAAAAAACTGAAACGCCAGCGCAGTTGCTGCTGGAGCGTTGGACTTTGCGCAGCCGCGGTGGACAGCTGATATCCCAAATCGATGGATGCCTCGGTGAGTCGTGATCGTGTTGCCGCTAGAATGGTTTTATGAGTTTGCCTCCAGACCCCTTCGAAAACCAGCCCACGGGAAATCCTGAGCGCAGCGGTGGTTCCACCGCCGTGATCGAGCGCCAGGAATTGCAACAGGAAGTAGAACCTGGCGACAGCGAGCGGTTCTCGCACTATGTTCGCAAGGAAAAAATCATGGAATCTGCCATGACAGGCGACCCCGTGGTGGCCCTGTGTGGCAAGGTCTGGACCCCCGGCCGGGATCCGCATAAGTTCCCGGTCTGCCCAGACTGCAAGGCCATTTACGATGGCCTGAAGCCCGAGGGCGGCAAGGGTAAAGGCCCCAAGGAACCCAAGAAGTAACTTGGCTTCACCCTAAATTTTGTGCGGCCTCATGGCCGTTGTTTTACCGTGCCCGGTTCCGGACGCGGAGCAAAGAATGAAGTGACAAGGATGGCGGAGAATTCGTGACGGAAACATTGTTTGGTGGCCCGTCGCTGCCTCCGGCCTACCCTGAGCGTGCTGCATGGGGAACGGCCCAAAAACTTCGAGCATGGCAGAAAGAAGCCATGGAGAAGTACTTTACCGAAAACCCTAAGGACTTCTTGGCCGTCGCTACCCCAGGCGCCGGTAAGACGACCTTTGCCCTGCACATTGCCACCGAGCTTATGGCCCGTGGCACCATCAACAGGGTCACCATCGTCACCCCCACCGACCACCTGAAACGCCAGTGGGCGGATGCCGCCGCCAAGGTGGGTATCGCCATTGATCCCAACTTCAAGAACGCTGACGGCCGTCACGGCAAGGGGTTCGTGGGTGTCGCAGTGACCTACGCGCAGGTGGCCAGCAAGCCCATGCTGCACCGGGCCAAGACTGAGGCCGCCCGGACGCTGGTCATCATGGATGAGATCCACCACGGCGGTGACGCACTGAGCTGGGGCGATGGTATCCGTGAAGCATTTGACCCTGCCGCGCGCCGTCTGGCTCTGACCGGAACGCCGTTTCGTTCCGACACCGCAGCGATTCCGTTTGTGGAGTACGTCGAAGACCGTGACGGGATTCGCCGTTCCAAGGCCGACTACAACTATGGGTATGGCGAAGCGCTCAAGGATCATGTGGTGCGCCCTGTCATGTTCATGGCCTACTCGGGGCAAATGCGGTGGCGGACCAGCGCCGGTGAGGAAATGGCCGCGACACTGGGCGAAGCTGTCACCAAGGACGTCACAGCCCATGCGTGGCGTACGGCGCTAAACCCGGCAGGGGAGTGGATTCCGGCCGTACTCGCTGCTGCTGACAAGCGACTCACCGAAGTTCGCAGGGCAGTGCCCGACGCCGGTGCTCTGGTCATTGCCACTGATCACGAGGACGCCCGCGCCTACGCCGACCAGCTGAAGAAAATTACCGGCAGCTCTCCCACAGTTATTCTGTCCGACGACGCCAAGGCCTCAGACAAGATCGACGCGTTCTCCGCCGGGGACAATCGATGGATGGTGGCTGTGCGGATGGTGACCGAAGGCGTTGACGTACCGCGCCTGGCCGTCGGTGTTTACGCAACCTCCACGGCAACCCCGCTGTTCTTTGCTCAGGCCATCGGGCGTTTTGTGCGGTCCCGGAAAAGGGGCGAAACGGCGTCGATCTTCCTGCCCTCGGTGCCCAACTTGATGGGATTGGCCAACGAACTTGAGCTCGAACGCGACCACGCCTTGGACCGTCCGGACAAAGATCCCGATGGTTTCATGGAAGAAGACGCCGAGATGGAGGAAGCCAACCGTGAAGAAAAAGCCTCCGACACCATGGAGAAGTTCAAGTTTGAGGCGCTGGAATCCCAGGCGTCCTTTGACCGCGTCTTGTTCGACGGCGGCGAATTCGGCACTGGCGGGGCCATCGGCAGTGACGATGAAATGGACTTCCTGGGCATTCCCGGGTTGCTCGACGCCGATCAAATGGGTGTCCTGCTGCGCCAGCGCCAGGCAGATCAGCAAACCCGGCGCCGCAAGAAGGCTCCCGCAGCGGAGCCTGAAGCGCCGCCCTTGATTGATCACCGAATGTTGATGGATCTGCGCAACGAGCTGGCCAAAAACGTATCGGCGTGGAGTGCCCGCTCCGGTATGCCGCACGGCATGGTCCACAGCGAACTGCGCCGCATCTGTGGCGGACCTGCCGTGGCCCAGGCCAACGAATCGCAGCTGCAGATGCGGATGAAGAAACTCCAGGACTGGTTTATCGGCCGCAAATAAAACTAACCCGCAGAAAACGGCGAAAATCCTCGATTTGGAGGTGATTTTCGCCGTTTTCTGCGGGTCAGTTCTTGGGCCCACGCGGCTGAGCTTGCGAGGGCGTGGGGACTACTTGACCTCCACGCCTGCGTCTTCGAGTTCTTCCAAGACCTCGTCGCTGGCGTCTTCGTCAACGCCCGCAATGTAGTCGCGCAGCACCGTGGTGTTGTAGCCGGCGTTGACGGCATCAAGTGCCGTCGCACGGACGCAGTGGTCGGTGGCGAGGCCCACGATGACCACATCCTCGACGTCGTTCTCGCGGAGCCAGTCATCCAGACTGAGGGGGGACTCGGCGTCCTCATCGGCGGACTCGTGCGCCTCACGTTCGCCGACGGCAACCTCGTCCTCGGGTGCCAGCAGGCCGTCGAAGCCCGAGTAGGCGGCGTCGAACTTGCCCTTGCGGAAGTAAGCGTCAATGTCCTCGGTGTCCAGGTTGCGGTGCAGGGCGGCGCCCTTGGAACCAGCAACGCAGTGAACCGGCCAGCTGGTGCGGAAGTCAGGGGCATCCGAGAAGTGGCTGCCCGGATCCACATGCCAGTCCTGGGTGGCGACAATGAAGTCAAAGTCGGGTGCGTCGGCAATCAACTCAGTGATCTCGCTGGCAAGGTCAGCCCCGCCAGTCACGGCAAGTGATCCGCCTTCGCAAAAATCGTTCTGGACATCAACAATAATCAGGGCCTTGGCCATGAGTAACTCCTTTTAGTTCCTTGGGTTTGTTGCTTGTTCGTATTCAGTGGGGATGACGGCGTCCCCGCGCTGGAGCCGGCGTGCCGCCCCCGGCATCTCCGCCATGGAAGCGGCATGGCGGGCCGTTGCCCGCACCACGCCCTCGGCACCGGTCCACCCAGCTGCGAGCACGCCGCCGGTCATGAACTTGGCCAGCAGCGGCCTGTCGTTATTGTCTGAGGCTGGCTCGTGGCCGATGCCCACAACTTCCGCCGTGGCAATGCCAGAGCCATTCAGGCGGCGCATGGCGTACTTCCGCCCGCCCACGCTGGCCTTGTTCTTGGCGGCCTTGGCCACCGAGACGAACTCGCCGTCGTCACCCTCGCGCGAGACCAGTTTGTACACCATGGAGGCTGTGGGGGCGCCGGATCCGGTCACCAGGGATGTCCCGACACCGTAGGAGTCCACAGGTGCCGCGGCCAGGGCGGCAATGGCGAACTCGTCGAGATCGCTGGTCACTGTGATGCGGGTGCTGGTGTTCCCCAGCGAATCCAGCAGGGCCCGGACGTCGCGCGCCTGGGCGAGAAGATCGCCGGAATCCAGCCGCACGCCGCCCAAGGCGGGGCCCGCAATGGCGACGGCCTTGCGAACTGCGGCTTCGACGTCGTATGTGTCAACCAGCAGCGTGGTTCCGGCACCCATGGAACCGATCTGGGCGCGGAAGGCTTCTTCCTCGGAGTCGTGCAGGAGCGTGAAGGAATGCGCGGCTGTGCCCTGGGTCAGGACACCGTAGCGCAAACCGCACTCGAGGTTGGAGGTGCTGTGGAAACCGGCGATGACGGCGGCCCGGGAGGCGGCAACGGCCGACTCCTCCTGCGTGCGCCGCGACCCCATCTCAATGCAGGGGCGGGCGCCGGCAGCACCGATCATGCGGGAAGCGGCGGAAGCGATGGCGGAGTCGTGGTTGAGCACCGAGAGCACATACGTTTCCAGGATGCAGGCCTCGGCAAACGTGGATTCAATGGTCAGAATGGGCGAATTGGGGAAATAGAGTTCGCCCTCTGCATAACCGTAGACGTCGCCGGAGAACTTGAAATCCGAGAGCCAGGCCAGGGTTTCGTCGTTGACAACGTTGTTGTTGGCCAGGAAATTGAGCTCATCCGGGCCAAAGCGGAAGTGCTCCAAACCTTCCAACAAACGTCCCGTGCCGCCCACAACACCGTACCGGCGGCCATCTGGCAGGCGCCGGGCAAAAGCCTCAAACACGCTGCGGCGGTGTGCGGCACCGGAGTGCAACGCTGCCTGCAGCATTGTCAGCTCATAGTGATCCGTAAACAATGAAGTGCGGGGGTGGCCCCAGTTTGATGGCGTAGTCACGGAATTTACTTTAGTGCGGCAACACTAGAATGGACACATGAGTGTCAGCACAGCCCCGGAAACAGTCCGGGAAGTCTCAACCAGCGAACTCATCTCCCCGGACATCCCGTGGGAATTAATCGTGTGGAACGACCCGGTTAATTTGATGAGCTATGTCAGTTACGTCTTCCAAAGTTATTTTGGCTATTCAGAGGCAAAGGCGGCGAAATTGATGCTGCAGGTCCACACGGAGGGCAAATCCGCCGTGGCCCATGGAGCAAAGGAAAAAATGGAAGCACACGCTGTGGCCATGCACGGATTTGGTTTGTGGGCAACGGTCCAAAAGGGCGGCAACCGTGGCTAAGGCCTTCTCCGCCGGGCGCCGCGGCATTACCGGCTACTTGGAACCTGCCGAGCGCGATCTGTTGCGCAAGCTTTTTGCCGACATCATCACCATGCTTGAGCCTGAAACCCCCGCCCACGAGGACCCGCTGGCGGCTTTGATTGGCCTTGACATGGACGTGCAGGTGCCGGTCGATCCGGCGCTGCTGCGTCTGCTCCCTGACGCCGTGAAGGAGGACAACGACGCTGCCCTTGAGTTCCGCCAGCTCACCGAACGTTCACTGCGCGAGACCAAGATTGGTGCCCTGCGCGCAGCCTCGATGGCGTTGGACTCCGAGAAGCTGGTGTTGGATCCGGAAGCGGCAAAGCTATGGGCCATGGCCCTGAATGACATCCGCCTGGTGCTGGCTGAAAGGCTTGAAATCCGTGACGAGGAAGATGCCGAACGGGTCCATGAAGTTCAGGACTGGGGCGATGCCGAGGATGTGGACAGCTACCTGAGCCTGGTCTACAACTTTGTCTCCTGGCTCCAGGAAAGCCTTGTCCAAGCCATGCTGGCTACTCTGCAGCGCGCAAAGTAGTTGTGTTTTTAGCCGCAATAGCAACAGCTGGGCTGGCAAACAAACTATTGTTGGAACGATCATGAGCACACATCCACGAACAGCCCCAACACCAACCGTTGGCACCACCGGGGCGCAGGGCGCCGTGTCCGAACGGGCCATCGGTATTTTTGATTCCGGTGTGGGCGGGCTGACAGTGGCCCGGGCTGTGATTGACCAACTGCCCAACGAATCCATCATGTACGTTGGCGACACAGCGAACGGCCCCTATGGTCCGCTGCCCATTGCCGAGGTCCGGGCCAACGCCCTGGGCGTCATGGATGAACTGGTTGACTCCGGGGTCAAACTGCTGGTCATTGCCTGTAACTCTGCCTCCGCTGCCGTGCTGCGCGATGCCCGGGAACGCTACACAGCCCGCTACGGGATTCCCGTCATTGAGGTGATCCAGCCGGCCGTTCGGCGCGCCGTGGCAGCAACCCGCAGCGGCAAGGTGGGCGTCATTGGCACCGTTGCAACTGTTGGTTCGCGAGCTTATGAGGACACCTTTGCTGCGGCCCCGGATCTGAGCATCACCTCCGTGGCCTGCCCGGACTTTGTGCGCTTTGTGGAATCCGGCATCACGGCAGGCGCCGAGCTACTCACCACCGCCGAAGAATACCTGGCCCCGCTCAAGGCTGCCCAGGTGGACACGCTGGTCCTGGGCTGCACGCACTATCCGCTACTCACAGGTGTCATCTCCTACGTGATGGGAGACTCGGTCACCCTGGTCTCCAGCGCCGAGGAAACCGCCAAGGACGTCTACAAGGCGCTGGTAAGCCACGACCTTGAGCGCGTTTCCGAGCAGCCGCCCACCCACAATTTCCTGTCCACAGGCGACGCCGGCAGCTTCGGCGTGCTGGCCCGGCGCTTCCTGGGCCCGGAAGTCCGTGGCGTGGAACAAGTCAGCCACGTGGCGGCCCATTACCCCACAGGATCCTTGGCCCGCATCACCCCGGACATGATCGCCGCAGCCCGCAGGATCGCCACCGGGCCAGCGGCCACACACGTCTCCAATTTTGTTTTGGCGGATTCGATGGGCAGACTTGCTATGCCGGGAACAGTTGCGGGGGAGCAAACATGAAGTTAACAATCGTTGGATGCAGCGGGTCATTCCCCGGCCCGGCGTCGCCCGCGTCCTGCTACCTGCTGACGGCGCACGACGGCGTGAGGCCCTGGCGGGTGCTGATCGACCTGGGCAGCGGTGCCCTGGGCGCCGCGCAGAAGTACATGGATCTGGAAGACATCGATGCCATCTTCCTCAGCCACCTGCACCCCGACCACTGCATGGACTTGTGTGGCCTGCACGTGGCTGTCCGGTGGAGCCCCAACGGCTGGAACCGCGACCGGATCGCCGTCTGGGGCCCTGCCGAGACGGCTGACAGGCTCGCCACCGCCTACGGTCTGGAGCTTGATCCGGGCATGCACGAGGAATTTGATTTCCAGAATTGGCAAGAACGCGAAGCCGTCACTGTGGGTCCGTTCAAGGTGACTCCGTACGCTGTGAACCACCCAGTCCCTGAAGCCTATGCGCTGCGGGTTGAGGTCACGGAGTACGACGGAACGGGTCTTGACCGCACGGCCGTCATGACTTATTCGGGGGACACCGACAGCTGCCAGGGCCTGGAAGACGCCGCCCAAGACGCGAATTTCTTCCTGTGCGAGGCGGCCTTCCAGGAGGGCCGCGATGATGCCATCAACGACGTCCACCTCACCGGCAAGCGCGCAGGAGAAGCGGCAGCCCGAGCAAATGTGAAACGCCTGCTCCTGACGCATATCCCCGTCTGGACTGACACCAACACTGTGGTGGCCGAGGCCAAGGAAGTATATTCCGGCGATGTTGCCGCTGCCGTGGCGGGCGTCCACTACACCATCTAGTTTCTTGGATGCCTTGGCTTCTCGGCTTCGCGGCTTCTCGGCGGCGAATATCGTCCCAAAGGATCATCCTTTTTGGCCGGCCGTCCGGTTAGGCTCGACTCAAGACCTGATGGCCTGCGCCGTCGAACATGAGATGAAATAAGGATGCCAACCATGAGTGAAATGCCCCGCTACAACCCCGCACCCGAAGCTTTTGTTCCGGCGCAGGCACCCACTGCCCCGCCCATCATGAACACCATCTTCTTCATGCTTCTGGGCGCTGCGGTGCTGCATATTGTCGCCACTATTCTTGGCATCATGAACGTGACCTCGGATTCCTTCCGCAACCAGGTCGAGCAGCAGCTGTCCGGTCAGAACATGCCTGAGACCACTCCGGAGATCGTGGACGCAACCATTATGTTTACGCTGGTGACCTCCCTTGCCATTGGTGTTGTGGGTGTCATTGTCTACGTGGTGATTGGCTTGTTCATCAAGAAGGGCATGGGCTGGGCCCGCATTGTGGGCTTGGTGTTGGCTGCCTTGTCATTGGGGCAGCTTGTTGGCATGACCATGCCTGGCGGGATCGCCGTCATCTTGCAGGTGCTGCTCGGCATTGCTGCCATGGTCCTGTGCTTCACCGGTCCGGCGGCTGCCTTCTTCACGGCGAAGAAGAACTTCAAGCTGGCGAGCAAGACCCCCTAGCTCCGTATTCCTCCCGTCCAGCGGGCTTCACAAGGCGGCTCCCATCACCGGGGGCCGCCTTTTTCACCACTGCTGACCGTAGCCGCGAGATGCATGGTTGCACGCGGCATTGTGCGGCCACGGTCAGCAGTCGATGCCAGTAGCCGCACTCCCCAACCCCGCTGCTCCCGCTCGTGGCCCCTCGGGCGCTAGGCTTGTCACCATGACATCCACTGAAACTGTTTCCTTGCGCTCTGACGGGCGCGCCAATGACCAACTCCGCGACATCACCATCACCCGCGGCTGGTCCAAGCAGGCCGAAGGCTCGGCACTGATCGAATTCGGCAACACCCGCGTGTTGTGCACCGCATCCCTGACACCTGGTGTGCCGCGCTGGCTCAAAGGCGAAGGCACCGGCTGGGTCACGGCCGAATACGCGATGCTGCCGCGCGCCACGAACACCCGTAACTCCCGCGAATCCGTCAAGGGCAAAATTGGCGGCCGCACCCATGAGATTTCCCGTCTGATCGGCCGCTCATTGCGCTCCATCATCGACCTCAAGGCCCTGGGCGAAAACACCATCGTGCTGGACTGCGACGTTCTTCAGGCCGACGGCGGCACCCGCACGGCAGCGATCACCGGCGCCTATGTGGCACTGGCCGACGCCATCGCCTACGCCAAGGAGAACAAGCTGATCGCCAAGAACGCCCAGCCGCTCATTGACACGGTCTCCGCCATCTCCGTGGGCATCATCGACGGGGTCCCCATGCTGGACCTGCCCTACGTTGAGGACGTCCGCGCCGAGACCGACATGAACGTCGTCGTCACCGGCTCCGGCAAGTTCGTCGAAGTCCAGGGCACCGCAGAAGGAGCACCCTTTGACCGTGACGAACTGAACCAGCTGCTCGATCTGGCCCTCATCGGCACCACCGAACTGACCCGGATTCAGCGCGAAACCCTCGGCCTCTGATGAGCGCACCCAAGCTGGTTTTGGCCACCCACAACCAGGGCAAGCTGCGTGAGCTGCGTGAATTATTGCGCGGCCAGGTGCCGGGTTTGGATGTGGATGCTGACGTGGTCGACGCCGGAGCTCTCGGAGCGCCCGACGTAGCCGAAACGGGTGTCACCTTTGCACAGAACGCGTTACTGAAGGCGCACGCCGTGGCACAGTTCAGCGGAGCCCTGGCCATAGCCGACGACTCAGGATTGGCCGTAGACGTGCTCGGCGGTGCGCCCGGGATCTTCTCTGCCCGCTGGGCGGGGACACACGGCGATGACACGGCCAATCTCAATCTGCTGTTGGCGCAGCTCTCAGACATTGCCCCCGATCATCGTGGTGCCCGCTTTGTGTGCGCTGCGGCGTTGGCCAGCCCCGACGGCTCGGTGGACGTTGTGGAGAAGGGGACCCTGGATGGAACCCTGCTGAGCGAACCACGGGGCGAGGGTGGCTTTGGCTACGACCCCATCCTGGCGCCCCTGGGCCTGGACAAGTCCTGCGCGGAGCTGACAGGCGCTGAAAAGAACGCCATCAGCCACCGCGGCAACGCGTTCCGTGCGCTGCTGCCGCACATCATCAAGGCCCTCTCCCAACTATGACGCAGTAGGTGCTAAATTCACGGCGATTTCCAGCACCTACTGCGTCATAGTTGGGTGGGGGAAAGCAAAAAGCGACCCGCAGCAATTTGCTGCGGGTCGCTTTTCGATGGTTGCGGGAACTGTGAAAATTACGGGGTGGGCTCGGCCTGCTGCGTGACCTTCTTCTTGCGACGGCTGCTCAGGGCCTTGAGGAACTCGATGCCAATGGGGATGACCGAGACGGCAACAATGGCGATGAAGATGATGTCGAGGTTGTCGCGCACCCACGGCACCTTGTTGCCCAGGAAGTAACCCAAGTAGGTGACTCCGCCTGCCCACAGCACGGCGCCAATGGCGTTGAAGAGCAGGAACTTGCGCATGTCCATCTTGGCGACGCCCACAATGACGGGAACAAAGGTGCGCACAATCGGGACGAAGCGGGCCAGGATCAGGGCCTTGCCGCCGTGCTTTTCGAAGAAGGCGTGTGCGCTGTCCACATGTTGCTTCTTGAAAAACTTGGAGTCGGGCTTGTTGAAGATGGCGGGGCCGGCCTTGTAGCCGATGTAGTAGCCCATCTGATTGCCTACGAAACCGGAGACAATCAACATCCCCATCAACACATAGATGTTCACGGGCATGGCGCCGGTGCTCACCAGCAGGCCGGCCGTGAACAGCAGTGAATCGCCCGGCAGGAAGAAGCCCACCAGCAGGCCGGTTTCGGCGAAGATGATGGCGCAGGCAATGATCACTACCCAGAAGCCCAGGGCGGAGTTGTCCAGGATCTTCATGGGATCCAGCCAGTCGGGGAGGAAGCCGAGGGAGGGTACGGCTCCGTGTCCCACAAGCGCGGGCAGGGCAGAGTCACTGAGTGCGGTTAGTATCACCGTTCCAGATTACGGCACTTAGCTGGACGCTTCCTCCATCCATGGGCTGATGTTTCGGCACCCCTTGACTATTACTTCATTGCTTGTATGGTTAGTTACATGAGTAATGAACCAATGGGGTTGGCTAGCGGTCCGGGCGGCCGGGGCTTGGCGGTGATGGCCGGTGATTGATGACAGCAAGCCGATCTTTTTGCAGATTGCGGAAATGATCGAGAACGACATAGTTGACGGGGCTCTGGGCGAAGAGACGCAAGTACCTTCCACCAATGAGTTTGCGGCTTTCCACGGGATCAACCCGGCCACGGCAGCCAAGGGCGTCAACCGCCTTGTTGATGACGGGATCCTTTACAAGAAGAGGGGAATCGGCATGTTTGTTGCCACCGGATCCCGCGCCGTGCTGATGGGCCGGCGCCGGGAGGATTTTTACGAACAGTTTGTCCGCCCGCTGGCCAGTGAGGCCCGCAAGTTGGGGATCGACGGCGTTGCGCTGGCGGAGATGCTGGCCCGGGACCCGGGCGCAGGGGAAGAAAACACCAGAGCCAATGCGAAAGAAGGCGCGTTATGAGCACATCCATTGTCCAGGTGATGGACCTTCGTCGGCACTACCGTGACGTCCAGGCCCTCGATGGTGTCAGCCTCAGCCTGGAGCGGGACAAGATCTACGGCTTGCTGGGCCGCAACGGCGCCGGCAAGACAACCCTCATGTCCATCCTGACTGCCCAGGGTTTTGCCAGCAGCGGATCCGTGAGCGTCTTCGGGGAGCACCCCTATGAAAATGAAAAAGTGCTCAGCAGGATTTGCTTCATCCGTGAATCACAGAAGTACCCGGATGACTTCAAGCCGGTGCACGCTTTCAAGGCAGCAGCGTTGTTCTACAAAAATTGGGACAACGCGCTGGCCCTGCAATTGGCCAAGGAATTCCAACTGCCCATGAAGCGCCGAATCAAAAAGCTCTCGCGCGGCCAGCTTTCGGCAGTGGGCGTCATCATTGGGCTCGCCTCACGTGCGGAGTTGACCTTCTTCGACGAACCCTATCTGGGCCTGGATGCAGTGGCACGGCAGCTCTTTTACGACAGGCTGTTGGCTGACTACACGGAATTCCCGCGCACCATCGTCTTGTCCTCACACCTGATTGACGAGGTGGCGAATCTGCTCGAGCACGTCATCATCATTGACAAGGGCCGCATCATCCTTGACGACGACGCCGAGAACATCCGCGGATCAGCCATCAATATTGCCGGCACCAGTGCGCGCGTCGAGGCATTTGCCGCAGGCCGCAGCGTCCTGCACAGGGAGAGCATCGGTGCGTTGCTGTCGCTCACCCTGGAGGGTTCCCTGACGGCCGCCGAACGCCGCGAAGCCCAAGAGCTTGGCCTGGAACTGGGGCCGGTGTCGCTCCAGCAGTTTGTCATCCGAAAAACGCTCGACGCCGAGGCGGCCCTGGACGGCCCGTCCCCGGACCCCGTCGAAGCAAACCCGAAGATCACCCGGACAGGAGCATCACGATGAACCGCGCACTGGGAGTTGCCAAAATGCAGCTCATCAACAAATGGACGTTTCTGGGCATACCTGCTGTGATCATCACAGGATCGTTCCTGCTCAGCATGGTCATTTGGGCCCTGATCCCGGACTCGGTGGGCGTCAAATACTCCGGCGCTGGCCAGGCGGTCATGTGGTACTTCTTTGGCCTGGGCATCCAGTCCCTGACCCTGAGCTTCCCGTTCTCGCAGGGCCTGAGCATCAGCCGCCGGAACTTCTTCCTTGGCACGGTGGGGCTGTTCACTGTGCTTGCTGCCGGGATTGCAGCCCTGTATGTGGTGCTGGGCCTCATTGAAAGCGCCACCAACGGCTGGAACCTGCAGGGCCGCATGTTTGCCATCTCCTGGGTCGCGGACCAGCCGTGGTTCATCCAATGGTTCTTTTACTTCGTCATGATGATGTTCCTGCTCCTGCTGGGTTTCTGGTTCGCCACCGTTTACAAGCGCTGGCAGGCGACGGGAACGCTGGTCATGTCGCTCTCGCTGGCGGTGCTGCTGGTGGGTGCCATCGCCCTCATCACGCTGCAGGGCTGGTGGCCAGCGGTCGGAGCGTGGGCCATCACCCTGACGCCGGCCAGCATCGGAGTGCTGGCTCTGGCCCTGGTTCTCATGCTGGGAGTTGGCGCCTACCTGACACTGCGCCGGGCCACACCCTAGAGAAATTCAAAGGTAAGTCCGACGCCGGAACGCAAGCCCCGGCGTCGGACTTACCTTTGCGCTGGGGCAGAGGTGTGACGCGCGGCTCGAGATGTATTAAGCGTCCGCGGCGGGCGGTAGCCTTGATGGGTGCCTCTGGACTTTACTGCCATCGATTTTGAAACCGCCAACGGATTTAGGGGATCGCCCTGCTCCGTTGGTCTGACAAAGGTCCGTGGCGGGGTGATTGTGGATGAGGGCTACTGGCTCATGCGCCCGCCCGTTGGCCATGACCACTTTGACTCCCGAAACATCACCATCCACGGGATCACCCCCGACGACGTTGCCACCGCCCCGCGCTTCCGTGAGGTCTTTCCGGAGGTGCTGGACTTTATTGGCCAGGATGCCCTGGTGGCGCACAATGCCGCCTTTGATGTGGGCGTGATCCGTTCGGCGTCGGAAGTCTCCGGCATGGCCTCGCCGGCCTTTGACTATGCGTGCACGGTGATCCTGTCCCGCAAGAACTATTCACTCCCGTCCTACTCGCTGCCGTTCGTGGCGCAGGAGGCAGGAGTCCCGCTGCTCAACCACCACGACGCCACAGAAGATGCGCGGGCCTGCGCCGGGATCATGGTGGACATTGCCGCCAAGCACGGCGCCAACAGCGTCCAGGACATTTTTGCCTCGATGAAACTGGCCATGCCCCACGTTGACGCCTACGACCCTGCCCGGGACGAGATGTCCAAGGCCACCCGCTCGGCCCTGGAGAAGATGGCGGAGATGAAGGCGGGGATTGCCGGCGGTGCCGTCCGGGGCGGCCGCGTCAGCTGGTCCACGGAAGGCCCCAACCCGCTGCCGAATTCACACGCCGATGATTCACACCCCTTGTTTGGGCAGACGCTGGTCTTCACCGGCGACCTGAGCCTGGGGCGTCCCGAGGCAAAGCAGCGAGCAGCCGTGTACGGTGCCCAATGCGCCAGTAATGTGACGCTCAAAACCACTGTGCTGGTGGTGGGCAGCGGGTTCACGGCCACCGATCTGCGCAGCGGGCGGCTCACCTCCAAGGCGCAGCGGGTGCTGGAATTGCAGCGCCGCGGCCAGGGCATTGAGGTGCTTTCCGAGGGCGAATTCATGCAGATGATCGGCTAAGACGCAGAACCCGCTGGTGCCACCGGGGCCCGCGCGCCTAGGATGCTCCCATGGCCCATCCTCGAATGTACAGCGACGATGACCCATTCCTGCTCCGGCTGCGGGGCCTGTGCTTTGCCTTCCCGCAGGCCATCGAGAAGGAAACTTTTGGTCGGCCCACGTTCAGATGCGGCAAAATCTTTGCGTATTACGGCCAGGGCCAAAGCGGGCACCCCCGGCCCGCCTCCATCCAGGTGCTGCCGGAAGCTGACGAGCGTGAGGCGTTGCTGGCAGACCCGCGTTTCTACCTCCCCTCCTACATTGGACCGTACGGCTGGGTGGGGCTCGATCTGACCCTGGCCGAGCCGGATTGGCAGGAAATTGCCGAGCTACTGGACAGCTCCTACCGCCGGATTGCACCAGCCGCCTGCTTGGTGCTGCTGGAACGCGACGGCTCACCGGCAGACCGCCGGCCGTAGCCTGCCCCCGCGCCCGGCTGTCAAATGGCAACCGGCTGTCACATGGGGCAACAATGCTTTATTTCCAGTGCTGCCGCGTCCTACTGTGGGAACATGACACAGCTAGCGAAGTTCCACGCCGCAGCCGATTCCGTGCAGCCTCCCCGGCCCGGCGCCCTCAAGCGGTTCTTCGCCTTCCCGAACCCGGTCAATGAATACGCGGCACGATTCACCGCCGGCATCATTGTGGTCCTGGCACTGGTGGCAGTGGTTGGATCGATCGTGTGGCTGGTGGGGATCATCGCGGCGGGATTTGCGCTGCGCGTAGCCTTTGGCCCACGCATTTCCCCGGCCGCCCAACTGTCTGTGAAGGTCCTGGCCCCGCGCCTGGGCGCACCCAAATTGGTGCCTGGCCCGCCAAAACGGTTCGCCCAGGGGATTGGTGCTGTCCTGTCCATCGCGGCGTTTGTGCTGCTCCTGTCAGGCGTGGCACCCCTTGGCTGGTTGCTCATGGTCATGCTGCTGATGGCCGCCTCGCTCGAGGCGGTTATCGGTTTGTGCCTGGGCTGCCTGATCTTTGGCTGGCTCCAGCGCCGCGGGCTCATCCCCGCCAGCATCTGTGCCGAATGCGCCAACTTCACGCTGCGCACGCACTGACTGGGCACTAACTGACTGCGCAATAGTTGAGAGCGCCAGCGCCAAGTTACTCCCCGGTGGTGAGCTTGATGAAGTCAGCTCCCAGGCGGCGAATCAGGGCCGGTGCCTCGCACAGCGTAAGCCACGACGGCGGCAAGGCCGCTTCCCCGTAGAGCGCACCAAGGATGTTCCCGGCAATGGATCCGGTGGAATCACTGTCGCCGCTGTGGTTCACGGCCAAACGCTGTGCAGCGAGAAAGTGTTCCACGGGCGAGGACGACGTTGCTGCGGTGGCCAGCACTGCGTAGAGGGCCACAGCCAGAGCCTCCTCCGCCACCCAACCCAAGCCCAGCGCGGCGGTGAGGGAATCGCCGTTCAGGGGTTCGCCGTCGTGCGTGGAAAGCGTAAGGGCCGCCGCCAGACGGGCGAGCAGCTCGGCGTCGGGGGAGGGCTCGGCAGCGGCACGGTCCCGGGCGGACTCGGCCGCAGCCCGGAGCGGCAAGCCGCCCACCACCAGCTCATGGATGAGCCAGCTAAACGCCCCGGAGCTCTGGCGCGCGGAAGGGTGTCCGTGGGTCAGGGACGCGGCGTCGGAACTCATCTTGTAGACGGTTTCGGCCTCAACATTGGGCAGCAGGCCGTAAGGAGCGGAGCGCATGACCGTCCCGCAGCCCTTGGAATCAAGGTTCACGGGCCGGAAAGCCGTGCCCATCTCACCCGTGGCGAGCCCGCTCAGGCAGGCGCTTCCCGGGTGGCGCTGGTGGTGCAGGACGCTCTGGGCATCAATCCAGCGCGGCGCCTGCTCGGGGGCGTGCTCGGCGCCGGGAACACCCTGGGTCTTGAACCAGCGCAGGTATGCCAGCCACTGGCAGGCGTTGATGTCCGCGCCCACGCCGTTGTTGGCCCATTCCAGGACATCCAGCAAACCATCCAGAGTGTAGAGGGTCATCTGGGTGTCGTCGGAAAAATGCACCGGCATCTGAGCCTGGGACAAGTCAACCAAGCCGGACGGGCCGTACCGGGCGGTGATTTCTGCCAGCGAATCAAACTCCACCAAATAGCCGAAGGCGTCGCCCAGCGCGCCTCCCATGAGTGTTCCTTGGACGCGGCTGGCAAAGCTGGCCGTTGGCTCGCCGGGGGACTGCGCTGCAATTGTCATGACACTAATTTACCGTCCTTCGGTGGGACATTCATGCCCAGTAGACTCGTAGCTGAACAACCACCCCACACTAATGAGGAGACCCATGCGCGAGCCTGCGTGGCGACGGACCGGGACGATGCCTGACTACAGGTTTTCCCTGGCCAACGAGCGGACGTTTTTGGCCTGGGTGCGCACTGCACTGGCCCTGCTGGCAGGGGCTGTGGCCATTGACCAGCTGGCACCGGAGATAGCACCGCCGGTGGTGCGCATCATCTTGTGCATGGTGCTGGCCCTGATTGGGGCCGTGCTGGCGGTGGTCAGCTACCGGCGCTGGGCCCATCAGGAACAAGCCATGCGCAACGATGAAGAGCTGCCGCATTCCTGGCTCATGCTCGGGATGACTATTGTGGTCTCTCTGGCGGCCATCGTTTTTGCCGTCCTGATTATGGTCCGGCCCTAATTTGGGTGCCACGCACGCCCCGGCCAGGGACCCCGGGCTGCAGCCCGAGCGGACGGCTCTGGCCTGGCGGCGCACCGTCATGAGTGCAATCATCGCCAGTGTCCTGATTTGGCGCGGCTGGATCCAAGCCCTTGCGGGTACCCAAACTGCTGCCGAGAGTGCCTCATTGATAGGCCAGGGCAGCCCGGCCCATATCGTTGGGCTGGGCATCTGCGCCGTGGTGGCCAGTGTGACAACCATCATATTGGTGATGTGTTCGGTGGTCCGGATCCGCCTGCTGCACGCCGGGGTTGGGGTGTTGGAGAGCAGTGCCCACATCACCGTGCCGACTCTTATGGTACGCACAGCATCGGCCGCTATAGTTGCTCTGGCGCTCGCCACCATGTGTGCCATGGCCTTGGGGATTTAGTCCCCGGCGCAGCCCTTGACTTTATGTTTCCTACCGAAGGATTTCAACACCATGACTACACCCGGAACGGCTACGGCGCATGCCTACCCGCTCAGTACCCGCGTTGCCATTGAGGGGCTGGGCAGCTTCTTCATTGTGTTTGCAGGTCTGGCCACGGCACTGTTTAGCGCAACGGGGTCAGGCTCCACAGTGGGCTTCGCCTACGGGCTGGCCATGGTGGCCGTCATCATTTCCTTCGGGCACATCTCCAACGGCTACTTCAACCCGGCGTTTTCGTTGGGCATGGCCGTTGCCGGCCGCCTGAAGTACTCGGCCATGGCCCTGTACATCGTGGCCCAGACTGTTGGCGGCCTGCTGGCAACTGCTGTATTGCTGGCCCTGGTCAAGGTCATGCCGGCCGGTGCCACCCCCGAAACGCCCAAACTGTTCGGCGCACTGGCCAACGGTTTTGACTCGCATTCCCCGTCCCAGGTGCCCATGGTGGGCGTGCTGATCGTGGAAATTGTTGCCGTTGCCGTGCTGACGGCACTGATTCTGGGCATAACCTCTGCCCGCAACACCACCTCGCTTGGCCCCGTCGGCATTGGCCTGGGCTTTGCTGTGGCCATCGGCATCACCATGCCCCTGAGCAACGGTTCGCTGAACCCGGCCCGCGCCACCTCCGTGGTTTTCCTGGCCGAGTCCTGGGCCGCCGGCCAGCTGTGGTTGTTCTGGCTCGCCCCGCTCTTTGGTGCAGCCTTGGCCGCAGCCATTTTCCGTTCCTTCGCTCCTTCCGCGTCCCTGGTTGCTGCGGATCTGACGGACGACGCCGCTGCTCCCGCAGCTGATGCCGCCACCATTGATTCTTCCGATTCTTCGGATTCTTCGGCAACGCAGGTCGAGACGGACAAGCTGCCCAAGCCAGTGCCTGCATCCGGCCACGACGGCGCAGCTGCCCGGAAGGCTGCCCCGACTGAGGGTGCTAAGACTGACGGTGCCGATAGTGACAGTGCCGCTACTGACAGGGCCGTGATTGACGACGCCCAGGCGTTCTTCGACGGCCGCAAGAAGTAACCCGCATTTCCTTTTCCAACTGACCCGCAGAAAACGCCGAAAATTCACGGTTTTACCGTGATTTTCGGCGTTTTCTGCGGGTCAGTTGGCTTTGGCGCTAGGCTTGGTGGATGCTGATCTTCTCCCTCCTGTTTCTTGCCGCGTGCTCACTGGGCATTGCTGCCGCCAATCATGCGTGCGCCGCAGGGAAAATCAAGAAGAATCCGTTGCTTGGCATTCGAACAGCCAAAACTATGGTCAATGAGGACACCTGGAAGGCCGGGCACGCCGCCGCCGTGCAGCCGCTCTGGGTCAGTGGCATTGCCGCGGCAGCCATTTCCTTGGCCGGGTTATTGTTCTTGGAGGACCCCAACACCCAGCTCGTCATGGTTTTCCTAGCGTGCGCCCTGCTGGTCACAGCAGTCATTTACGGTGCCAAGCTGGCAAATGTTGCTGCTGTGGAAGCTTTGACCGTAGAAAAAGCGCGCCGCTAAGCTTCTTCCCCGGTCTGGCCTCCACCCGCACGCCCTGGCTGTGACAGAAATGTCGGTGCCCTCCTATAGCGTGGAACCATGAAGCTACTTCACACCTCCGACTGGCATTTGGGCAGGTCCTTCCACGGTGTTGGCACCCTCGCTGCACAACACCGGTTTGCCGATCAGCTCCTGGAAACAGTCACCTCAGAAAACGTCGATGTGGTCCTGGTTGCCGGGGATGTCTACGACCGCGCACTGCCCAGCGTGGATGTTGTGAATCTCTTCGATGACATCCTGGCCAGGCTCAACGCTGCCGGCGTGCAGGTGGTGGTGAGCAGTGGCAACCATGATTCCGCGACACGGCTTGGCTTTGGTGGCAGGCTGCTGGAGAGCGCCGGTGTGCATTTGCGCACGCGGCTGGCGGATCTGGCCGTGCCAATTCTGCTTCCCTTGGATGGCGGTGCCAGCGGCGACGACGGCGAGCCGCCTGCCACCGTTGCCATTTACGGCATTCCCTTTCTGGAACCCCGACTGGCAGCCCAAGATCTGGGCGTGGAAAACCCCACACACTTCAGCGTGACGGAGGCAGCCCTCAAACTCATTGCTGCAGATCTGGCCACGCGCGCGCCAGGAACCCCCAGTGTGGTTCTGGCCCACACCTTTGCCAGCGGCGGGATCTCCTCGGCCAGTGAACGTGAACTGTCCATTGGGGGTGTTGGTGCCGTCCCCCTGGACCTTTTTGAGCCCTTCAGCTATGCGGCACTGGGGCACTTGCACGGGCCCCAGACGCTGAGCCATTCGGTGCGCTACTCCGGTTCGCCGCTGCCGTACTCCTTCTCCGAAGCCAAACACAACAAGGGTGCGTGGCTGGTGGAAATCACTGCCACGGGTTTGGGGGAGGTGCGCAAGGTGGACTGGGCGCCGGAGCGTGGGTTGAGCATCCTCAGCGGCAAATTGGAGGAGTTGCTCTCGTCAGTCGATTTTGACCAGGCGGAAGAACACTTCTGCCAGATCACCCTCACCGACAACGACCGCCCAGAACAGGCCATGGAGCGGCTGCGTGTGCGGTTCCCCAACACGCTGGTGTTGATGTTCGCCCCGGACATTGCGCGTGAGTCCGATCAACAAAGTTACGGTGAGCGGATTTCCGCCGCGGCCAATGAGCTGGACCTCTGCTGTGGTTTCCTTGACCATGTGCGGCACCGGCCCGCGAACGACGACGAACAAAAAGTTTTGCGCGAAGCCTTGACTGCGGTCCGGGTACAGGAGGCGTCCCTATGAGGATTCACCGTTTGGAAATCCAGGCCTTTGGTCCGTTTGCCGGGCGTGAAGTGGTGGACTTTGACGAGTTGGGTGCCCAGGGCCTCTTCCTGCTCAATGGTTCCACGGGAGCCGGGAAGACAAGCGTCCTGGACGCCATTGCCTACGCCCTCTACGGACAGGTTCCAGGAGCAAGGCAGGGCACCAGCGGGCAGCTGCGCAGCCACCACGCGGGCGAGGGTGTTGGCCCCGAGGTTTTGTGTGAATTCAGTGCCGGCGGGCGGCGTTTGGAGGTCCAGCGCAAGCCCGAGTGGATGCGTCCGGTAAAGCGCGGCCAGGGCACCACCCGGGAGCAGGCCAGCACCCAATTGCGCGAGCAAACCGCCGACGGTTGGGAAGTGAAGTCCACCCGCAACGATGAAGCTGCGGCTGAAATTCAGGGACTGTTGGGCATGACCATGGCCCAGTTCACCAAAGTGGTTTTGTTGGCCCAGGGGGATTTTGCCGCGTTCCTGCGTGCCACTGCCGAGGAACGCCAAACATTGTTGCAAAAACTCTTTGGCACCGACATTTACAAGGACTTGGAGGTCCGCCTGACCGCCGAGTCCAGACAGGCAAACACTGATGTTGCTGCCGGTCTGAATGAGTTGGCAGCTACGCAGCAGTTGGCCCGCAGCCAGAGCGCGCCCACCCTGGCCGCCGACGTTGCCGCTCAAGCCCAAGCATCCCCGCCCGAGCAGGACACGGACGCAGTGGACATTGCAGAACTTGCCGGCCTGGAGCTATTTGCCGAACTGGGTCGACAGGTGGCGCTGGCGGTTGCGGCCGCGCAAGGCCGTGCGGCGCAGGCAGAGCAACAACACGATCACCTTGAGGAGGCTGTGCGGGACGCGCAGGCCCGCAGCGCGCGCCACACGGCGCTGGCTTCGGCAGTGGCGGAACAGCTCAGGCTCGCCGGGCTGGCTGAGCAGTCCCGGCTATGGCGCCACCAGCAGGAACAGCACCACGAAGCCCAAGTCCTTGCGGCGGTGGTGGATGCTGCTGTGACAACATCTCAGGCTGGCCAGCAGGCGCGCGCAATGGTGGCCTCTGCTGCGGCCAGTTTCAGCACCAATGAGGTGGCCGTGGCGTTGCTGGGCCAACCCGTGGATACTGCTGGCGCCAGCGCCTTGGAAACCGTGGACCGTGAGCTGACAACACAGCTGGCCGCTGTGGCAGCCGTGCTGCCGGATGAAGTGCGGCTCGGTGAAAAAACCACCTTGCTCGCCGGCAACCGGAGCTCGCTTTCGCTTGTCCTGACGCTCCAGCAAGAGCAAGGCGAAGCAGTGGGTGCGGCAAGGACACGACTAGACCAGATTCAAGGACAGCTGACGGCACTGCGTGAGGGCGCGCAGAGCGTGGAACTCACACAACAAGCAGCACAGCAGGCAGAGAGCCTTGTTCACACCATCATCGAACACACAGCCCAACAACTGTTGGTCACGCACCTGGCGGAGGCAGAAAGCAGTGCGCGCGGCCAGGCTCTCGACGCCAAGGAAACGTGGCTTCAGGCCTTCGATCGCCGGCTCAGCCAGGTTGCCGGTGAACTGGCGGCCGACTTGGTGGACGGCGACCCGTGCCAAGTTTGCGGCAGCACAGTGCATCCGGACCCCTCTCCCTTAGCCAGCTCCGGAGCAGACCTGCCCAAGGCCGAGAAAGCAGCCAAGCAGGCCCACGAACTGGCCGAGAAAATGGCCAATACGGCACGTACGGAGCTGGCTCAGGGCCAGAGCACTTTGGCCGTTCTGGTGGAACGCGGAGGAACGGGCAAGCTCAACGACGCACAGGATGCGGTGGTGCAGGCAACGATGGCCCATGAACGGGCCAGCAAAACTGTGAGCGAGATTGCCGCCCTGGCCGCCGAGGCCGCCACCCACGAGGAACACCTTGCCGCGGCCCGGTCAGCCGGCCTGGCCGCGGCAGAACGCGCGGCTGCACTGAGTGCCACCAATGCGGCATTGGGCCAAGAAATTGAGCTCCTGAATGAGCAGCTGACGCTGGCCCGCGACGGATACCCGTCGTTGGCGTTGCGGCAGGCCGCCCTGACCCAGGCACAAGTGCCCGCCGATGCGCTTTTGCGAGCCGTCCGTGAGCGCGGCACGGCGATGCAGGCCCAGGAAGCGGCAGCCATTGCCCTGACACAAGCCCTGGCGGCATCCGACTTTTCCGATGTTGCACAGGTCAAGGAAGCCCTGCTCAGCCCTTCGGAGGCGGCGGCCGTGGACAAGGACTTGAAGGACTACACCAGGGCTGTTGCTGTCAACGCGGACAGACTGGCGGCAGCCGACGCGGTACTGGCCGCTCAGGAAGCAGCGGCAAACGTCCCCGTCCCCACAGTTGCGGAACTAGAGGCCCTGCGCAGTGCGGCCAAGGACGCCCAAACTCACGCACGTGCCGGTGCCGTGGCTCTGGGGCTGGCAGAATCGGCTGCGGGCCAGCTTGCGGCCACGGAAATTTCCTTCAGGAAGCTGGAGGCAACCGTGGCGCCACTGCGTGAACGGGCTGCTTTGTTGGCCGGGCTCGCTGATGTGGTGCGCGGATCCGGTGACAACAGGTACAAGATGACGCTGACCAGCTATGTTTTGGCGGCCCGGCTGGAACAGGTGGCCCAGGCGGCGTCCCTGCGCCTGTCTACCATGAGCGACGCCCGGTACACCCTGCGCCATAGCGACGCAAAAACCGGCGGAAACAGAAAATCGGGGCTGGGCCTGGAAGTCGTTGACCAGTGGACCGGCGTGAGCCGGGACACCGCCACGTTGTCCGGTGGGGAGTCGTTCATGGCGTCCTTGTCCCTGGCGCTGGGATTATCAGATGTTGTGCAGCAGGAATCCGGCGGACTGGACATGGAAACCCTCTTCGTTGACGAGGGCTTTGGCAGCCTTGACGAGCAATCCCTGGAGCAAGTCATGGATGCGTTGGAAGGCCTGCGCGACGGCGGGCGCATGATTGGCCTGGTCAGCCACGTGGCGGAGATGAAGACACGGATCCCCATGCACCTGCACGTCTTGAAGGGCCGCAGCGGTTCCACCCTGACAGTGGGAAGCCTCGAATAGTTCCGGCCCGGCCCGATCCCCACTAGACTGGAAACGTATTTGGGTTCGGTGTACCGGGTGGGGGGACGGTGCACGCGTATTTTGAGCTGACCGGATACACATGACTTCCTCACTTCCCAGCCTCCCGAACCCCATTTCCACCCCTGAGCCGCCCGCCCCAGACAACGCGGGCAAGGGTGGCCGTTATGGCATGCTGCCTCGGCTGGCCGGGAAAAGCTACATCCCGCTGGGCCTCTTTGCCCGCGTGCCCCTGGCCATGCTCACCATTGGTGTCCTCACTCTGGTCACGGCCGTCAGTGAGTCCTATGCGATTGGTGGCTACGCCGCCGGTGCCGTGGGTGTAGGTGCGGCCATTGGTGCCCCCTTGGTGGGGTATCTCGCCGACAGGTTCGGCCAAAAACGAGTCCTGCTGGTCTCCGCGGTGTCCAACGCCGTGCTGGTGTGCGCCGTGGTGCTCATGGCCTACGGCATCGGCGAATTCACCGTTGGCGCCACCGTGGCCATGCTGGCCGCTGCGCTGCTGGCCGGGGCCAGTTCTCCCCAGGTGGGGCCGTTGTCCCGGGTACGGTGGATGGCGCTGAGCAAGAAGCTGCCCAAGAAGGAACAAGGCCCACTGGTTGACACGGCCTTGTCCCTGGAAGGCACCGCCGACGAAGTGACCTTTGTGCTGGGGCCGGCCCTGGTTGGCCTGCTGGCATCACTCGTGGCACCCTGGCTGCCACTGGTCCTGGCCGCAGCCATGACGGTGACACTGGTGACACTTTTTGCCATCCACCCCACCCAGGCCGCCGTCGGAGCACGCCAAAACTCAGTGACCAGCAACGCCGGATACATCCCCGCCGAACCCATCAAATGGTTGCGTGTTGCCGTCCCTGTGTTGGGCATGGTCTGCATGGGGGCGTTCTTCGGATCCTCCCAGACAGCCTTGACGGCGTTCACCGGTGTGCACGGTTCCGTGGACCAGGCCGGACTGATGTATGCCGTCATGGGTGCCAGTTCCGCAGTGACCGCCCTGTCCGTGGCCTATTGGCCCGTGGCCTTCAGGCACGCCTGGCGCTGGGTGCTGACGGCCGGGCTGATGGCCGCCGGGACCCTGGCCTTCCTGCTGCCGGACTCCCTGGGCTCCATGATCATCGTCCTGTTGCTGGTGGGCCTCCCTGTTGGTCCCACCATGGTCACCATTTTCAGTGTGGGCAGCGTCATTGCCCCGCCACAGTGGATGGGCACGGTCATGACAGCCCTGGCCAGCGGCATTGTGGCAGGCACCGCGCTGGGATCCTCGATCGCCGGTTCGCTGGCCCAAACCGTGGGCTACCACACGGCATTCGTGGTCCCCATTGTTGCCGCCAGCGCCCTGTTTGTGATGGGTGTTGTCTCAGCCGTTGTGCTGCGAAAAAACCTCAGCCGAGGAAATTCAGCGCAGCAGCCTTAAACTCTCTGGAGGTCACCGTGTTGTTGTGTGTGCGCCCCGCTACGACCATCATGGTGGCACCGGTGCAAAGCCCGGCCAGGCGGTCCATGGTGGCGGCCCTTTCATCATGTTCCCCGGCAACCAGTAAAACGGGCATGCGCGGCACGGCGTCCGTGGGATCAAAGGGTTCCATTTTGACTGCCTGAATCAGTGACAGCAGGGCGAAAATGTCGTTGGAGGGGACCAGCTGGGCCATGTTGAGCAGCCATGCTGTTGACTCATCGGCAATGGGGGTGCCGTCGTTGAGGAAATTCTGGGCCGCGGCCAGGTCAAAATCAGCCAGCGGGTCCTGTGGATTGGGTCCGCCCAACACCATTTTACGGACCAGTTCCGGCTGCGTGGCGCCAAATTCCCAAGCCAACCGCGAACCCAGTGAATAGCCGATCACATCGACACCGCTGCCGGGTTCCCCGGGCACCAAGGGGCGCACTCCTTGATCGACGAGGACTTGCAGCAGATCGGCGCGGATCTTTCCCGGCGTATAGGAGTCCAAGTCGTACGGGGAGCTGCTGCTGCCATGGCCGGGCAGATCCACGGCAATCACGTGGCGCCCGGCATCATTGAGGGCCTTGACCCAGCCGGTTTTGACCCAATTCAGCTCCACGGATGAGGCAAAGCCGTGAATCAAAAACACGGGAGGCAGTGGGGCCGGTGTGGCACTGTCAAAGACCAGAACGTTCAGCCCTGTATCCCCGCCTTCCACGCTGTGGGGAGCCACCGCTACTGTGTGCTTGCCTGGGGCATTCATGACTCCACCTTCCACGCGGTGGCCCGCGCCGCCGTCGTACGTCCAGAGTAGCGAAAACTTCAGGCGAACGGTGAACGGTGTGCGCGCCGTTGCGCACGCCGTCCAACTGAGGGGTGGTTTAGCTTGACACCGGACGGCGCTGGAAGCGTTGAGCCAGTGCGCAAACAACGGCGATGCCGGCCACGAGGGTGAACGTGCCGAACAGCTGGCCCCGGCTGGATTCTCCGATGAAGCCCACGGCAAAGATCGCGGCCAGAAGTACCAGCCCGAAGATGGTCAGCGCGGGAAACGCCTTCATGCGCAGGGGCAGGACGGTACCGTCCCGGTCCGCGCGTCGCCGCAGGATCAGCTGTGATACCAAGGCGATGCCCCAGACGATCAGGCAGGTGGACCCCACCAAGTTCAGCAGCGCGTCGAGGACCCGGTTCGGGAACAGCAGCTCCAGGACTACAGCGGCAAAGCCGAAACTGACCGAAACGGCCACGGCTGCCAAGGGAACCTGGCGCGCGGTGGTGCGGGAAAAAATGCGGGGGGCCTCGCCACGGTCAGCCAGCGAATAAATCATGCGGGAGGCGCCGTAGAGGTTGGCATTCAACGCCGAGAGCAACGCAGCCACGGCCACCAGCGTGATTGCCGTGCCGGCCCATTCAATCCCGGCGACGTTGAGCACGGCAGCGAACGGGGAGCTGAGATCCGGTGAATTCCAGGGCAAAACTACCGCGATGATGAAGATGGAGCCAATGTAGAACACCAGGATGCGCCAGACAACTGTGCGCACCGCAATGGCCACACTGCGCTGGGGATCCGCTGTCTCCGCGGCGGCGACCGCCACGATTTCCGTGCCGCCAAAGGCAAAGACCACCACAAAGAGGCCGGTGGCTATTCCTGACAGGCCGTTCGGGGCAAAGCCGCCGTTGTTGACTAGATTGCCCAGTCCCGGTGACGGTGTCCCGGGCAGCCAGCCCAGCAGGAGCAGCGCGCCAAACACGAGGAACAAGACAATGGCGCCAACCTTGAGCAGCGCAAACCAAAATTCAAATTCACCATAGTTTTTCACCGACGTCAGGTTAATCGCCGTGAAGGTGACCATGAAAATCAGGGTCAGCGCCCAAACGGGGATGACCGGCCAAACACTGACTAGCAGGGCGGCCGCCCCGAGTGCTTCGGCGGCAATCACCACCACCAGCTGCAGCCACCACAGCCAGCCCACCGTGGAACCGGCCACCGGGCCCATGGCCTTTTGCGCGTACACGGAGAACGCGCCGGAGTTTGGGTGGGCGGCAGCCATTTCACCCAGCGCCCACATGACCAGGATGATCAGGGTGCCCGCGGCCAGGTAGGAAATCAGGACGGCGGGCCCGGCCTCGGCCAAACCCTTCCCGGAACCCAGGAAGAGCCCCGCACCGATGGCGCTGCCGAGCCCCATCATGGTGAGTTGGCGTTGTTTCAGCGAGTGGCCCAGGCCCCCACTGCGGGCGTTGGAGTGGTCCTTCACATCTCCCCCGGGGGTGCCCGAGCCTGCTTGTGAGGGGGCGCTTTGATTGGCGCCTGTATCAACAGGCCCCTTGGGTGTTGGCTTTGAGGGGCTCATGGGGCAAGTGCTTCCTGGGTGTGGGACATACCGCAAGAGCTGAGAAAGCAAGCGGTGCGGGCAACAAGTCGATAGTGCCCTGCCTAGGATTATCCCCCGAAAACAGCGGGACTTTGTCATCGGCTTATGGCGGGGATCACTCTGGACACTATTTGCTGATGCGTTGTTTGAGTCGTAAGCTTAGTTGTAGTCAAGTTGACTATAACTAGATTTGATAGTTCGGGGTGGTGAAAATGCAGCAACAGTCCAGGCTTGGTTCCAGCGTAGGGTCAGGCACGCTCGCCGGCATTGCCCCGGCCGCGGCGCCCCTTGAGGTCCAGCTGCCAGAGGTCCAGCTGCCAGAGGTCCAGCTGCCAGAGGTCCAGCTGCCAGAGGTCCGGCTGCCAGCGGTCCCGCTGCCTGTGGGGGCCGCCAATGTGAGCGAACGGCTGGCACAAGCACCTGCCCTGGCAATTTCCACCGTCATCTTTGCCCTGCGGCCCAGCGAATCCAGCGGCCGCCCCACCCTGTGGCTTCCTCTGGTGCGCCGCATCCGTGAGCCGTTCATTGGGCAGTGGGCGCTGCCTGGCGGTCCGCTGACCCAGGCCGATTCCCTGCAGGATGCTGCCGCCCGCAACTTGGCGGACACCACCGGGCTGGCGCCGAACTATCTTGAACAGCTCTACGCTTTCGGCGGCCTGCACCGCTCACCCAGCCAGCGCGTGGTCTCCATTGTGTATTGGGCCATGGTCCAATCCACCGAGGCTGCCATGGCCAGGGAATCCGAAAATGTGAAGTGGTTCCGGGCTGACGAGCTGACCGAGCTGGCCTTTGACCACAAGCAAATTGTTGACTACGCCCTGTGGCGCCTGCGCAACAAAATGACCTACGGCTCCATCGCCTACTACCTGCTGGGTGAGAAGTTCACTTTGGCACAGGTGCGCGAGGTGTATGAGGCCGTGTTGGGCAGGACCGTGGATCCTGCCAACTTCCGCCGCCAGCTCAAACAGGCGGCGCACATTGAAGCCACGGACGAGTACCTGCAGGGCGGCAAGCACCGTCCCCCCAGGCTCTACCGCTACACCGGAGACACCTTCTCCGACTCGCCGTCACCCTAGGCACCAGCAACTCCCCAAAACCCCAGCATTTTCCTGTTACCGGACCAACGTCACCGCTACGGAGCAAGCCATGTCATCTGTCAACACCACCATCCAGCTCATGACCCGTGAGGAAGCCCTTGCCGCGGGCAAGGCCGGCCGCGAGCAGTCCAGCTGCAGCACCGAGCTCTCCAAGGGCCCCTGGGAATTTGACCTGGCCGAGGCGCTCGCCGGCACTCCGGGCTACGGCCCCGGCGCCTCCAGCGAGGACAAGGCCCCCCAGGAGACCCCCCAACAGGGCCAGCTGCCGCAGGAATACAAGGACGCCTCCGACGCCGAGCTCAAGGCGCGCATCCTTAGCGCTAAGGCTGAACTGGGGGAACGCGTCGTCGTGCTGGGGCATTTCTACCAGCGCGATGAGGTGGTGGAATTTGCCGACTTTGTGGGGGACTCCTTCCAGCTGGCCAACGCCGCCAAGAACCGCAGCGAGGCCGAGGCCATTGTCTTCTGCGGTGTGCACTTCATGGCCGAGACGGCCGACATGCTCTCGGGCAGTCACCAATCGGTCATCCTGCCCAACCTGGCCGCGGGCTGCTCCATGGCTGACATGGCGGATCTGCCCTCCGTAGAGGCCTGCTGGGCCCAGTTGGAAAAGCTCTATGGCACCGAGCCCGACGCCGAGGGCCGGGTTCCTGTCATCCCCGTCACCTACATGAATTCCTCGGCTGCGCTGAAGGCTTTCTGCGGTGAGCACGGCGGCATTGTGTGCACCTCATCGAACGCCTCAACAGTGCTGGAATGGGCTTTTGCGCGGGGCCAGCGCGTGCTGTTCTTCCCGGACCAGCACCTGGGCCGCAACACGGCCAAGGCCATGGGTGTTGCGTTGGCGAACATGCCGCTGTGGAACCCGCGCATGCCTCTGGGCGGCAACAGCGAACAGGTCATGGCCGATGCCAAGGTGGTGCTGTGGCAGGGGTTCTGCTCCGTCCACAAGCGCTTCACCGTGGCGCAGATTGCGCAGGCCCGGATTGATTTCCCCGGCGTGCGGGTGGTGGTGCACCCGGAGTGCCCCATGGAGGTGGTGGATGCCGCTGACGAGGCCGGCTCCACGGACTACATTCTCAAAGCCATCCAAGGCGCCCCGGACGGCAGTACCTTCGCCATTGGCACCGAGATCAACATGGTTAACAGGCTGGCGGCACAGTACCCGCAGCACACCATCTTCTGCCTTGACCCGGTGATCTGTCCCTGCTCCACCATGTACCGGATCCACCCCGGCTACCTGGCCTGGGTGCTGGAGGGGCTGCTGCGCGGTGAGGTGCTCAATCAAATCACGGTGCCGGAAGCCACGGCCGTCAACGCCCGCATTGCCCTGGAACGGATGCTCGCGGCCAAGCCCAGCCAGGCCCAACCAGCTGCGCCGCTGTCATGACAGCCCGCAACTCGCACCTGGTGGTGGTGGGCAGCGGCATAGCTGGGCTGTACAGCGCGCTGCTGGCCGCCGAGGCGGGACTGCGGGTGACGCTGCTGACCAAGGGCAAGCTCGCCCACAGCAACACCCACTTTGCCCAGGGCGGGATCTGTGCCGTGCTGTCCCCGGGAGAGGCCGCCCCCGGGGACAGTGTTGCCGCGCACATTGCCGACACGCTCAAGGCCGGGGCGGGACAATGTGATCTTGAAGCCGTGCGCATCCTGTGCAGCGAGGCAGCGTCAGATATCGCAGCGCTGGAACGTTTCGGTGTGGCGTTTGACCGAGACCCGGAGACCGGGCGCCGGGCGTTGGGCCTGGAGGGGGCGCATTCGGCTGCCCGCATCCTCCACGCGGGCGGCGACGCCACAGGGGCGGCCATCGCCGACGGCCTGATCCGGGCCGTGCTTGACGCGGCCGCCCTGGGCACCCTCACCATTGAAGAAGACGCCTTTTTGCAGGAATTGCTGGTGCGGCAAGGCCGTGTGACGGGTGTGTTGTTCCGCCGTTCGCGCGAGGCCGCGGACTCCGTGACCCTGCCTGCCGATGCCGTCCTGCTGGCCACCGGCGGTGCCGGCCAGCTCTTTGAATTCACCACCAACCCCGAGGTGGCAACGGCCGACGGCGTGGCCGCCGCGTGGCGGGCGGGGGCACTGCTGGCGGACCTGGAGTACTTTCAATTCCACCCAACCGCCCTGGCCGTTGGCAAGAACTTCCTCATATCCGAAGCCGTACGGGGAGCCGGGGCCGTGCTCCGCGACGCATCCGGCGAGGCCTTCATGCTCAGCTTCCACCCCGACGGCGAGCTGGCGCCCCGCGATGTGGTCTCGCGCAGCATTGCCGCCCACCTGGCCCGCAGCAGCGAAGGTGCCGCGTCCGCAGATTCGCCCCGGACCGTTTTCCTTGACGCCACGGCCGTGGAGAAGCTCCATGGTGCCGGGTACCTGGCCAAGCGGTTCCCCACGATTGACGCCATGACCGGCGCACTGGGCTTTGACTGGTCACGGGAATGGCTGCCGGTTGCGCCGGCGGCGCATTATTGGATGGGTGGGGTGGCCACCAACCTCAACGCCCAAACGTCCCTGCCCGGGTTGTACGCCGCAGGCGAGGTGGCCTGCACGGGAGTCCACGGCGCCAACCGGCTGGCCTCCAACTCGCTCCTTGAGGGGCTTGTCTTTGGCCGACGGGGCGTTGCTGCGTTCCTTGCCGAAACACACGACGCCGAAACGCAGGGCGCCGAAGCGCAGGACGCGCATCCGCTCGCCGCCAGTTGGCCTGAACTACCCGTTACGGGCACGGTGCGCCCGGGTGTCCTTGAACCGACAGCCACGAAAAAGCCCACAGCCCCGGCGGCAGAGCCGTTTAGCCGTCTGGCCCTGCGCTCCCTGATGAGCGGCCATGTAGGTGTGGTCCGGGACGGGGCGGGCCTGCGTCACGCCCAAGCCGTGCTCGCTAACTGGCGCTCGCAGTCCCTCGGCGAAGGCATCGCAGGAACCTCGGCGGAGGCCGCCGAATCCAGGAACCTGCTCTTGGTGGCAGAACTTCTGGTGCATGCGGCCCTGGCCCGTGAGGAGTCGGTGGGTGCCCATTGCCGCAGCGACCACCCCGGTGGCGACCAGGGCACCCGTGCCTCCCGCTTCTGGATCAACACCAACTCCTGCCCCGCCACGGAGCAAACCACCAGCCTTGCCGAACTTGAAAGTGAATCAGTATGAACGCGCTCCACACAGTCCCGCCCGCAGCCACCGCAACAGCCACGTTGCCAGCCCTCCCGGCCACGGCCGTGGAGACCATCCTGCGGGCTGCCTTCCTGGAGGATGCCCCGTATGGTGACATCACCTCCGCCACCTTGCTGCCCGCCCAGGCCCAGGCCACGGCCTGGCTGGTCGCCCGGGAACCGGGCATCTTCTCCGGCGGCGAGGTGTTCACAGCTGCCATGCTCATGCAGGACCCCAGGGCCCAGGTTGAGCAGCTGATTGCCGATGGGCAGCCTTTTGACGCGGGCACCCGCATCATGCGCGTCACGGGTCTGGCCCGCGGTGTGCTGACGGCTGAGCGCATTGCCCTGAACCTGACCCAGCGCATGAGCGCCATTGCAACCCAGACGGCGGAATATGCGGCCCTGATCGCGAACACCAAGGCAAGGGTGACGGACACCCGCAAAACCACCCCGGGTTTGCGCGTGCTCGAACGCCATGCTGTTCGCTGCGGCGGCGGACACAACCACCGGTTCTCGCTTTCCGACGCTGTCCTGGCCAAGGACAACCACCTGGCCGTCTTGACCGGGGGAGACCTGGGCGAGCTGGCAGCTGCCCTGTCCGGGGTGCGGGCGCAGTTGCCTCACACCGTCCACTTTGAGGTTGAGGTGGACAGCATTGAGCAAATCGAAGCAGTGCTGGCAGCCGGCGTGGACACCATCATGTTGGACAACTTCAGCAATGAGCAGCTGGTGGCGGGTGTTGCCTTGGTCAGTGGCCGGGCGCTGGTAGAGGCCAGCGGCAACGTCAACCTGGGCACCATCGCCGCGATTGCCCAAACAGGTGTGGACATCATTTCCGTTGGCGCGCTCACCCACAGCGTCCGGGCCTTGGACCTTGGCCTGGACATCGCCATCGAGGCCTGAGCCGTGATCTTCCTGGACGCCGCAGCCACCACGCCCGTCCGGCGCGAGGTCATTGAGGCGATGTTCCCGTATCTGACGAACCAGTTTGGCAACCCCTCCAGCCACCATGAGCTGGGGCAGCTGGCAGCCACAGCCTTGGCAGCGGCCAGGGAGCAATGCGCGGCCGTTCTGGGCTGCCACGCCGAGGAATTGATCTTCACTTCCGGAGGTACCGAGGCGGACAATCTGGCGCTCAAGGGCATTGCCTTGGCGCGTCGGGCCGCCAATCCTGCCCGCAACAGGGTTGTCATCAGCGCCATTGAGCATCCTGCCATTGCCGACTCCGCCGACTACCTGAGCCGGGTTCACGGTTTTGTGGTTGAGCTGGTGCCCGTGGGCCCTGACGGCGTGGTGGATCCTGCGGTGTTCGCCGCGGTGCTGGGCGGTGCTAGGGCAGGCAGTGCTGGGGCAGGCAGGGACGACGGCGGCACGCAGGTGCCCGGCGCGGATGTGGCCATCGCTTCGGTCATGTACGCCAACAACGAGGTGGGCACGATCCAGGACATCCCCGTGCTGGCCAGGATTGCCCGCAGTCACGGCGTACCGTTCCACAGCGATGCCGTCCAGGCGGCTGGCTGGCTGGATCTGGACGTCAACCGGCTCGGTGTCGATGCCTTGAGCATCTCCGGGCACAAGCTGGGGGCACCCAAGGGTGTTGGCTTGCTGTACGTGAAGGGCTCAGTGCCGCTGGAACCGCTGATCCACGGTGGGGGCCAGGAAGGCGGCATCCGCTCAGGCACTGAAAATGTGGCGTTCGCCGTGGCCCTGGCCACGGCGTTGGGGCTCTCCGAGACGGGCCGGGCAGAGTCCGCGGTTCGCGTCGCTGCCCTTCGGGACGGCTTCATAGACAGCGTGTTGGAGCAAATTCCTGCGGCCAGTTTGACGGGTCATCGCAGCAGCCGCCTGCCCGGCGTGGCATCGTTTTGCTTCCCAGGGACCAGTGGGGAGTCGTTGCTGTTGGAACTCGAGCGGCAATCCATCATGTGCTCCTCCGGATCGGCCTGTGCCGCCGGCTCCGATGAACCCTCAGCCGTGTTGAGCGCCATGGCTGTGGAACGCGCCGTGGCGCAGACGGCCTTGCGATTTAGCTTGGGCGCGGACGTTGCCGAGAATGATTTGGTGCTAGCTGTGCGTGAATTGGTGGCGGCCGTGGCCACGGTGGGCAAGCTGGGACGCTGAGGCAAGGCGAGCCCAGAAATCAGCAGGCGAATTAGGGCAGAAAATTGGCACTAATTAGTTGGCCGTGTTTGGGCGTACGGTAGGAAGAAATCGGGCCACGCACGGCCGGATTACTGCACGCAAGGAGAGCATCATGACTGCCACAGTTCCCGTCACCGAATGCGCCGTGGAAAACTGTTCCTTCAACGATCACACCCATTGCGGGGCCGCGGGCATCACCATTGGTGGTAACGCCGACCACGCCCAGTGCGCCACCTTCATTGATACCGGCGTTCATGGCGGCCTGCCGAAGGTGCTGGCGTCAGTGGGCGCTTGCCAGCGCACCGAATGCATCCACAACGATCACCTTATGTGCGGTGCCGACTCGGTGCGTGTGGGGCCCGGCGCAGACAACGCCGACTGCCTGACCTACGAGCACACCAACTAGCGAACTGCTGCGCGCCCGGCTTCGCCGCGACGCTAACCCGTGGTGGCGGGGCGGCGCAGCCTGCGGAAAATCCAATACCGCATCATCAGGAAGCGGGTCAACGCAGAGGCAACATTCCCGGCGACTATCACCACCAGCTCCACAAGAAGTGAGGCGTTGGGGGAGACCTCGTGCAGGACCCACAGACTGCCGCTGGTGAACATCAGCGCCAGCAACATGACCCACAGGCCGCGCCGCTGGTCCCGCCACCACAGCGCCCGGTCCGTGATGCCAAAACTCAGTCTCCGGTTCAGGTCAGTATTGAGCACCGAACAAAGGATCAGGGACAAGGCGTTGGCCCATTGCAGGCCCAGCAGGGGGCGCAAACTGGCAAAAATGGTCATGGAGATCACTGTGCAAATGATGGCGACCAGGGCAAAGCCGCGCAATTGCGCGGCCAGCACTGGGTAGCGCTGCAACCATTGCGGGCGCGCAGAAAAGAACCCGCTGGGCCCTGCGCCAATGTCAGGATCCACGGGGGATGGTTCGGTAGCTGCTGTCGTTGCCATGGATAACCAATAATGCCAGCGGAACTAGACCCCGGCAACCACGGGGTTGCGGAGTTCGCCAATCCCGCCCACCCGGCAGATGACTTCATCTCCCGGGGTGATCTGGCGGCACTCGGCCGGGAATCCTGTCATGATGACGTCCCCGGGCACCAGGGTCATAAAGCCGCTCAGGTACACCAGAATCTCCTCCACGCCCCACCCGAGATCGTTGCTGGAGGCCGGGGCCAGCTCTGTGCCGTTGTGCACAATACTGATGGGCACGCCGTCGTCCGCCAGACCAACAACAATCCACGGGCCCAAGGGGGTGAAGGTGTCCGGGCTCTTGGCGCTGATCCACAGCTCATCGGACTTTTGCGCATCGCGGGCGGAGACGTCGTTGCCAATGGTGAAGCCCAGGATGGCTTCACGCGCATTCTCCAGGGTCAGGTTCCGTGCGGGCTGGCCTATGACGACAGTCAGTTCGGCCTCCGGGTCAACGTAGCCCACGGTGGGGCTGAGCTCAATGGCGTCGCCGGGGCCAACCACAGAGCTGGCGGCCTTGTGAAAGGCCTGGGGCGGCAGGGCACGGCCGGGGGCGCCGGTGTTGTGCGCCATGCCGAAGACATTGGCGGGGGCGCAGGGGGCCAAGAACGTGAACTGGGCCTCCGTTACAGAATCTCCCACGGCCCAGCCGTCACGGGCAGCGGTGTTTTGATTGGCGGCCGAGGTGGGGAACGGGGTTTCCATCCGCGTCCAGATGCGGCCCTCGGGGCTGTCAAAGTCGGTGGCGTCATTGCGCACAAAGAATTGCTCGGGCAGCGGCGCCGCCACAGCGTCAAGGGGGCGGACACGGGCCAGGCGGTACGGGGCAACAGTCATGAGGACATCCTACCTCCATGCGGCGGTGATTAATGAGAACAGTCCGCGATGGGCGGCAGGTGTCACGGCCGGCGGTGGGCAAAATCACAGTCCCGTGGCATAGAATCCGTGTCATGCCTAAAGGTTCAGCAATTAATCGCGCGCTGGCTGCAGCGGTGGGCGTTGGTGCCGCCGGTGCCGCAGCAGTCATTGCAGCGCGGGCCTACCGTGCAGGGGCGGCCCCGCCGGTGGGTGACCACGGTGCAGCCCCGCATCCCGGTGCGATTGGCACCGAGTATGCCCACGCCGCCGCAGAACAGCTCAGTGAGTTGATCACGTTCCGCACCGTCTTCTCAAGCTTTCGCGACAGGATCGAGCTGGAACAGTTCACGGGCTTCATTGAGGCGTTGGAGAGGTTGTATCCGAGCGTCCATGCCACGCTGGGCCGGGAACTGGTCAATGGCCATGCGCTGCTGTTCAAGTGGTCCGGGACCCGGGCCGACGCCGGCGCCAAGCCCACCGTGCTGATGGCCCACTATGACGTGGTTCCCCTGGATTCGCGCGATGACTGGATGCATCCGGGCTTCTCCGGCCATCAGGATGGTGAGTTCGTGTGGGGCCGCGGCGCCCTGGATGACAAGGGCGCACTGGTGGTGATCATGGCGGCCATTGAGTCCTTGATCAAGGAAGGCTTCAGGCCCGCCCACGATCTGTACTTGTCTTTTGGCAACAACGAGGAAACGGCCGGCGACAGTGCCCAGGCGGCAGTGGACCTGCTGACACGCCGCGGGGTGCAGCCTTGGCTGGTCCTGGATGAGGGCGGCGCAGTGGCGCTGGACGCCTTCCCCGGCCTGGACGCACCGGCGGCTGTCATTGGCGTGGCCGAAAAAGGCATTCTGGACTTGGAAATCCTCACCCGCAGTGCCGGCGGACATGCTTCCACACCCCCGCGCATGGGCTCCACCTCCCGGCTGGCCCAGGCCATCATGGCGCTGGAGGAGACACCGTTTCCGGCCTCGATGCCCGAGCCCATTGCCGAAATGTTACGCCGCATAGGTACTCACAGCGGATTTGCCATGCGGCTCGTGACGGCCAATATGTGGGCCTTCAAACCGCTGGTCACCCAAGTGTTGGGTTTGGTGGGGGACGAAACCAGGGCACTGACCCGCACCACGGTGGCTGTCACCATGCTCGAGGGCAGCAAGGCCTCCAATGTGCTGGCAGCCACGGCCCGTGCCAATGTCAACATTCGCATAGCCGCCGGGGAGAGTGTGGACTCGGTGGTGGACGCCGTGCGGGAGATCATCGACGATCCCAGGGTGCAGCTTACCGTCCGTTCGGGTCACAACCCCTCGCCAATTTCAGCCTTTGACAATGAGCAATTTGCCTTGCTGAGCCGGGCCGTGGCCGCTTCCTACCCACAAGCCGTGGTGACCCCGTACATCCAGACGGGGGCGACCGATTCGCGATTCTTCACGGCCATCTGTCCAGCTGTCTACAGGTTTTCACCGCTCCTGATGGACGCAGGGGACAGGGCCAGCCTGCATGCCGTCAATGAGAAGGTCCGCATCAGCTCGCTGGGCGCGGGAGTGGTGTTTTACCGTGAGCTCCTGGCCGGCCTGGCCTGACTGTGGCAGCCGGCCCCTTTCCCTGCTGACGCAACACTGCCCCGGCGAGTCTGCCGCCAACACGCAACCGTGGCGCGCGTCCCGGCTGTAGCCTGTGCAACAAGCGTGTGCAACAGCTAAGGAAGCAACAGTGGGGAAAGGACAGCGCATGAGAATGCAGTCAAGCGGGAATCCGGCCACGGGCCTCAGGGCATGGGCCGCGGCCGGGATTGTGGTGGCTGCCCTGGCTCTGGCAGGCTGTGGCGTCTCGCTCGGTATTCCCGAAAAAACCTCGGCGCCGGCGCCCAGCCCAAGCGCCAGCAGCCCAACGGTGGTTACGCCGTCGGCCGGCAGTTCCGAAAGCGCCACCGGGTCCCAAGCCGCCGCCTCCCAGAGCTCCCCGGCGTCGGCCTCCTCCGCAGATTGGAAGAATTTCACCGACCCGGGGAAAACAGTGAGCTTTGAGGTGCCACAGGACTGGAGTGTGCAAGTCCTGCCGTCGCCGGGCGCCGGTGCGCTGCACCTTGAGGTGAAGGACCCCGCCGGAACCCTGATGGCCACCTTGAATACCCACATCACGGGGCTGGGCGGTGCCTGCCAGCCCGCCAGCAGCAGGCCCTACACGGTGCTGGCCAGCCTCCCGATGGTGATTCCTTCGGACAACACGGCTCCCGCCGCCGTGGAACCGCGCTACGTCTACAGGGTGATCCAGGGCGCCACCCACTTCTTCGCCTCCTACGGCCTCACCGACCAGTCGGCGGGCCCGGATGGCAAAGCCTGCCTGGTGTACAACACCGTGACTTCGAAGAAGCTGGGCGTCTACATGTTCGGCGATGTCCTCCAGTTCACCAGCGCACTGGACGGCTCGCCCGGTTTGCGGGCCTTCGCCACCATCGCCGACGCCCAGGCCCATATGCGCAGCGCCGAATACCAGAACATTCAAAAGATGGTCACATCGTTGAAAGTCCTGGGCTAGCGCTGGGCCACCGATTCGCGCAGCTTGCTGGTCAACTCCAGCAGGGTGCGCATCTCCTCATCGCTGAGCGCCGTTTCCATGACGTCCAGAATGTTGTGCACATGGGCCCTGCCCACTTCCTTTTGCAGCGCCGCGCCGGCCTCGGTCAGACCAATGAGCACCCCGCGCCGGTCATCTTCTGCCGTTTTGCGCTGGATCAAGCCCCGCGCCTCCAGCCTGTCCACCATGCGGGAAATGCTCGGCTGGGTCAGCAAAACGTTGTCATTGAGTTCGTTCAGGCGCACCCAGCCAGTGGGGCACTGCGAAAGGGTAAACAAAACGTCGTATTCGCGGCTCCCCACCTTCTTGAAACTGGGCTCCTTGTGAAGTTCGCGCATGACGGCCACTTGGGACCTCAACAGCGATTCCCACGACGCTGTAGCCAAGCGGCGGTGTGTAGCGGCAGACATGCTATTTCACCTCCAGTGAGCGGGCTGCCTCGCGGCGGGCCTCGAAGGTGGGTGCGTCGGGGATGTGCGCCGGGCGGTTGGCAGCAAATTCCTTGCGCAGGGTTGGCAGGACGTCGGAGCCAAACAGGTCAAGCTGCTCCAGGACAGTCTTCAGCGGCAGGCCGGCATGGTCCACCAGGAAAAGCTGGCGTTGGTAGTCACCGTAGTAGTCGCGGAAGGTCAGGGTCTTTTCAATGAGCTCAGCCGGGCTGCCAACAGTCAGCGGGGTCTGGGAGGTGAAATCTTCCATGGACGGTCCGTGGCCGTAGACAGGTGCATTGTCAAAGTAGGGGCGGAACTCCTTGACGGCGTCCTGGGAGTTGGGCCGGATGAAGAACTGCCCGCCCAAGCCAACAATGGCCTGGTCAGCCTGCCCGTGGCCGTAGTGTTCGTAGCGCTCGCGGTACATGCTGATGAGCTGCTGGTAGTGCTCCTTGGGCCAGAAAATGTTGTTGGCGAAGAAGCCGTCGCCGTAGTAGGCGGCAATTTCGGCAACCTGTGGCGTGCGGATGGAACCGTGCCACACGAAGGGGGCAACGCCGTCGAGTGGGCGGGGAGTCGCCGTGAAGCCGCGCAGGGGAGTGCGGAACTTGCCCTCCCAGTTCACCACTTCCTCGTCCCACAAGCGGCGCAGCAGGGCATAGTTTTCAACCGTCAGCTCAACACTGTCCTGCTGATTCTTGCCAAACCACGGGTAGACCGGGCCGGTGTTACCGCGACCCAGCACCAGATCCACGCGGCCCTCGGCCAGATGCTGGAGGGTGGCGAAGTCTTCGGCGATCTTCACCGGATCATTGGTGGTGATCAAGGTGGTGGCCGTGGAGAGAATGATCTTCTCAGTCTGCGCGGCGATGTAGCCCAAGATGGTGGTGGGCGAGCTGGGATAGAACGGCGGGTTGTGGTGCTCGCCGGTGGCAAAGACATCCATCCCCACATCTTCTGCGTGCTTGGCAATGGTGGTGATGGCCTTGAGGCGTTCATGCTCCGTGGGGGTCCGGCCCGTGGTGGGATCCATGGTGATGTCGCCTACGCTGAAAATACCGAACTGCATGGTGTGCTCCTTCGCCCCGGGATCACCGAGAGATATATGCGTTTGTATCTAATATAAGGCTCAACCCCACGGGGCGTCAAAATGTTCCCGCCAGGAAATTTCTGTCACTTCGGGACAATAATCGGCGCAATACCCACGCATGTTACCGGCGGGTACTAGGATGCTTTCAAGCGGCATGTAAGGCATGTCACAAGTATCTGCGGAGGATGGCAATGGCTTCATTGCGCACGGGCCTGGCCGGCAACACAGTTCGGCTGGCCCCCACGGCCACGGCGATGGTGGGTTTTTTGGTTTTGGTGGAACTGACCAGCGGCATCCTGCAGGGGTATTACACCCCGTTGTTGACCGACATTGCCCGCTTTCTGGGCATCCACGACGCCGACGTCAACTGGTTCGAGGCCGCGCAGTTGATGGTCAGTGCCTTGGTGGTGCCGGTGCTGGCCAAACTGGGCGACATGATTGGTCACCGCAAGGTGCTGCTGATCTCCACGGCGTTGACGGCCGCGGCCTCCTGGGGTGTAGCGTTTGCGCCCAATTTTTGGATCTTCATCATCGCCTGGGCCTTGCAGGGCTTCTATGTGGTCTGGCTGCCGCTGGAAATTGCACTCATCTACAGCCGCTCCCATCAGCGTCCCGACGGTGCCGCGCTGACCCGAAAATCGGCTGGCATCCTGGTGGCCGGCCTTGAAGTTGGTGTGATCGCCGGAGCCCTCGCCGGCGGCTTCCTCGGCGGCATTTTCGTCGACAAATTGTGGCTGGTGCTGATGATCCCGGCCATTGCCGTCACCCTGTGCTTCTTCGTGATCCTCTTCGGTGTGCCGGAATCGGAGAACCGTACAGGTGGCAAGCTGGACCTTATGGGGCTCACACTGCTCTCCACGGGGCTGTTGCTGATCACCGCCGGGCTGACGTTCATGCGCATCAACGGCCCCGGCACCTGGTGGGCGTGGGCTGCCGTGGTTATTGGCATTGCCTCGCTGGTGCCCTTTACCCGCTACGAACTGGGCCACAAGGACCCCTTGATCGACATCCGTTTGCTGCGCCAACCCAGCATGTGGCCCGTGCAGTTGACGGCGTTCCTGTTCGGCGTCTCGGTGCTGGGCGCGCAGGCGCCGCTGTCCACCTTTGCCCGCACCAACCCCGACGAAGTGGGCTACGGACTCGGCGCCAGCTCCGGGCTGGTCTCCATCTTGATTGGCGTCTACGTCTTGGGGCTGTTGGTGGGTGCGCTGCTGTATCCACTGGTGACCCGCTGGACGACGCCGAGAATCACCTTGATGAGCGCAGCGTTCCTCGTTGCTGTGGGTTACCTCTTGTTCCTGCCGTTCCACGGATCCATGAGCCAGGTCCTGACCAACATGGCCATTGCCGGGATTGGCAGTGGCGCCCTGGTGGCGGCACTGCCGTCAGCAGCTGCGGCTGCGGCGCCGTTAACCCAAACGGGCATGGCCACCGGGCTCACGAATGCCACCAAGACCCTTGGCGGGGCGTTTGCCTCCTGCGTGTTTGGCATTGCGCTGGCCGGGCAGGCGCTCGGATCCCTGACGGCAGGGGCCGGGAGCACTGCGGCACCGCTGGAGGGGTACATGCTGGTCTGGACCATCTGCGGCGTGACCGCGCTGGTGGCCGCCGTCGCCCTGTACTTTGTGCCAAAGTTGGCCTTCGGTCCCACCCTCCCGCACTAAGAATTTGCCCCCAGAGCCATGACTGCGGTTGCCCGGCTTGTCTGCGGTTCAGAAACCGTCGACAAGCCGGTCAACCGCAGTCATGCCGATCGGCGGCTTGCCGGCCGTGGGTTTAGTCGGCGGCGCGGCGGCCGCGGACCTTGGGTATGGCTCCTGTGGTCCAGTCTTGGAACGCGGCACTGGAGTCCATGGGTGACATCGTTCCAGTGGCGGCTGCCGCACCGCCGCCGTGATCCGGCTTGTGGACCACCTTGAGTGCCTTGATGAGGTCGTTGCGTTCCTTGCGGCCCTCCACCAGGCGGTACAGCACCGGCACCAGAATGAGCGTCAACGCCGTCGAGGAGATCAAGCCACCCACCACCACAATGGCCAGGGGCTGCGAAATAAAGCCGCCGCCGCCTGTCAGACCCAACGCCATGGGCGTGAGGGCAAAGATGGTGGCCAGCGCTGTCATGAGGATGGGGCGCAGGCGCTGGCGGGCACCGTGTTCAATGGCGTCGGCCACGTTCATGGCGGGTCTGTCCCCGGAGGGCTGCCTGTACTGGTTGATCAGATCGATGAGCACAATGGCGTTGGTGACAACAATTCCCACCAGCATCAGCATGCCGATGAGCGACGGCAAGCCCAGCGGCACCCGAGTGATGAGCAGCAAGCCAATGGCTCCGGTGGCAGCAAAGGGGATGGAGACCAGCAGGATCAGTGGCTGAATCAGTGACTTGAAGGTGGCCACCATGATGACGTAGACAATGGCGATCGCTGCCAGCATGGCCAGCCCCAGCTGGGAGAAGGAATCGTTGAGCTGTGTTGCGGCACCGCCAATGCTGGCGATGACCCCTGCCGGCAGGGTGGTGGCATCCAGGCGCTTTTGCACCTCAGCACTCAGGGACCCCAGAGAGTCTCCCTCGGGAGTTACGGAAACTGTGGCCGTGCGCTGGCCGTTGGCGGAGGTGATGGTCAGCGGGGCTTGAACTTCCGCCACGGTGGCCACGGCGGAGAGCGGAACCGGCCCGCCAGCTGTGAGGAGTTGGGCGGCAGCAAGTGCCGTCACGGAATCAAACTTGGTGCCTACACCAATTTGGACCTTGTAGTCGGTGGTGTCGATGCGCACTGTGCCGCCCGGGATGGGGCTGACTGTGGCGGCGAGCAGGCCGGTGATCTGCGTTTCATCCAAGCCGGCGGCAACAGCCTTGGCCCTGTCAACACTGACCTGCACCACTGGCTGGGATCCACTGAGGTTGCTGTCCACGGACTGCGAGCCGGGCACCCCTGCCAAGGCCTTGACCAACAGGTCGCTGGCTTCTTGCAGTTCGGCACCCGTGGTGGCCTTGACGGTGATGTCCACTGAGTTTGAGGTGCCGAAGCCGCCGCCCTGGGAGCCCAGGCTGATGGTGCCGGCGTCCTTGATGCCGTCGATGGCTGCCACGACGGTTGCCTGCAGTTCGACCTGATCGGCATCGGGATCGGTGATGACCTGGAACGCGGCGCTTGAGGCCCCTGTTGACAGCAGGGCGGAGAAACCACCGGAGCCGTTGCCCACTGTCACCTGGACGTCGGTGACGCCGTCAATGCCGCGCAGCACCGACTCCACCTTCTGCGAGGCTTGGTCGGTGACCGCCAGGCTGGTTCCCGGCGGCATGTCCTGCTGAATGCTCAAACTGTTCTGGCCCGTATTGCCGAGCAAATTGGTGGGCAGCAGCGGCGTCATGGCAAGGGTTGCCGCCAGCACTATGCCGCCGGCCAGCAACGTGACCACGGGGTGCTTTTGCGTCTTGGCCAGAAGGGGCAGGTAGCCGCGCTGAAGCCAGGATGAACGTTCCTTCTCCTCCACAGCGCTCAGCAGCGCCTTCCCGCTCAAGGGGGTTCCGGCGTCGTCCGCGGAGGTGTGATCGGCAGCGCCGGGCGAGTTCAGGAACCAATACGCCAGCACAGGAACAATGGTCAGCGAGACCAGCAGCGAGGCCAGCAGGGCGAAGGTGACAGTGAGTGCGAACGGCCGGAAGAGCTCCCCGGCCAGGCTGCCCACGAACGCAATGGGCAAGAACACTGCCACGGTGGTCAGTGTGGAGGCGGTGATGGCTGCCGCAACCTCGCGAATGGCGGCCAGAATGGCTGTCTTCTTGTCTTCGCCGTAGCTGAGGTGCCGCTTGATGTTCTCGATCACCACAATGGAGTCGTCCACCACCCGCCCGATGGCAATGGTGAGCGCGCCCAGGGTGAGAATGTTCAGCGAATATCCCGTGACCCACAGCCCAATGAACGTCACCAGCAGTGAGAGCGGGATGGAGATGGCTGTGACAAGGGTTGAGCGCACCGACATGAGGAAAATCAGGATGATGACGACGGCGAACCCCAGTCCCAGCAAACCCTCCACCGTGAGGTCGTGGATGGATTTTTCGATGAAGGGGGCCTGGTCCAGGACTGTTGTGAACGTGGTGTTATTGCCCAGCGAGGCGGCCAGGCCGGGCAGTTCTTCGTTGATTTGCCGGGACAGGGAAACGGTGTCTGCGGCAGGTTTTTTAGTGATGGACAGTGCCAGCGTGGGTTGGCCGTTGGTGCGTGTGATGGAGGTGGTGGGGTCATCGGCCAGGGCAACGCTGGCAACGGAGGCGATGGTGGGGGGAGTGCCCGATTGCGCGGCGCCGGGAACTGGCGTGCTTGCCAGTGGCAGTGCCTTGACGGCGTCGAGGGAGTCCACCGGGCTGCCAGCCTGGATGGGCAGGGTTAGGGTGTCGGTGCTCAAGGAGCCCACGGGAACCAGGCTGCCGTTATTGCTCAGGGCCTTGGCGATGGAGCCGGGGTTGACACCAGCGGCGGCCATTTTGGCCGGGTCCGGCAGAATGGCAATGTGCTGGGAGTTGGCGCCGCTCAGATCGGCGCCGCGCACGCCGTCGATCTTCAAAAGCTTGGGCACGGCAACGCGTTGCAGGTCAGTGTTCAGGGCTGCCAGATCCTGATCGGAGGAAACGGCCAGGAAGACGATGGGGAAGTCCGCGATGCTGCCGGCGATGGGCTGCGGCTGGACGCCTTCGGGCAGTCGCTGGCTGACATTGGAGATGGCCCGATCAATCTGGTTCCGGGCCCGGTCAAGGTTGGTGCCGTAGGCGAAGGCCAGATTGATGGTGGAAACGCCGCTGCGCGAGGTGGATATGCTCGATTCCAGCCCCTCCACCGCGTTCAGCGCGGCTTCGAGGGGTTCGCTGACTTGCTTGTCGATCACAGCAGGGGACGCGCCGGGCATGGCCGAGACAACAGTGATCTGCGGGAATTCGATGCTGGGGATCAGTTCCTGCTTCAGCGAACCGAGCGTGATGACCCCGAAAACCACCGCAAAGATGGTGATCAGGGCAATCAACGCCCGGTTGCCCAAGGACATTTTTGCCAAACTAAACATCAGCACGCTCCCACGCCGTCATGCCGGTTCCACCCGGCACTGCGAGGGAACTTTAGGCTTTTTCCGTCTTCAACTGCAAAGAAGCTGCCGTGGCGGCCAGGCTCTTTTCAAAAAGATCCGCGTCATCGTTGAGTTTGGTGCCATAGGTGGGCATCATGCCACGCAAGGATTCCTGCCATTCAAGCTTGAACTTGCGTGGGAAACAACGCTGCAACAGCTCAAGCATAATGGGGACAGCGGTGGAGGCGCCCGGGGAGGCACCCAGCAGGGCCGAGATGGTTCCGTCGGCCGCCGTGATGACTTCGGTGCCGAACTGCAGCACGCCGCCTTTTTTGGCATCCTTCTTGATGATCTGCACGCGCTGGCCAGCAGTGATGAGCTCCCAGTCCTTGCCCTCGGCGTCGGGGAAGTACTCGTGGAGCGCGTCAACCTTGCCGCTGCGGGACTTTGTCACTTCGCTGACCAAGTACTTGACCAGGTCCAGGTTGTCCTTGCCAACAGCCAGCATGGGGATGATGTTGTTGGGGCGGATGGAGCCGGGGAGGTCCATGTAGCTGCCGGTCTTGAGGTACTTCGTGGAGAAGCCGCCGTACGGGCCGAACAGCAGTGAACGCTGGCCGTCAACGTAGCGGGTGTCCAGGTGGGGAACCGACATGGGAGGGGCGCCCACTGAGGCCTGGCCGTACACCTTGGCGCTGTGCTTGGCAGCAATCTTCTGGTCCGTGCAACGGAAGAACTGGCCCGAAACCGGGAATCCGCCAAAGCCCTTGCCCTCGGGGATGCCCGAGCGCTGGAGCAGGTGCAGGGCGCCGCCGCCTGAGCCGATGAAGACAAACTTGGCCTTGACCTTGCCGTACTCACCGGAGGCGGGGTGCTTGAGAGAAACGTCCCAGCCGCCGTCGGTGGTGCGTGCCAGGTCCGTGACCGTGGTGCCGTAGTTCACTTCGACGCCATTGGTGTCCATGTAGCCGATCAGCTCACGGGTCAAGGCGCCAAAGTCCACGTCGGTGCCTTCGGCGGCACGGGTGGCTGAAACTTTTTCCTGCGGGTCGCGGCCCTTCATCACCAGCGGAGCCCACTTGGCGATGGTTGCCGGGTCTTCGCTGTACTCCATGGAGGCAAAGACAGGGTTGGGCTTGAGGGCCTCGTGCCGGGCCTTGAGGAACTTCCTGTGGGCTTCGCCAATGACGAAGCTCATGTGCGGAACCGTGTTGATGAAGCCCTTGGGGGAGCCAATCAGCGATTCGTCCACCAGGTGCGCCCAGAACTGGCGTGAGAGCTGGAACTGCTCGTTGATGTTGATGGCTTTGGCCGGGTTTACCGAACCGTCGGCGGCCGCCGGTGAGTAGTTAAGCTCACAGAGCGCGGAGTGGCCGGTACCGGCGTTATTCCAGGGGCTCGATGATTCCAATCCCGGAGTATCGAGCTGTTCAAACAGCACAATCTTCCAGTTTGGTTCGAGTTGCTTGAGCATGGTGCCCAGCGTGGCGCTCATGATGCCGCCTCCGATGAGAACAACGTCAGCGTCTTTGGTGTTCGAAATGAAGGTCACAGTCAACTCCGGTAGAGGCTCTTCCTAGCGGTAGAAGCGTATCGCGGTACGTGCGTCATGCCTAAATCCACACAATGGGGCTAGCCGGCACCCCAGCGTCATCAGCCCGTTTTTGGCGCCAGCACCACGTGGTTGAAGACCTCATTTAAGACCGGGCTGAGCGGGTAGGAGACCACTTTGTCAGACAGTGCAATGGCTGAGATGGGGAAGGCGATCGGCACGGCAGGAACCGTTGCGGCCAGCTGCTTACTGATGGATTCGTACGCGGCAACACGGTCAGGCCCGTTGGGCATGCTGCGTGCGCGGGTGATTTTGGAGACCAGCTGGGGATCATCCAGACCAAGCTCGGCGCCGGGGGAGCCGAAAAGGGGACCCACAAAGTTGTCCGGATCCGCGTAGCTGCCATTCCAGCCCAACAGACTCAGCGCGTGGTCGCCGTCCTGGGTCACAGCAGTCACGTAACCATCGCTCCACGGCACGGGAACGGGCTTGATGTTGAAGCCAACGGCCGTGAGCTCGGCGGCAATGCTGGCGTACACCTTTTCCGGGGAGGGAAGGTAAGTCCTGGACGAATTTGTGGGGTAATAAAACTTCAGCTCTTCGCCCTTATAGGAGGATTCGGCCAGCAGGGTCTTGGCCTTGGCCTGATCGTAGAGGATCCCAGGAACTTTGTTGTTGAAGCCGCTCAGTTTCGGTGGGATGAACTGGGCGGTGGTGGCGGTGCCGGCAATGAAGTAGTTGTTGACGAGGGTTGTCTTGTCAATGGCCGCGGCAATGGCTTCTCGCACCTTTTGATCGGCCAGAACAGGAACCTTCTGATTGATCCCTAAATACATGACCGAGAACGGGTCACGTTGGAGAACTTGCTTGCCACTTTTGATGAGTTTATCTAAATTGCTGGGCGTCACCGGGTCAAAGCCGTCCAGCGAGCCGTCCTCCAAAGCGGCCAGCCGGGTGGCGGGCTGGTCGAAGGTTTTGAAATTCAGTGTGGTGATTTGGCCCTTTTCGCCCCAGTATCCGGCATTGGCATTCATGGTGACGGTGCCGGCGCCGGCTTGGGTGAAGGTGAAGGGTCCGGTGCCCACGGGGTGCAGTGCGTATCGTGACACCTTGCTGGTGGCATAAGTCTGGTCCAAAACATCCGCAGTTCCCGTCGTCAGGGCCGTGGGTGAGGCGATGGCGAAGGCTGGCAGGGTCAACGCCTGCAGGAAGCCTGTCAACCGAATGTTCAGCCCCAGGGTCACCTTCAAGGGCCCGTCCACGGTGCAGCCCTTGTAGAGCGAGTTCGCAGCATCGTCCTTGAAGCCGCGGAAAACCTGCTTGAACATGGAGGCCGAGCCGTCACCTCGGGTCGCAGCCGACATGGAGTACCAGCGCTCAAAGTTGGTGCACACCGCTTGGGCGTCGAAGGCTGTGCCGTCGTGAAATTTGACCCCAGGGCGCAGCTCAAAGGTGTACGCCAAGCCGTCATCGAGCTCCTGCCAGCTGGTGGCCAGGCTGGGTGCCGGGGCGCCCGTCACGGGGTCAATGGTCAGCAAGCCCTCAAGAACCTGCCGCGTCACCCTGTACGACTCCGTGTCCTCCACCAGTGCCGGGTCAAAACCCAGGGGATCCGAGCCAACACCAAAGTTAAATGTCGTGGCAGCAGCAGCGGTGGCAGTGGCCGATGCCGGGGCTGAGGGGCCGGGCACGGGAGCAGCCGTGCAGGCGGACAGTGCAAGAAGGACGACGGCGGCCAGGGCCACGGTGCCCCGGCTGAAGGCACGCTGTGGTTGGGCACTCTGGCGTGGCTTGCGCCCAGTGGCTGTGCGCCAGGGAACCTTCACTGTTGCATCCTTGTGCTGGGGGCCGGAAGGGCTTGGCACGTTCGAGTTCTCCTTGCAGCACGATTATTCCATCAGCCACTCATCATAGTGTGAGTTACTGGACGGTTCCTTGGAAGGGCTGCAAGGGTGGTCAGGAGCACTGGCAGGAACCGGTAGTATTGTTCATGCTTCAATGCACCCGCGCGAGTGGTGGAATTGGTAGACACGCAGGTTTTAGGTACCTGTGCCTTCGGGCGTAGGGGTTCAAGTCCCCTCTTGCGCACCAATAAAGGCCCCGCTGATGAAAATCGGCGGGGCCTTTTGCGTGGGCGCTGACCCTGGGGAGCGGCTGGGGAGCTAGACCTAGGCGGCCACGGCGAGGCCCAGATCCCGGCGAAGTTTGGCAACATGGCCGGTTGCCCGGACGTTGTATTGGGCCAGCGCCACTTTCCCCTCACCATCAATGACGATGGTTGAACGGATCAGGCCCTGGTAAGTCTTTCCGTAGTTCTTCTTCTCACCCCAGGCCGCGTAGGCCTCCGCCACCGAGTGGTCCAGATCGCTCACGAGTGGGAAGGTGAGTCCCTCCTTTTCCGCAAAGCGGGCCAGTTTTTCCACCGGATCGGGGGAGACGCCCACCACCACGTAGCCTGCGGCCTGCAGCGACGCCAAATTATCGCGGAAATCGCAGGCCTGCTTGGCGCAACCCGGTGTCATGGCTGCGGGGTAAAAGTACAAAATCACCTGGCGACCCGAGAAGTCAGACAGTGATGTTGTGCCGCCTTCAGCATTGGGCAGGGTGAAGCTGGGGGCGGGGTCGCCGGGCACTAGACGCTCAGTCATTGAATACTCCTGGTTCGCCCCGCCGCACCGCCTGGTGGCGAAAGCCGGGGAAATAGTTTTGGGCACTCGCTCCAGCCTAATGGGTTGACGTGAAGGCCGACGCCGGCCACCCAAGCTGGGTGACCGGCGTCGGACGTCGTTCTTCTCGATCTTGGCAGGGCGGGGTGTCAGTCAATTGCCCCGGCAAACAGGTCTGTTCGGGTGCTGGGATACACCGAGGCGATGGCGGGTCCGTTGATGCGGCCGGAGTTGTCAGGATCCACGGGCGCCTGCCAGGAGACGGCAGTGGAACCGCGGATTGGGATATTACGAGCCTTGAGCTGGTGCAACAGGCCCGCGCCAATCTGTCCTGAGATGTCCTGAGACCGGGCAATAAAAAAGCCGCTCCGACACCGGTTGTTACCAGTTTCGGAGCGGCTTTACCCGTGCACCCCTCCGGACTTGAACCGGAAACCCATTGATTAAGAGTCAATTGCTCTGCCAATTGAGCTAGAGGTGCGTATTTAGTTATCAGCAGCAAGAACTGCTTCGCAGTAAAAAACCGCACCAACACCGGTTGTTACCAGTGTCGGAGCGGTTTTACCCGTGCACCCCTCCGGACTTGAACCGGAAACCCATTGATTAAGAGTCAATTGCTCTGCCAATTGAGCTAGAGGTGCATCTCTTCGCTGCTGGGAAGCACTTCGGATTGTTTCCGTCGTGTTCCTCGCAACGACATGAAACTATACGGCTTTTTTGGGCAAGTGTGAAATCGAAATGTCCAATTTTGCCCATTTTGGGCCGCAGCTCACCAAAAGATCCGGTAACTTCCGCGGATTTTCGCGGTTCCTGCCGCAAAAATTCATTTGAGTTTATTCTTAAGTGCCGCAGCTGCACGCCGCAGGGGAGCGTGGTGCGTCATCCCAAGTTGCTCGCGAATTCATTGCTGTGTGGCTTGTCGTGGCCGCTGCCCGGGCCTTCAGCTGCGCATAATGCGCAGCGCCAGCACCGCGGCGTGCGCATGGCCAAAGTTAACTTCGGCTATGCGCCAGCGCGGGGGTGCTGGCACTGCGCCGCTGTCATTCCTGCGCAAGCGAAGCGGCTGGCAGCGCGCAGGGGCAAAGCCACCTGGGGCATGCGCAAGCGATTTCGAGAGCATTTCTCAAATGAGGCACGCACCCCTTTCGTGAGCACTTTAGATGAGTCTCGCAGGGGAGTGGCTCAGCTCACGTTTCGGTCATAGACTGCCACCATGAGTGCCGAGAGCAATTCAGTAGAGCCAGCAGACGACGTCGTCCGAACAGCAGACGGGCGCCCGGACATCAAGCCGCGCAGCCGGGTTGTCACCGACGGCATACACGCGGCACCCTCACGCGGCATGTTCCGCGCGGTGGGCATGGGGGATGACGACTTTAGGAAACCGCAGATTGGTGTGGCGAGTTCGTGGAATGAGATCACCCCGTGCAACCTCTCCCTGAACCGTTTGGCCCAGGGCGCCAAAGAGGGCGTGTTCGCCGCCGATGGCTTCCCCATGCAGTTTGGCACCATCTCCGTCTCCGACGGCATTTCCATGGGCCACGAGGGTATGCACTTCTCGCTGGTCTCTCGGGAGGTGATCGCCGATTCAGTGGAAACCGTCATGATGGCCGAGCGTCTTGATGGTTCGGTGCTGCTGGCCGGCTGCGACAAGTCCCTGCCCGGGATGCTCATGGCGGCCGCCCGGCTGAATCTAGCCAGCGTGTTCTTGTACGCCGGCTCCATCATGCCCGGCTTCGCCAAGCTGGAGGACGGCACGGAGAAGGAAGTCACCCTGATTGACGCCTTCGAGGCCGTGGGTGCCTGCGCCGCCGGCAAGATGAGCCTGAAGGACCTTGACTCCATTGAGCGGGCCATCTGCCCGGGTGAAGGCGCCTGCGGTGGCATGTACACGGCCAACACCATGGCGTGCATCGGCGAGGCCCTGGGCATGTCCCTGCCCGGCTCGGCTGCCCCGCCCAGTGCTGACAGGCGTCGTGACATGTTTGCCCGCCAGTCCGGAATGGCCGTGGTGAATCTCCTCAAGCAGGGGATCCGCGCCCGCGACATCATGACCAAGAAGGCGTTCGAGAATGCCATTGCCGTCACCATGGCCTTCGGCGGCTCCACCAACGCCGTGCTGCACCTGCTCGCCATAGCCCGCGAGGCCAATGTCGAGTTGACCCTTGCCGACTTCAACAGGATCGGCGACAGGGTCCCGCACCTGGGCGACCTGAAGCCGTTTGGCCGCTATGTCATGTTCGACGTGGACAAGATCGGGGGAGTGCCTGTCATTATGAAGGCCCTGCTCGACGCCGGACTCATCCACGGCGACTGCCTCACCGTGACGGGAAAGACGGTGGCCGAGAACCTGGCCGACATCAACCCGCCGGATCCCGATGGCAAGGTCCTGCGCGCCATGGACAATCCCATCCACAAGACCGGCGGGATCACCATCTTGCACGGTTCCATGGCCCCGGAAGGCGCCGTGGTCAAAAGCGCAGGTTTTGATTTGGACGTGTTTGAAGGCACCGCGCGGGTGTTCGAGCGTGAACAGGGCGCTCTCGATGCCCTGGATAAGGGGCAAATCCGTGCGGGGGATGTGGTGGTGATCCGCTACGAAGGCCCCAAGGGCGGCCCCGGCATGCGCGAAATGCTCGCCATTACCGGCGCCATCAAGGGCGCCGGCCTGGGCAAGGATGTGCTGCTGCTGACTGACGGGCGCTTCTCCGGCGGCACCACCGGGCTGTGCATTGGCCACGTCGCCCCTGAAGCTGTCGACGGCGGCCCCATCGCCTTGGTGCGCGACGGGGACACAATCCGCGTGGACATCGCAGCGCGCAGCTTTGACCTTCTGGTCGACGAGGCGGAGCTGGACGCGCGGCGGATTGGCTGGGAGCCGTTGCCGCCCAAATTCACCACGGGCGTTCTGGCCAAGTACGCCAAATTGGTCAACAGTGCCTCAACCGGCGCATATTGCGGCTAATGCCGTCAACGCAGCGGAAATTCCCGGTGGGAGCAGCGTGAGCGGACTGTTCCCTTGGGCCCAACAACCCCGCCATTCCGCGCCCTGACCAAACTGTGGACACAGTGTCCAAATAGTGAGATGCCCGCGCGGCTCGTTTGACACTTAAGAGCTGAAAACGGGAGACTACACATATGCAACGAAAGCTCCCAGTCGTCATACGTTAGCGCGTGACGCAAAATGACCGCACCCATGGTCATGGCCCTGCGATTCTCCAATGAGAGAGCGTCGCAACACGTGCATACCCCTCGATGAGAGCCTCATGGGCTGAGGGGTTTTTTGTTTCCACCACCAGCGGCAACTCGTACTACTGCGTGAACCATCCAGATTTTCCACGCAGCTGAAGAAGACTTACCTAAGAAACATGAGTTCCCCAAAGGAAGAACCGATGAGTAAAGGAACGCCCGCCAGCCCAGCGCTGATGGCAGCCAAGTCCTCCGGACACGGTACGCAAGCTAGCCCCGTCTCAGGTGCCGCCAGCACCGTTAGCCCAGTCTCCGCCGTCGTGGGTCCCAACAACGTTGTGGCTCCCATTCAGATGTCCGGTTCCGAGGCCATTGTGCGTTCGCTTGAAGAGCTTGGCGTCAAGGACATTTTTGGTCTTCCCGGTGGTGCCATTCTTCCCACCTATGACCCGCTCATGGCTTCCTCTCTCAATCACATTCTGGTGCGCCACGAACAAGGCGCCGGCCATGCCGCCCAGGGCTACGCAATGGTCACCGGCGGTGTTGGCGTGTGCATTGCAACGTCCGGCCCCGGTGCCACGAACTTGGTTACGCCCATCATGGATGCCCACATGGACTCGGTGCCCCTGGTGGCCATCACGGGCCAGGTTTCCAGTGCCGTGATTGGCACGGATGCGTTCCAGGAAGCGGACATTGTGGGCATCACCATGCCCATCACCAAGCATTCGTTCCTGGTGACCGACCCCAACGACATCCCCCGCGTGCTGGCCGAGGCATTCCACCTCGCCTCCACCGGCCGCCCGGGCCCCGTCCTGGTTGATGTTGCCAAGGACGCCCAGGTGGGGCAGATGACCTTTTCCTGGCCGCCGGTCATTGACCTGCCCGGCTACCGCCCCGTATTCCGCGGCCATTCCAAGCAGCTGCGTGAAGCGGCCCGCCTGATCCGCGAAGCCAAAAAGCCTGTTCTTTATGTGGGCGGCGGCGTTGTCAAGGGCAATGCAGCTGCGGAGCTCATGGTTCTGGCGGAACTGACGGGTGCCCCCGTTGTGACCACCTTGATGGCCCGGGGCGTATTCCCCGATTCGCACCCCCTGCACGTTGGCATGCCCGGCATGCACGGCACCGTTTCGGCCGTCACAGCCCTGCAGCAGTCGGACCTGCTCATCACCCTAGGTGCACGCTTCGATGACCGCGTCACTGGTGTGCTGAGCAGCTTTGCACCGCACGCCAAGGTCATTCACGCCGACATTGACCCGGCAGAAATTTCCAAGAACCGCACAGCAGATGTTCCCATTGTTGGCTCGGTCAAGGAGATCATTCCGGACCTGAGCGCCGCCGTGAAGGCGGAGTTCGATGCCTCCGGCACGCCGGACCTCGGTGACTGGTGGGCGTTCCTGGGCAACCTGCGTGACACCTACCCGCTGGGCTGGACCGAACCCGAAGACGGGCTCATGTCTCCGCAGCGCGTCATCTCCCGCATCGGGGCCCTGACAGGACCCGAAGCCGTTTACACCGCGGGCGTTGGCCAGCACCAGATGTGGGCGGCCCAGTTCATCAAGTACGAGCGTCCCCGGGCGTGGCTGAACTCCGGCGGTGCCGGCACCATGGGTTACTCGGTTCCCGCGGCCATGGGTGCCAAGGTGGGCGACCCGGACCGTGTTGTGTGGGCGATCGACGGCGACGGTTGCTTCCAGATGACCAACCAGGAGCTGGCCACCTGCCGCATCAACAACATCCCCATCAAGGTTGCCATCATCAACAACTCTTCCCTGGGCATGGTTCGCCAGTGGCAGACACTGTTTTACAACAGCCGATACTCCAACACCGACCTGAACACAGGCCACGACACCATCCGGGTTCCCGACTTCGTGAAACTGGCTGAGGCCTACGACTGTGTTGGCCTGCGCTGCGAACGTGTTGAAGATCTGGACGCCACCATTGAGGCCGCCCTGGCCATCAATGACCGCCCCGTCATCATTGACTTCGTGGTCAGCCCCGATTCAATGGTGTGGCCCATGGTGCCCTCGGGCGTCAGCAATGACCAAATTCAGGTAGCCCGGAACATGACCCCGGTGTGGGACGAGGAGGACTAGAACATGACTCGACATACTCTTTCCGTACTGGTTGAAGACAAACCAGGTGTGTTGACACGTGTTGCGAGCATGTTTGCCCGCCGCGCCTTCAACATCAACTCCCTAGCCGTTGGCCCCACAGAGATTGCCGGGATTTCCCGCATGACAGTTGTGGTTGACGCCGACGGTGACTTGATTGAACAAGTCACCAAACAACTGAATAAACTGGTCAACGTCATCAAGATCGTTGAACTTGTTTCAGAGAATTCCGTGCAACGGGACCACATCCTGGTCAAGGTACGTGCGGATGCCGCGACGAGACTGCAAGTCACCCAAGCTGCAGATCTCTTTCGGGCCTCGGTGGTGGATGTGTCCACAGACTCATTGACCATTGAAGCCACAGGCTACGCGGACAAGCTTGCAGCATTGCTGAATGTTCTGGAACCCTTCGGGATCCGGGAAATTGTGCAATCAGGCACCTTGGCTATTGGGCGCGGTTCCCGCTCCATGAGCGACCGGGCACTTCGCGCTTCCTAGCGCACAGGCCCCTGGGGCCACCAACAAATACTTTTCACAACCAGCAACACACCATTTACCAAGGAGTTACACAGTGACCGAGATGTTCTACGACGACGATGCCGACCTGTCCATCATCCAGGGTCGCAAGGTCGCCATCATTGGCTACGGCAGCCAGGGCCACGCACATGCACTGAACCTGCGCGATTCCGGCGTCGACGTCCGCGTTGGCCTCAAGGCAGGCTCCAAGTCCATCGCCAAGGCAGAGGCAGAGGGTCTGCGCGTCCTCAACGTGGCCGAGGCAACCGCCGAAGCCGACGTCATCATGATCCTCACCCCGGACCAGGTGCAGCGCTTCGTCTACGCCGAGGACATTGCCCCGAACCTGAACGCAGGCGACGCCCTGTTCTTCGGCCACGGCTTCAACATCCGCTTCGGGTACATCACCCCGCCGGCCGACGTCGACGTTGCCCTGGTTGCCCCCAAGGCTCCGGGACACACCGTACGCCGCGAATTCGAAGCCGGCCGCGGCATCCCCGACCTGATCGCCATCGAGCAGGACTTCACCGGTGCCGCCAAGGCACTGGCACTGTCCTACGCCAAGGGCATCGGCGGAACCCGTGCGGGCGTCATTGAGACCACCTTCACCGAAGAGACCGAAACCGACCTCTTCGGCGAGCAGGCAGTTCTCTGCGGCGGCACCTCACAGCTGGTCCAGTACGGCTTCGAAGTTCTGACCGAAGCCGGCTACAAGCCGGAAATCGCCTACTTCGAGGTCCTGCACGAGCTCAAGCTCATCGTTGACCTCATGTGGGAAGGTGGCATTGCCAAGCAGCGCTGGAGCGTTTCCGACACCGCAGAATACGGCGACTACGTCTCCGGCCCGCGCGTCATCACCCCCGAGGTGAAGGAAAACATGAAGGCCGTCCTGGCCGACATCCAGAGCGGTGCCTTCGCAACGCGCTTCATCAACGACCAGGACAACGGCGGCGTTGAGTTCAAGGCCTTGCGCAAGAAGGGCGAAGAGCACCCCATCGAGGCCACCGGCCGCGAACTGCGTGGACTGTTCTCCTGGATCAGCAACAGCGACGACTACACCGAAGGCTCCGTAGCCCGCTAGCACAGGCAGTTGCGTTTCAAGTTCTTGCGTCGCCTGCCGGACCCACCTGGGCTCGGCAGCCGACGTCGAACTTGAGCCAAGCAGCGCTCCACATGTGAGTTGCATCGCTTGCGTCGGTGCACTTGCCGATTGTTACGGTGAGGAAGCCGGGCTCCCATAAACTGGAGTCCGGCTTTTCTGTTGGAATATCAGCATAAGAACCATCACCAAAATCCCCACAAGAACATAAACGAAAGCTAAAGAGGTCACCAGGTGAGCGCCACCAAGCCAGTAGTACTCCTCGCTGAGGAACTTTCGCCCGCCACCATTGAGGCGCTGGGTCCCGATTTTGAGATCCGACATGCCGATGGGGCAAACCGCTCCGAACTGCTTTCTGCCATCGTTGACGTCGACGCGATCCTGGTTCGCTCCGCAACGCAGGTGGACGCCGAGGCCATTGCCGCAGCGAAGAACTTGAAGGTCATTGCACGTGCCGGTGTGGGGCTGGACAACGTGGACATCAAGGCTGCAACGCAGGCCGGCGTCATGGTGGTTAACGCCCCGACGTCGAACATTGTCTCCGCCGCGGAACTGACCATCGGCCACATCCTCTCCCTGGCCCGGCACATTCCCGCCGCCAGCACCGCGCTGAAGAACGGCGAGTGGAAGCGTTCCAAGTACACCGGAACCGAACTGCTGGAAAAGAAGCTGGGCATCATCGGCTTGGGCCGCATTGGCGCCTTGATCACCGAGCGCGCCAAGGCCTTTGGCATGGAGATCGTTGCTTACGATCCCTACGTCACCTCAGCCCGCGCGGCCAGCCTGGGCGTCCAGCTTCTGACCCTGGATGAGCTGCTGGAACAGTCGGACTTCATCACCATCCACATGCCGCGCACACCGGAAACCCTGGGCATGATCGGCACCGCAGCTTTTGCGAAGATGAAGAAGACCGCCTACGTCATCAACGTGGCCCGCGGTGGCTTGATCGATGAAGCGGCCTTGAACATTGCCTTGCGTGAGGGCGAAATCGCCGGTGCCGGCATTGACGTTTTCGTCAAGGAGCCCGCCACGGACGTTGACTTCCTCGGTCTGGACAACGTTATCGCCACACCGCACCTGGGTGCCTCTACTGATGAGGCGCAGGAAAAAGCCGGCGTCTCCGTCGCCAAGTCGGTGCGTCTGGCCTTGGCTGGCGAGCTCGTTCCGGACGCCGTAAACGTTGCCGGCGGCGTCATTGCCGCCGAGGTCCGCCCCGGCATCCCGCTGATCGAGAAGCTGGGACGCATCTTCACCGCACTGTCCCACGCCTCCGTGACCCAGATCGACGTTGAAATTGCCGGTGAAATTGCCGCCCTGGACGTCAAGGCTTTGGAGCTCTCAGCGTTGAAGGGTGTCTTCAAGGACATCGTCTCCGAACAGGTTTCCTACGTCAACGCACCGGTGTTGGCCGAACAGCGCGGCATCAAGACCCACCTGATCACCACCTTGGAATCAGCTGACTACCGCAACGTTTTGACCATCCGCGGCGCACTCTCGGACGATTCACAGATCTCCGTTTCGGGCACCCTGACGGGTCCGAAGCAGATCCAGAAGATCGTTTCAGTCAACGGCTACGAGCTCGAAATCCCCATGAGCGATCACCTTCTGGTCATCTCTTACGCTGACCGCCCCGGCGTTATCGGCACCTTGGGCCGTCTCCTGGGCGAGAACGGCATCAACATCGCCGGCATGCAGGTTGCCCGCAACACCGAGGGCGGCCAGGCACTGTCCTTGTTGACAGTCGACAGTGCCGTCCCGCAGGCTGTGTTGGATTCCATCAAGACCGAAATCGGCGCCACCATGGCCCGTGAAGTGGACCTCGAGGACTAATCTCCTTTTCCAACTGACCCGCAGTAGTGGTCGAAAAATCGCGAATTTTCGTGTTTTTTCGACCACTACTGCGGGTCAGTTCGTTTTGGGGCCATGCCACCATGGTCCGTGGGGACGGTCACGAATCGGTGTTTTAGCCGGGTTCACGGTAAATTCGTAGGGTGACATCTACTGAATCGGCCAAGACGCCCTACTACCTGACCACCGCCATCACGTACCCGAACGGTGTCCCGCACATTGGGCACGCCTACGAGTACATCGCCACGGACGCCATGGCACGCTTCAAGCGCCTGGACGGGTACGACGTCATGTTCTTGACCGGCACAGATGAGCACGGCATGAAGATCGCGCAAACGGCTGAGAAAGAGGGCGTCACGCCCAAGGAACTCGTGGACCGCAACGTTGCCGTCTACAAGGAAGCCCACGCGGCCCTGGGCATCAGCTACGACCGGTTCATCCGCACCACGGACGCCGACCACTACGCCGCCTCGCAGGCCATCTGGAAGAAGATGGAGGATGCCGGGGACATTTACTTGGGCAAGTACGAGGGCTGGTACTCCGTCCGCGATGAGGCCTATTACGGCGAGGACGAGACCGAACTGCGTGAAGACGGTCTGCGCTACTCCAAGGTCACCGATACCGAGCTGACCTGGACGGAAGAGGAAAGCTACTTCTTCCGCCTCTCCAACTACCAGGACAAGCTGTTGGCGCTCTACGCTGACCAGCCCGAATTCGGCTCCCCGCGTACCCGCTTCAACGAGGTCATCAGCTTCGTCAAGGGCGGCCTCGAGGACCTGTCCGTCAGCCGCACCACCTTTGACTGGGGCGTTCCCGTGCCCGGCAATGACAAGCACGTCATGTACGTGTGGGTTGACGCGCTCACCAACTACCTCACCGGCATTGGCTACCCGGACGTGGATTCGGCATCGTTCCAGAAGTTCTGGCCCGCCGACGTGCACATCATCGGCAAGGACATCTCCCGTTTCCACGCCGTCTACTGGCCCGCGTTCCTGATGTCCGCCGGGCTAGAACTGCCTCAGCGTGTCATGATCCACGGTTTCCTCCACAACAACGGCGTGAAGATGTCCAAATCCCTGGGCAACGTGGTGGCCCCGGCCGACTGGGTTGCCCAGTACGGCCTGGACCAGGTGCGCTTCTTCCTGCTGCGCGAGGTCCCCTTCGGCGCCGACGGCTCCTACAACCATGACGCCGTCGTGAGCCGGATGAACTCCGACCTTGCCAACAACTTGGGCAACCTGGCCCAGCGCTCCTTGTCCATGGTGGCCAAGAACTGCGAGGGCGTGGTGCCCACTCCCGGCGCATTCACCGAGGCTGATGAGGCCATCCTGGCCGCGGCCGCTGCGCTGTTGGAGCAGTCCCGCGCTGCCTACCAGGTACAGGATTTCCACGGTTCACTAGAGAAGATTTGGCATGTGCTGGGCGACACCAACGCCTACTTTGCCGACCAGGCCCCGTGGGTGCTGCGCAAGACAGATGTGCCCCGCATGGAAACGGTGCTGTACGTGACCCTCGAGGTGCTGCGCATGGTCTCGATCCTGGTTCAGCCGGTCATGCCCGACGCCGCCGCGAAGCTGCTGGAGGTGCTGGGCCAGGGAACTTCCCCGGACGACGCCGTTCGCCAGTTCGCTGCCTTCACCTCACCCCTGGTGGCCGGTACAGTCTTGCCCGCACCGGCGCCGATCTTCCCCAAGTATGAGGAACCGGCACCGGTAGAGGCGTAACCGCCAGGCCTGTTGCAAGAGACGGCGTTCGCGGTTAAAGCCGGTGTTCTACCACCGGCTTTAACCGCGAACGCCGTCTCTTTTGTGCAGGTGAACTATTTTTGCCGAAGGCCGGCCTGACGGAGCAGGGCGATAAACCGTTCCCGGTTCAGCATTTCCGCCCACGTCCACCGAACAAATCCGACGTCCTGGGATCGGATCTGGTCTTCTCGCTGCTTTTCCTTCAAAACCCGGTCCTGAATGGACAATCCGCCGCTCCAACCAGCCCGGAGGTACTTCTCCTTGCCGTCGAACTCCCCAGCGAGGCGGAGTTGTTCAAACCAGAAGTCGACAAAGGCGTCGCTCCCGTCACGCAGCGTGAAGTGTTTCTGCAGCACGGGTATTGGAAATCCGAACATGTGCATCTTGGCCCGGCTAATCGACTCTCCGGCAGAGCCGGAGAGTGCTGAGGCGAAATTTATGACGGCCATGGCCCGCACATTGGCAGCCCTGCTGGGCAGTAGATCGGCAGCGGCCGCGAGCTGTTCGCGCCCCAATGGTGTTCCTTGCGGGTAGTTGCTTTGCCACCGGGGCTCCCCGGGTTGGGGATCCCTATCTGCCTGGGTGAACTGGTTGTAGATGTGTTGGCGGTTGGGGACGCGCAGACTGGAATCACACACCGCCACAGCGTAGGGAAAGGGCAGGCTCAAAATCAATTGCGTGACAGTTGTGAGTTTGTCCGTGAGTTGGAACGGACCGCAGTGAACCACCCCTTCGGTCATCGAACCGCGGTGGCGAATCACGCCATTCTCGGTGCGCCCGCCGCGAGTCACCTCCGTCATGACGTGAAGTCTTTGGGGCGACCCCACGATCCACAAACCCCACAACAGCGCTGCCGTGGCATGGCAGAGTACGGGTTGCCGTGGTGCAAGTTGTTGAAAGGCCAGTGCCCTCAGGCCGTATTGCTGCAAGGGGTGGAGTTCCCGGAAGTCGGATGCAGTGACATAGACTCCGCGGCGCAGTCTGGTGAGTTCGCCCTTGTTGCACAACGCCACCAGTTTGCGTCTGTCCTGCCCCACACTTTCCAAATCGGATGGCAAAATCAGCCGTGGCATGCTCATGTTCTACAGGGTTTCACCACAGCCAGCGCTGCGGAAGAGGCACTTTTGCGGCTGTGGATAACTTCGGCTCCTTGCCGAAGTCAGAAAAGACGGCGCTTGCGTAAAAAGCTGGCCGTGGAGCACCGTCTTTTTGCGCAAGCGCCGTCCCTTTTGCCGGGGGAACCGAAATTAGTCCATGGCCAGTCCCTCAACGGGGGAGAGTTTCGCAGCGCGGCGGGCGGGGATCACGGAGGCCAGCAAGCCGGCCACCGCGGCAACGAGCACCACGGCGAGGATTTGGCCCCACGGGATGACAGCTGCAACATCAGCAAAGCTGCCCAGAGCTGATTGGGCACCAGCCCAGCCATACACGGCGCCCAGGACGGAGCCGATGATGGCCGCCACCCCAGCAATCAGCACCGCCTCAATGGCGAGCATGCCCCGCAACTGTCCGCGGGTCAGGCCCAGCGCCCGCAACAGCGAGTTTTCCCGGGTCCGTTCCAGCACTGACAGGGAAAGCGTGTTGGCAACGCCGATCAAGGCGATGAACACCGCCACGGCCAGCAAACCCGTGACCACGAGCAAGAGCATGTCGATCACCTGGTTGAACATGACCTTTTCCAGGACACCCCCGCTGATCTGGTTCTCGTCTAGGTGCAGTGTCTGCGCCAAGGAGGTGCGCAGGTCCATCAACGCATTCGCATCCAACGCCGGGTCAACCGTGATCCACAGCGGTGCCGTCATTTGGGTATGCAGCGGATCGTCCGCCGGCAGCGCGTGGAATGCGTCCAAGGAAACCAAAGCAGTCATGCCATAGGCCGTGGAGGAGGTTGCCGTCAGGTTCGTGGTCTGCGTCCCGGCGAGCAGGCTGCCCGCACTGCCCGGGGTGCCCTTGGGGAGTACCACGGAAGTGCGGGAGGGACGGTTTGCCGGATTTGCCAGCAAGGCGAGGGCATCGGCGTCGGAAATTCCGTAGGCCGGGAGCTGCGTGTTCCCGGCCGTCACCAGGCCCACCAGTTCAAGCCGGGCAATGTGTGTCACACCGGGAAGTGCTGAGGCGGTGGCCATATCGGCCTCCGAGATGGCGTCCCCGCCGGGGACCGTTTGTGCCGCTAGATCCACCGGATAGGTGCCGTCGAGCTCGGAATCGAAGGCGTGCCGGGCAGTTGCTGCGCCCGTCATCATCATGGTCACCAGCGTGACGCCAATGAGCAGGGCCGACGCCGTTGCGGTGGTCCTGCGTGGATTACGCACGGCGTTGGCCGCTGCCATCTTCCCGGGCACACCGGCTGGTCGGGCCAAGGTTCCGGCGAGCGAAACCAACTTGGGCACAAAGAGCGTCGCGGCCATCAGGAATCCGATGAATGACGCCGCGCCGGAGGGGAGCGCCAGCAGCAGGTTCGCGGAGATGCCGCCGGCAATCAGTCCCACACCGCCAGCCAAGATCAGCACCACTCCAATGGTCAGGCGGATGCGGCCTCCGGTGTTGTGCATCGTCGCGTCATCAGCGGGTCGCAGTGCGGCCAGTGGCGCTACGGCGGTCGCCGCCCGAGCCGGCACCAGTGCAGCCAGGACGGTGAGCAGGGTGCCCACCACAATGCCGGCAATAATGGCCGACGGCGGCACCGCCAGGGTGGCGAAGCTGAAGTCCGGGTTTTGGCTCAGCAGGGTCAAAACGAGGGCCATGGTGCCCGTGGCGGCCAGAACGCCCAGAACGGAGGCCGTGAAGCCGACAATGAGGGCCTCCACAATCACCGAGCTCCGGACTTGGCTGCGGCTGGCGCCCACACAGCGCAGCAGTGCCAGTTCGCGGGTCCGCTGGGCCACCAAAACGGAGAAGGTGTTGGAGACAACCAAAGCGGAGACCAACAGGGCCACGCCAGCAAAGGCAAGCAGGACAATGGTCAGCTGGTCCTGGCCGCCGGTAAAGTTCGCCACCTGTTCGGTGGTCTTCTCATCCGGGGTCATGATGGTTTCGATGGGCTGGTCCAGGGCGGCAGCCAGGGACGCCTTGGCCTCTGCAATGGATGTGCCATCCTTCAGGTTTGCCGAGATGGTGCGGTAGCCGTCGTCCGGGGTGCCTAAGCTATTCACCGCCGCCGGGGTGCCGACGAATTGGGCAGTCCCCGATGACTGGGGGTCAGCGGAGGTCGCCGTGATGCCCGTGATCGTGGCCGTCAGGCTTGGTTTCTTGACGTCACCGAGTTCGCCGGTGCCTTGGCCGGTCAACGTGGTCTTGCCGCCTATTGCCAGCGAGTTGCGTTCGGCAGTGACGGTGTCCACCACAACCTCTTGGTCACTTCCGGGCCATGTTCCGGACAGGAGCTTGACGGGTTCCAGGGATGGGAACGCGGACATGTTGCGGAATGAAGCACCAATGGAGGACTTGCCCAGATCAGTCTGGATGTAAAGCGTCCTCTGGGCGTACGACTCGCCAACCCCAGCGGAGGCCGCCACTGTGGCTGCCGCCGACTCCGGAAGTGGATTGTTCCCGTGCGGGGAAACCACCAGATCCGCCGAGGCGTAGGCCTGTCCAATGCTGGCCTTCAGTGAGGCCTTGGTGGAGGCGTTGACCATTAAGGTGGCAGACAGGAATGCGACGGCGAGCAGCACGGCCAAGGTGATGGCTATGAAGCGCCGGGAATGAGTCTTGAGCTGACTCAGGGCTACTTGCAGCATGGTTTACGCCCCCAGGGAGGCCAGCGAAGCCAGCACGGACTCGGCGGTGGGGTTTTCCAGCTGGCCCACCAGTTCGCCGTCGTTCATCAGGACAACGCGGTCGGCATAGGAGGCGGCAACGGGGTCGTGGGTGACCATGATGATGCTCTGGCCCATTTCACGCGAGGACCGGCGCAGCATGCCCAGCACCTCGGCGCCGGACCGCGAATCCAGATTTCCCGTGGGCTCGTCGCCAAAAATGACGTCGGGTCGGGTCAGTAACGCGCGGGCCACGGCAACGCGCTGCTGCTGGCCGCCGGAGAGCTCGTGCGGCTTGTGTTTGAGCCGGTCCGTGAGGCCCAGTGTGGTGGTGATGAAGGAGAACCACTGTGCATCCACGGTTCCCCCGGCCAGGGCCACGGGCAAGGTGATGTTGGCTTCGGCGGTGAGAGTGGGGACCAGATTGAAGGCTTGAAAGACAAAGCCGATACGGTCACGGCGCAGTTGCGTCAGCGCCTTGTCGTTCAGTGCCGTCAGCTCGGTGTCGCCCAAGTGGATGGTGCCGGAGTTCACCGAATCAAGCCCGGCCAGGCAATGCATGAGGGTGGATTTGCCGGAGCCGGAGGGGCCCATGATGGCCGTGAACTGGCCGGCCGGGAAATCCAGGTCAACCCCTTTCAGGGCGCTCACCTCGGTGTCACCCTTGCCGTACGTCTTGCGCAGACCGCGGGCCTGAACCGCCATGGTGCGCTGGGAATTCTCAGTAATGATCGTCATGGCTCCAGCCTAGGTGCGGCCCTGCGCCGGGCGGATCGGAGCCTGGGTGGATATGTGCCCCCTGCCCGACGCCGTTCCCTCCTACCACGGGCGGAGTTGCCTGCTGCCGGGGTGCCGCCATTTTCTGCCCCGTTTCCCATTCCACAGAGCGGGCCAGCGGAGGAGAATGGGCCCATGAGCGAAGCCCGGAACGAGGAGAATGGGTCTGCTGGCACGGCCGCCTACGTGGACCGGATTGTTGCTGCGGCCCTGGGGTTTGCTGAAATGGCGAGCATTGCCCTGGGCGATCGCCTGGGCTGGTACCGTGCACTCGCCGGTGCCGGGGACGCGGGACTCACCCCGGATGAGCTGGCCCAGCGCAGCAACACCCAGCCCCGTTACGCGAAGGAATGGCTGGAACAGCAGGCCGTGGCCGGTTTGCTCACCGCCGTGCTGGATGCCGAACCGCTGGGCGGGCCCAGCTACCGGTTTGCCCTGCCGGCGGGAGCCGCAGCCGTGCTGGTCGATGAGGATTCCCTGGAGTACACGGCGCCCGTGGCCCGGATGCTGGTGACAGCTGTGGGGCATTTCCCCGATTTGCTTCAGGCGTACAGGGAAGGTGGGGGAGTGGCCTGGTCCGAGTTGGGCGACGGCGGCCGGGAATCCCAGGCCGAGCTGAACAAGCCATGGTTCGATCAACGCCTCCGAGCAGCCCTGGCAGCGTCGGCGGAGCTGCACGCCATCCTCTCCAGGCCCGGCGCCCGGATCATGGATGTGGGCGCGGGTTTTGGCTGGTCCTCGCTGGCACTGGCCGACGCCTACCCGGGTGCCGAGGTGGTGGGTGTCGACATTGATGAGCCCTCCATCCGCCGGGCCAGGGAGAACGCCGGCGAACGCGGCAGCTCCGGACGGGTCAGCTTCGCGCTCGCCGATGCCGGTGATATGGCGGCGCCGGGCAGTTGCGACGCCGTGTTCATTTTTGAGGCCCTGCATGACATGCCGTTCCCCGTCCGTGTGCTGTCCGCCATCCGCAACTTCATCAAGCCCGACGGCGCAGTGGTGGTCATGGACGAGGCCGTTGCGGACACCTTCGCCCCGGCCGGTGACGAAGTGGAACGGCTCATGTACGGTTACAGCCTCCTGGTGTGCCTGCCGGACAGCCTTTCCACGCCCGGCTCCGTGGGCACGGGGACGCCCATGCGGCAAGCAACACTTGAGCGTTACGCCGTCGAGGCCGGATTCTCGCGCGTGGAAAGGCTGCCCATCGAGGACTTCACAGTGTTCCGCTTCTACCGGCTGCATGTGTGAGCGGGGCCTGAACTACTTCTTGGCGAAGAGCCGGCTGAACCATCCGCCGGATGCGGGTTCCCTGGGCGCGGTCCTGTCACAGTTGCAGCGGGCGGTGGCGGGGATGTGGCGCATGACGTCTTCGACGTGGTTGCCGCAACCGGCCCAGGTGGTCTTGGCGCAGGTCTTGCAGCTTGTGGCTCGACACATGGTTTTCTCCTTGTCATTTGGATACCCCTAGGGGTATTGAGTGATGATCATCTTACATACCCCTGGGGGTATCGTAGAATCGAGATATGCCTGCAACGAGGAGCATCATGAAGTTGTCATCGGAGAGTTCACGCCCAGTCATCAACAGGCTGCGCCGCGCCCACGGCCAACTGGCCGGGGTGATCCGCATGCTGGAGGAGGAGCAGGACTGCGAAAACGTTGTCATGCAGCTGGCTGCGGTGAGCAAGGCCCTTGACCGGGCAGGCTTCGGTTTGATCGCCGAAAGCCTGAAGGAGTGCCTGGCCAGCGGCGACTCCGAACAGCTGGACAGCGGCAAGTTGGAGAAGCTGTTTCTGTCCCTGGCCTAGGCATCCCCAACTAGGGCAGCAGCCATTGTGTGGAAGTGGGCAGTCCCAGAAAGCAGCCGTAGGCCGCAACGGAGTCTTCCACGGCGGCCACCTCGGCGGCGCTTAAGGATCGCAGCGGGGCCAGCTGGATGACCGCTGCCGCAGCCGTGAGCACATGCTTCCACGTTGCAGCCATGAGGCCGTCGATGAGAACCGGGTGGTACATCATGGCCGCCGGCTCAAGGCGCTGCCCGGCCGGGGTGAACAGGAAGTGCTTGGATTCAAAGTACGACATCACGTACTCGTCATAGCACTGGGCCAGATCCACCCGTGGCGGGGCAGGGGCAGGCGGCACGGTGCTGCGCGGCTCCCACCAGAGGGTCACGCCGTCGAGCATAAACTGTTCAAACCGCCCCGGGGAGTCCTCCACAGCGGCGGCCACACCAGCCCGCGCGTCGGGCATGCGCAAGCCGCTCCACACGGCAAAATCCTTGACGCTGGCCGGCCCGCGAGTGCTAAGGTACCGTTCGGCCAACAGCTTCAAGGCAGCGGCCCTGTCCAGGGGAGCGCTGGCCGGAACCTGTTCGTCGAAGAGGGCGTAGCTGCGCTGTTTACCCACGGAAGCGCCACTGATGATGACTTGCTCCAGTTCTGCGTGCATCATGGCATACGTCAGCCGCAGCCCGGATGACTCCACACCGGAGTCCGCCAAAGCAGCCTGCAACTGCGTCCGGGTCCTGTGCCGGCCACCAGCCAGCTCGACCGCAAGCACCTCGTGAACCTGATTGAGGGTGGCGGCATCCAAGCTGGATTTCCGGTAATACGAGTCATTGATCCGGTGAATGGTGGGGGCGCTCAGGGCCAACAACCACCGGGCATCCGACGGCGCCACAAAGTGCCAGGTGGGGCGCAGCACGTGGGTGCGCAGGATCTCGCCACGGTCGACGGCGGCGGCCAGGTCGGCGGCCGTGTTGCCATCGGTCCCGGGTGCCCGGCGCTGCGCCGTGGCCCACAACGCATACGCGTACTCCTGCGCCTGCATGGCCACGTACTGGTGCACCACTGCGCCGGCGCTCGCAGCCAGCGGCGACCACAAACTGTGTCGGTGCATGCGCACAGTCACCGCGTCGCGAATACTCAAAGCGCTGGCCATAAATTCACCCTATCCGCAGCGTGGAGCGGGCAACAGTGACTGTTCCGGCGCGACGGCGCTAGCTGTCCAGCTGCGGTGCCGGCCGGAACTTCTTGAGCCAAAATTCCGACTGGGCAATGTGCCCCGCGGTGGCGGTGGCTGCCGAAGCGGGGTCCCTGTTGCGGATGGCCTCGAGAATGTCGCGGTGGCCCTTGTTGCTGACCTGGCGCACAGTTGCCCCTTCGGCGCTGTCAAAGATGTTGAAGTGCCGCCCGCGGGATCGGAACAGGCCCATGAGTCCGGTCAGGGTGGAATTGCCGCCGGCTTCGCAAATGGCCTCATGGAAGCGGGCATCCAGTGCGGAGATGTCGGCAGAGTTGTCGGTAGCCTCCATCTGCGCCACCAGGCCGTCCAACTCGGCCATGAGTTCCGGCGTTGACCGCGCGGCAGCCCCGGCCGCGGCGTGGGATTCCAGAGCCCGCCGGATTTCAAAGAGTTCCAGAACGCTGTCAAACGGGAAAAGGTCCACCAGAAGGGCAAAGCCCTTGAGGATCTCCGCCGGCTCGAGGGACGAGACATAGGTCCCTGAACCGTGCCGGGCCTCCATGACCCCCAGGGCGGACATGGCCCTGATGGCCTCACGCAAGGAACTTCTTGACACGCCCAGCTGGGCTGCGAGTTCACCTTCCGGGGGGCATTTCTGGCCGGGGGCGAGTTCGCCGGAGGCAATCTTCGCCCGCAGGCCGTGCATGGCGGTTTCCACTGCGCTCATTGGCACTCCTCGATCACTGTTGTCACTTTAGTCGCACACAGGCCTCACTGTACAGATTCATCATATGATTTCCCAAAGTCCTCAGATCTCTTAGTGTAATTATCTTGAAACAACGCAGAAACATCCATCAGATTGACTAAGTCATCAGATGAATTTTTTGACTCATCTCTTGTCTTGGCCTCAAATGTGAGATAGCTTACTGAACACCAACCACCTGCCGCCAACAGAAAGTACTCCGTGGCTTCTTCTCTCCTCACCGCCCCCGCTGCCTTGCTGACCCCCGAGGGGAAGCCGGCAATCTCAGATTGGAGCCTTGGCGCGGACAAAGTTCATCTCAACCACGGTTCCTACGGCGCCGTGCCCCGCGCGGCCCAGGACAAGGCGCAGCAGTTGCGGGCCCGCATGGATGAGAACCCCTGCACCTGGTTCATGGGCCAGGCCGCGGCACTGGCCGCCACCCGCCCCGACATTGCGAATTTTCTGCAGGTTCCCGCGGATGACCTGGCGCTGGTGGTCAACGCCAGTGCAGGTGTTACGGCCGTGTATAACTCACTGCCGTTCACCGACGGCGCGGAAATCGTCACCACGGACCACACCTACGGGGCTGTTCTTGAGGGTGCCCAGCGCATTGCCCGCAAGCACAACGGCCGCGTGGCCGTCGCGGAAGTTCCCCTGGACGCGGACGCGAACCTCGTCGTTGAACTTGTCATGGCCCAGGTCACCGGGCGCACGGCACTCATCGTCATCGACCAGATCACCTCGGCCACGGCGCGGAGCTTCCCGGTGGTCGAAATCGCCAAGGCCGCCAAGGCTTTGGGTATTCCCCTGATGGTCGACGGCGCCCACGCACCCGGCGCTTTGGCGCAACCGGTTCCCGACTTTGAAGGTTTCTGGGTGGGCAATCTGCACAAGTTTGCCTGTGCCCCGCGCGGCACCGCGGCAGTGGTGGCGCGCGGGCCCTTGCGCAAACACCTGCACCCGTTGATCGACTCCTGGGGCTTCCCTCACCAGTTCCCCGAAAGCTTTGACCATGTGGGCACCCAGGACATCACCTCATGGATGGCCGCAAGCACATCATTTGAGACCATCGAGACCCGCTACGGCTGGGATGCGTGCCGCAGCTACGCAACCGCGCTGGCCGACTATGGTCAGGGAGTTGTGGGGGAGGCCCTTACAGCCGGGACGGGCGCCGATGCGTCGGTCGACGTCGGCATGCCGGTGGGGCACTTGCGGCTGGTCCGCCTGCCCCAGGGCCTAGCCACCACGCACGAGGATTCCCACGCCGTGCGGGGCTGGATTTCAGCGAACCTTCATTTTGAAACCGCCATCACCACCTTCGGCGGAGCCGGCTACCTCAGGCTGTCCTCGCACCTGTACAACACCCCGGCCGACTACGACGGCTTTGTCGAACGGGCCGTCCCCGAACTGCTCCGGCTGGCAAAGCTCCGCTAACAGCCAGTAACTTTCTTCCCCGACTCACTGCTTTGAAAGGTCACCAATGAAATCCAAAATCACAACCATAGCCGCACTGGGTGTCGCTGCCGTCCTGGCCCTTTCGGGTTGTGGAGGAGGCGGGAATAGCAATTCTGCCGATGGCAAGGTCACCCTCAAGATGGTGGAGAGCCTGACCAACCCCACACGCACAGAAACCCTCAAGACCCTGTTGACGGGATTTGAAAAGGCCAATCCCAACATCAAGGTTGACTTGATTTCACCGCCAACGGACTCCGCCGATCAGAAGATCCAGCAGATGCTCCAGTCCGGCAAGGGCGTTGACGTGGTTGAGGCACGAGATATCACCGTGGGCTCCTTTGGTGCCAACAAGTGGCTGTACGACATGAGTGCCGATCTGAAGGGCTGGGAGGGCTGGGAAAACCTGACCGACAACGCCGTCAACTATTCCAAGCAGGACGGCAAGACCTACTACATCCCCTACGGCTTCTACGGCCTGTCCCTGTTCTACCGCACCGATTTGGTCAAGGAAGCCGGTTTCTCCGGACCTCCCGCCAGCTGGTCGGACCTGCTCAAGCAGTCGGAAAAGCTCAACCAGCCGGACGCCAACAAGTTCGGTTACGCCTTCCGTGGCGGAACTAACGCCAACTCCAACGCCGTCGCCGTGATCGAGGCCTACACGGCTGATCAGATCGACAAGGAGAACGCGTTCAAGCTGAGCAACGGGAAAACCATCTTCTCCGCCCCCGAGGCGCAGCAGGCCATGGACGACTACTTGGAGATCTTCAAGAAGGGGTCCCCGCCGTCGTCAGTTGCCTGGGGCTACCCGGAAATGGTCCAGGGTTTCAGCAACGGTTCCACAGCATTCCTGCTGCAGGATCCTGAGGTGATTGCCACCATCAAGGAATCCAAGTCCATCAAGGCCGATCAGTGGAGTGTTGCGCCGCTGCTGACAGGACCCACCGGCAAGGCCATCCAGCCGGTCGCCACGGCAGGCTGGGGCATCGCCGAGGCCAGCACTGCCAAGCCCGAGGCCATCAAGCTCATCAAGTACCTGTCCCAGGGCGAGCCCGCAACCCAGTTCAGCAAGGACAACTCCCTGGTGCCCATCCTCAAGGCCGCAGCCAAGGACCCGTTCTACAGCGAAGGCCCCTGGGCTGCCTACGTCACCATGACGGAGAACCCGGACACCTACATCTCAGCCGTCCAGCCCCGCGGCGTTGCTTGGTGGACCGAATGGATCAAGAAGTCCGACGGCGAACTGCAGCGGGTGCTGACCGGCAAGATGACCACCCAGGAGCTGCTGACCAGCTGGGACAGCTACTGGACCGAAAAGATGGCGGGCTAGTCACTCGTGGCACTCAAAACAAGGCAGGAGGTGGTGCGCGGGTCAAAACCGGCCGGCGCACCACCGGCACCGCACACGAACTATCGCCGGAAGAAGCGCTTCAACGCCAGAACCGCCTTGACGTTGCTGGCGTTCATGGCACCGGCAGCCATTTTTGTAGGAATCTTCACCTACTATCCGATGATCTCCGGCAGCCAGATGGCGTTCCGCAACTGGAACCTCAACGACCTATCGGACACCTCCTGGGTGGGCTGGGGCAACTTCATTGCCCTGTTTGAAAACCCGGAGTTTGGCACCATTGTCCGCAACACTGTGGTCTGGGTGGTTGGGTCGTTGGTGCCGCAGGTGGTTATCGGCTTCGCCCTGGCACTGTTCCTCAAACGCAAGTTCAAGTTCCGTGGCGCCTACCAGGCGTTCATCTTCTTCCCGTGGGCCGTGTCGGGGTTCCTGATTGGCATGTTGTTCCGCTGGATGTTCAATGCCGAATTTGGTGTGGTCAACGACCTGCTGATGAAGGTGGGCATCATTGACACACCCATCCCGTGGCTGGCCGAACCCGGCTTCGCCATGACGGCCATCATTGTGGCCAACATTTGGTACGGCGTCACCTTCTTCGCCATCATGATCCTGGCCGCCCTGCAGTCAGTCTCGGATGAAATGTATGAGGCGGCAGCCATTGACGGCGCCGGCAAGATCCGCACGTTCTTCAGCATCACCTTGCCAGCCATCTCCGTGACACTGGGGCTGACCATCCTGCTGCGCATCATCTGGATCTTCAATTTCCCGGACATCATCTGGGCCATGACCGGCGGCGGACCTGCTGATCAGACCCACATCATCACCACTTACATGATCAAAATTACGCAGGAGGGCGATTACGGCCAGGCCTCGGCACTGGGCTTGATAGTGGTCTTCACCTTGATGCTGTTTGCCGCGTTCTACCTGATGGCCGTGCGTCCCCGAAAGGCAAACCGATGATCAACAAAGAAACGGCCCTGGCCCGCACCAGCAAGATCATCTTCTTAGGGCTCTGCCTGATTGTGACGATTTTCCCGCTGTACTGGATTGTTGTCACGTCCCTGAAAGCGCCCGGCACCATCTATTCGCTGCCCCTGGACTACTGGCCCAAGGAACTGTCCTTTGAGAACTACATTGGCCTGTTCACGAAGTCCGATTTTGGCGTGTACATGCTTAACAGCCTGCTGGTGGCAACCGTGGCAGCCACCGTGGCGACGCTCATCTCCCTGCTCTCTGCGTACGTGTTGGCGCGGTTCCAGTTTTCCGGCCGCGGCTGGGTTCTGGCGGCGTTTCTGCTGACCCAGATGATCCCGGGCTTCATCGCCCTGGGACCGCTGTACATGATGATGACCAACTTCAACCTGGTCGATTCAAAGACCGGTTTGATTCTGGTGTACATCGCCATCTGCATCCCGTTCTGCACCATCATGCTGCGCGGCTTCTTTGAAAACGTCCCCGACGCCCTTGAAGAGGCGGCCATGATCGATGGTTGCTCCCGGCTCAGCGCCCTCTTTAGGGTGCTGGTTCCGGTCATGATGCCCGGCATCGCGGCAAGTTTCATCTTCAACTTCGTCAACTGCTGGAACGAGTTGTTCCTGTCGGTGACGCTGATGAACAGTGACGAGAACAAGACCATCCCCACGGCGTTGGCAGGTTTCATCTCCAGCTTCAACATTGACTGGGGTTCCATGTCCGCCGCGGCCGTGCTGACGGTGGTGCCCACACTGGTGATCTTTGCCTTCGCCAGCAAGTTCATCGTCCAAGGCCTGACCGCAGGGGCCGTGAAAGGCTAGCACTTTTCTGGCACGACGGCGTTTCGCGCCTTCCTCGTCCACCTCACGCACGTGGACATGGCCGTCCGGTCATGTGCCGACGGCGTGCCAAACCGGTGGGGACATATGAAATTTCATGGGCCCCCACTCGTTAGGCACGCCCTCGGCGCGAAGTCGGCCAGTTTGGCACGCCGGCGAGGGCGTGCGCCCGCTGTGAAGTGCTAGCGCGGGGTGACGATGCCCGTCTCGTAGGCAATCACCACCACCTGGACCCGGTCGCGAGCGCTGAGCTTGGCCAGAATGTGGCCCACATGGGTCTTGACAGTCGCCTCGGACACAAAGAGCTCGATGGCGATTTCCGGGTTCGACAGGCCATTGGCAATGAGCACAAACACCTCATGCTCGCGGCCTGTCAGGCTGGCAACGGCCGCCGAATGGGCGTCATTGGCCGGGCTCGGCGCCGACAGCATGGGGGCCACATGGTCCAGCAGGCGGCGCGTGGTGGAGGGGGCAATCACGGCATCCCCGGCAAATACCGTACGAATCGCACCCAGGAGTTCCTCCGGCGGGGCATCCTTAAGCAGGAAACCGCTGGCACCCGCCTGAATGGCTGCGAGCGCGTACTCATCCAGGTCGAAGGTAGTGAGCACCACAATCTTCAGCTCGGCCAGCCACGAACCGGCCGGTGCGGCCTTGATGCGCTCCATGAGCCGGCGGGTGGTCTCAATCCCATCCATCCCCGGCATGCGGACATCCATGAGCACCACGTCGGCTGCTGTGGCGGAGAGGGCGCTCAAGGCCTGGATCCCGTTCCCGGCTTGGAGGACCACGTTCAGGTCAGCCTGGGAATTGATGAGCATGCCGAGGCCGGAACGGACCAGTTGCTGGTCATCGACCAGGGCGACGCGGATGGGGTTGGAAGTCATGTTAGGTCTCCGTGTAGGGGATAAAGGCTGTGATGGCGAAGCCGCCGCCGGCAACAGGCCCGGCGGTGAGGGTTCCATCGTAGAGTTTCACGCGCTCGGCCATGCCGCGCAGGCCGTTCCCGCCGCAGTCGCGAGGGTCCGCAACGGCGGAGGGCCCGCCGTCGTACACGGGGATGGGGCCGGTGTCAGCGAACGACGCCGATGCACCCCTGCCGTCGTCTGTCACCGACACGTCCAGGCCGCGGGCGCTCCACACCAGTGTCACGGTGGCCATCACCTTGGGCCCGGCATGTTTCATGACATTGGTGAGCCCCTCCTGGACCATGCGGTACGCGGTCAGCTCGGCGCCCGCCGGCAGCGGTCGCCGCGATTCGCCCTTGACCTCATAGGCCACCGGGAGGCCGGCGGCGCGGATGCCCAGCAGCAGCTCATCCAGGTCAGCCAGGCCGGGCAGGGGGCGCATGGAGGCTGCGGCATCGCCACGCAAAACGCCCAGCAGGCGGCGCATCTCCTGCAGCGAGGACCTGCCGGTCTCGGCAATCGTGGCCAGGGTGGCCGGGGCAATGTCCGGGTTGGCCACGGCAGCGTACCGGGCGCCGTCGGCCTGGGTGATGATGACGGAGAGGGAATGGGCCACAATGTCATGCATTTCGCGGGCAATGTGGGCGCGTTCATCACTGGCGGCCAGCTCGCGCTCATGCTGGGCCTCAATCTCCAGGCGGTGGGCGCGGTCCTCGAGGGCTTGTTCGCGCAGGCGCTTGGTGCGTGTCAGATCCCCGGCTGTCCAGCTGAACAGCACCAGGACCCAGACCACCAGAATGAGCACGGCCCCGTACGGCAGGTCGGCCAGGGAGGTGGAGGTGAGGTTGTAAAAGTAGCGGGTGACCAGCATGACGGCACCCACCATGGCCAGTCCGAGCCCACCCAAACTGGCCCAGCGCGGGCCAAAGGCTGCCAGGGCATAGACAATCAGCGGCACCGCAATGTCTGCTGGCATGGGCTGGACATGCAGTGCCCACTGGGTAATGGCCACCACGGCGACGATGATGCCGGCCATGACCGTGCGGGTCCGGCGCCAGGCAAGTGGCACTATGAGGGCCGTGGCGAAGATCCCGGCTACCACTACATCGCTCGTGGAGTTTGAGTATCCGCCGTCCATCACGCTGAGGGGCATCGCCACCAGCCAGAGCACTGCCATGAGGACAAAGTCCACGGCAAAGCGGTGCCGCCGGAACCAGTCGTAGATGGAATGCATAATCACTCACACCACTTTAGGCGGCTGCCGGGCCCGCGGCATCCTGCCCAGGGTGGAGACTGGCTGGGAACTCGCCGGGGACCGGCCGTCCCTCAGGGTTGTTGGCTCGCGGCGGCGGTGATCCTGTTGGCCATGTTCTTGAAGATGATGCCATGGAAGGGGAGTACCGCCAGCCAGTACAGGCGTCCGGACAGGCCGCGCGGGAAGAAGATGGCCCGCTGGCGGAACACGCTGCCCTCCTCCGTCCCGTCGGCAAACAGTGGCGTGACCTCAAATTCGAGCCAGGCTCGGCCCGGGACGATCATTTCGGCCCGCAAGCGCAGCAGCTTCCCACGTTCCAAGGTTTCCACCCGCCACCAATCCACGGCGTCGTTGAGCTGGAGGCTGTTATTGCTGCGCCGCCCCCGGCTCAGACCGACGCCGCCGGCCAGCTTGTCCATCCAGCCGCGCACCGTCCAGGCGAATGGCAACGAGTAGTAGCCGTTCGCCCCGCCTATCCCTTCCATGACCTTCCAGACGGCACTGGCGGGAGCCGCAGTGGTTTTGCTGCGTTCATCGGTGAACACCGTCTGCCCCGCCCATTCGGGATCGCTGGGCAGCGGTTCTGCTGGAGCGCTCACGGCGTGGGCTGTGGCCCACGTGGTTTCCACCGTGTCCGTCTCGATCTTGTTCAGCGCCAGTTGCACGGCGCGCATATAGGGGGTCAGGCCGCCGTCGGGCTCGGGGATGTAGGTGGCAATGTCATTCTCGGTCGCCACGCAGTCATGCTGCAGGGACTCCACCAAGGGGATGGCCAGGCTGCGCGGGACAGGGGTGACAAGGTTGACCCACTGGGCGGCAAGCCACGGTGTCAGGACGGGAAGGGGGAGGACCACTGGCTGGCGAAAATCAGCCGCGACGGCGTATGTGCGCATCATCTGCGCGTACGTGAGAACCTCCGGTCCGCCAATGTCGAAGGTCCTGTTGACTTCTGCCGGTAGTTGGCTGGCGCCCATCAGATAGTGCAGCGCGTCCCTGACGGCAATGGGTTGGATCTTGTTCAGTACCCATTGGGGGGCGGGCATGACCGGCAGGACATCTGTCAGGTGCCTCACCATCTCGAAACTGGCCGAGCCGGAGCCAATGACCAACCCCGCCTGCAGGACAGCGGTGGGCGTTCCCGAGGACAAAAGAATCTCGCCCACTTCCGTGCGGGAGGCCAAGTGGCGGCTTAGCTGTCCCTGCGGGTGCAGGCCCGAGAGATAAATGAGCCGGTGGATTCCTGCTTCCCGGGCAGCCTGGCTGAGATTGCGTGCACACAGCCTTTCCACGCGCTCAAAGTTGGCGGCCGCGTGCCTGTCGCCGGACATGGAGTGCACTAGGTAGTACACAATGTCTGCTCCGTCGCACAGATTTCGAGCAATGACCGGATCCTCCATGGAGCCCACTGTGATCTCCACCTGTCCTCGCCACGGCACATCTCGGAGCTTTTCCTGATCACGGGTCAAAACCCGCACCTGGTGGCCGGCCTCCAAGAGCAAGGGAACAAGCCTCCCGCCAATGTATCCGGTGGCTCCGGCAACGGCTATCACGCTCATGTTGCAAACTCCTTGCTGGACTGGTGCTGTACAAAACCTCTTCCTTCCACCATTATGTAATTAGATTTTCTGATTATCAAGAGATGGAGGTGTTTCATGCAGAACTCTCACGGCGGCCGCCCCCCAATGCAGATGCATCCGGCCTCGGTGCTGGTTCGGCAAATTCTTGTCCTGAATGAGGTCATGGAATTCATCATGCGCCGGGAAATGGACCTGAATGAAACAGATTTCCAGGCCATGCAACACCTCATGAAGCAGCGGTCCATGTCCCCAGGTGAACTGGCCAAGGTGCTGCACCTGACGGCGGCGGCCACCACCACTGTCATCGATCGGTTGGCGCGGAAGGGTCACATCACCAGGACCCCCCACCCCACTGACAGGCGTCGCTGGCTCATCAGCCCCAGCGAACAATCCGTACGCGCAGCCATGGAAAATCTCATGCCGATGATCCTAGATGTGGACAACAAGGTACGCAGCTACAACGACCGCGACCAGGCTGTCATCGTCGATTTCTTGAACAGTGTGGTGGCCTCCATGGGCAGCCGAGTCGCCGCGTTGGAAAATGGCCCAGCACCGATTCCCCCAACCGTTCACACTGATAGCCGAAAGGTGTAAAGATCATGCCAGCGAAGAAAGAAAGCCAGCTCGCCCAGCCCAGGGCCAGGGAGTCCGGGCCGCAAGGTGAAACGCTTCTGGCGTACAGGGGTCACTTCTCCGAGGTGGCCACTGCCTCGGAGCCCTTGGACTGGGAGGCATTCCAAGGAAGCGTCAAGGATGTACTGGACCAATACTTTGACTCTCAGCGTCTGCGTGCCGGTGGCTACTCGCCAGCATTTGGCGAGTTATGGGACCGCATGGCAGCCACAACTACCGGCGGCAAGTGGATGCGCCCCAAACTGGTCTACCTGACGTATGAGGCCTTCGGTGGGAAGGGCTGGCGGGCGTGCAGCGAACTGGCCGCTGCCTTTGAAATGCTCCATGCCGCGCTGCTGGTGCACGACGACGTCATCGACAGGGACTTTGTCCGCCGCGGGGTGCAAACCCTCGGCGCCAGCTACCGGGACCTGGCACTACGTGGCGGCCACAGCAGCGCCGACGCCGACCACGCAGGGTTCTCCGCGGCCATCATTGCAGGGGACCTGCTCCTGACCGGATCCCTGCGGCTGGCAACCTCTGCAGCAACAGGGCACGGCCAAAGCGCCGCAATTCTTTCAACCATCCACGAGGCCATCTTTGCCGCCGCTGCCGGCGAGCTGGATGATCTGCTGTTCTCGCTGGGGCGCAGCGATCCCGGTCTGCTCGATGTGCTGAACATGGAACGGCTAAAAACTGCCGTGTACTCCTTTGAAATGCCCCTTCGTGCCGGCGCTCTGCTGGCGGGTGAATCTTCAGCCACGGCCGATGCGCTCGCAGCCGTGGGGCGTGACATTGGCGTGGCCTACCAAGTGGTGGATGACGTCTTGGGCACCTTTGGCCAGCAGTCCGTCACCGGCAAGTCAGTCGACTCGGACCTGCGTGAAGGCAAGCGCACCATTCTGACGTCCTTTGCCGAGGGCTCGGAGGAATTTGTGTCCGCAGCGGCCGCCTTCCGCGCAGGGGACGGCGACGCCGAGGTTGTCCGCACCGTGTTGCGCCAACTGGGTGCGCAGGAGCAGGCCTTGGCATTAGCCAAGAACCTGGTGGCGGATGCCATGGGCAAGGCCGCTGAGCTGGCCTTGCCGGAGTCCCTGTTTCTGGAACTGACGCAAATCTGCGACTACGTGCTGAGCCGGAGGAGCTAGCCATGGGAATCGATCCTTTGAGCCACTATTCCGAGACAGCCGCGCGAAGTGCCGCGGTGGTGATCAAAAGCTATTCGACGTCGTTCGGCATGGCCTGCTGGCTCCTGGGGGCCAAGACGCGCCGGGACATTGGGAACATCTATGCACTGGTGCGGGTGGCCGATGAGGTGGTGGACGGCGCGGCAGCGGCCGCCGGCCTGGACACGGTGGCGGTGTGCGCCCAGCTTGACGCCTTGGAGCGGGAAACCGAGCAGGCCCTGAGCAGTGGCTACAGCACCAACATGGTGGTTCATGCCTTTGCCGGCACCGCCCGGCGTGCAGGCATTGATGCCGCGTTGACCAAGCCGTTTTTCGCCTCGATGCGCACGGACGTTTCGCGCAGCACCCATTCGCCGAGCACCTTGGCGGAGTACATCTACGGATCCGCCGAAGTGGTGGGCCTGATGTGCCTGAAAGTTTTCCGGGCCATGGAAGGCGCGCCGGCCGGACACGAGCAGCAGTTGCTGGATTCGGCCCGCAGCTTGGGCGCCGCCTTCCAAAAAGTAAACTTCTTGCGCGATCTGGGGGCCGACAGTGCTGAGTTGGGGCGCCTGTACTTTCCGGGATTGGACCCGGCGGCTTTCAACGACCGGCACAAGGATGCGCTCCTTGCCGAGATTCGCCACGACCTGGCAGTTGCCCGGACCGGTATGCCCTTCCTTGCCCCGCCGGCCCGCCGGGCCGTGCATTTGGCGCACGATCTCTTTGCCGCCCTGGTCACAAAGCTGGCACGCATCCCCGCAGCCCGGCTCACCCAGCAAAGGGTTCGGGTGCCAGGCTGGCACAAGGCGTTCATCGCCGTGAGGGTGTGCCTGCGCGGACACCGAGTCCTCAGCAGGGAGAGTTCCCCGGTGCAGCCGAGTCCGCAGGTTCCGGCATGGACGCCTTCGGGCTCAACAAACCCCGAAACAACCGTGTCCGAGCTGAAAGTGCCCGAAACAAGCGTGCCCGAAACAAGCGTGGAGGTGTCCTCATGAATGGCATGCGACGGCCGGCCATGCACCTGGCAGGGCTCATTTCCGCCCTTACCGGAAAAGCGGGCTCCAAACATACCGGCTCCAGACATGCCGGCACCGCACCCAGGCAGTGCGTGGTCATTGGGGGAGGCATCTCCGGCCTGGCCACTGCGGGCCTGTTGGCCAAAGACGGTCACAGCGTGACGGTGCTGGAAAAGCAGGAGCAACTCGGCGGCCGTGCAGGTCGCTGGGAACGCGATGGCTTCACGTTTGACACCGGCCCCAGCTGGTACCTCATGCCCGAGGTCATTGACCATTGGTTCAAGATGATGGGCACCAGCGCCGCCGCCGAGCTGACACTGACCCGCCTGGACCCTGCCTACAAGCTGTGGACGTCCCGCGGAACGGAGCGGGCGAGCGCCGCGGACACGCAGCCGGGGGCTGAGTCCACGGTGGTCCGCACGGGCCGTGCCGAAGCCGTGGACTTGTTCGAATCCCAGCAACCGGGCTCCGGCGCCCAACTGGCCAGGTACCTGGATTCCGCCGAGCTGGCCTACACCCTGGCCAAGCGGCATTTCCTCTACGACCCCTTCGGCTCGCTGCGGGGATTGGCCACGCCGGCTGTGCTGCGCCATGCCCCGAGGCTGGCCCAACTCCTGACCCTGTCCCTGCACCGTTTTGTGTCGGGGAGGTTTACACATCCGCTGCAACAAAAGATCCTGGGCTATCCCGCAGTATTTTTGGGCACCAGCCCCTACAAGGCGCCCTCGATCTATCACCTCATGAGCCATCTGGACCTCCAAGACGGCGTGCTGTACCCGCAGGGCGGCTTTGCCGCGGTGGTCGACGCCATGGAACGGGTCATCCGCAGGGCGGGTGTCCACATCGTCACCGGGGCCACAGTAACCCAAATTGTCACGGGCCCGGCGGATGGCGGAACCCGGTGCGAAGCCGTCGCCTGGCGTGACCGCGACGGCGTCGACCATCGCAGCGGCGCCAAACTAGTGGTGGGCGCCGCGGATCTGCACCACATTGAAACGGCGCTGCTGCCGGAGCAGCTCCGCACGCGGTCAGTGAAAAAGTGGGCCAAGACTGATCCCGGCATCAGTGCAGTGCTGGTGTGCCTGGGCATCAGGGGCGAAGTGCCGGACCTGGCCCATCACAACCTCCTGTTCACCGACGACTGGCAGGACAACTTCGCCCGGATCGTTGAGGGAAAGGCGCTCGCGGACACCACCTCCATCTACGTTTGCCGCCCCACCGCCACCGATTCCGCCGTGGCCCCGGCCGGAGCTGAGAACTTGTTCCTGCTCATCCCCGCTCCCGCCCTGCCCCAGTGGGGCAAAGGAGGGTTCGACGGCGGCGGCTCGCCCCAGGTGGAACAGGTTGCCGACGCCGCGATCGCCCAGCTGGCGCTGTGGAGCAACACGCCGGATCTTACCGAGCGCATCATGGTGCGGCGCAGCTATGGCCCCGCGGACTTTGCTGACAATGTCAATGCCTGGCAGGGAAGCGCCTTGGGCCTGGCGCACACCCTGGAACAAAGCGCCTTTCTCCGCCCGTCAAACACCAGCAGTAAAGTGGCTGGCCTGTTCTACGCCGGAAGCTCGGTGCGCCCCGGCATTGGGGTGCCGCTGTGCATGATCAGTGCCGAGATTGTGCTCAAGTCTGTGCGCGGAGACAAGACCGGGGGCCCGCTGGCCGAGCCCGCCCCGGATGAGCGAGCATCGGGTGACGGTCACGTAGCCGACGGCGCTTCAGTTGACCCCGCTTCAGTTGAGGCTGGCTTGGGTGCAACCGAGCCGGATCATGCTGTGACGGTGGTTGCCCCTTGATCTACCTCATCATCTTGCTGCTCCTGCTGGGCTGCATGGCCCTGTTGGATGCGCGCTGGAAACTGTTCCTCTTTGCCCATCCGTGGGCGGCGGCCTCCGTGCTGGCGATCGGCACAGCCTACTTCTTGGTGTGGGACGTGGCGGCGATTGCCGCTGGCATCTTCTTGCACCGAGACTCCCACCTCATGACAGGCATCATGATTGGCCCGCAGCTTCCCCTGGAAGAAGCGTTCTTCCTCTTGTTCCTGTGCTACCAAACCATGATCTTGTTCACCGGAGCGCTGCACATCTGGCACCGCATGGGGCGCCTGCGCCGGGCAGGGGAACAATCATGACCTTTTCCCAGCTCAATGCGATCTTTGTGGCTGTAGCCGTGCTGGTCATGGTGGTGGCACTGGCCCGGCAGCCAGGGGCGGCTGCCAAGCGCACCTTGATGGCCGCCGTCGTCGCAAGCATTGCCGTACTAGTGGTTCTGACGGCCATTTTTGACAACGTCATGATTGCCTCCGGCCTGTTCGACTACGCCGGGCACACCCTCAACGGCCTCCGGGTTGGCTTGGCGCCCATCGAAGATTTTGCCTACCCCATTGCGGCTGGATTGCTGCTGCCGGGATTGTGGCTGCTGTTCACGAGGGGACGGCGCCCGTGAAGAACTTGTTCATGACGTCCAGGCCGGTGTCGTGGGTCAACACGGCCTACCCCTTTGCTGCCGCCTACTTCCTGGCAACAGGGCGCCTCGATTGGGTCTTCGTGCTGGGGACCTTATTCTTCCTGATTCCCTACAACCTGTTGATGTACGGCATCAACGATGTCTTCGACTACGAATCGGACCTGCTCAATGCGCGCAAGGGGGGCGTGGAGGGCGCGGTACTGGACCGCAGGCACCACCGCTTCATACTGTGGGCGGCCGTCGTGTCAACCGTGCCCTTTCTGGTGGTGCTTGCCTTGGTGGGGGACACCGTGGCGAACATCGTCCTGGCCGTGTCCATCTTTGCCGTGGTGGCCTACAGTGCGCCCGGGCTGCGCTTCAAGGAGCGCCCATTTCTGGACTCCATCACCTCCAGCACGCACTTTGTCTCACCGGCGGTCTATGGCCTGGCACTGGCCCAGGTGCCCTTCACCGGCGGCATCGCGGCGTTCCTGGCAGCCTTCTTCCTGTGGGGTGTGGCAAGCCATGCCTTTGGGGCAGTGCAGGACATCGTCCCGGACCGTGAGGGGTCAATAGCCTCCATTGGCACCGTGCTGGGGGCGAGGTTCACCGTCCGGTTTGCCTTTGCCGCCTATGCCGGTGCCGGTGTGCTGATGCTGTGGACGGCTGTGCCGTTTGCTGCGCTGCTCGTGGTGCCCTACCTGCTCAACGTGGCACCCTACCTGCGGGTCACCGACGCCACCTCGGCAACCGCGAATGCCGCCTGGAAGCGCTTTTTGTGGCTGAACTACCTCACCGGATTCCTGGTGACCCTGACATTGATCTGGCTGATCCTGAACCGCTAATGCGGAACGAAAGGTGCATGAGATGAACGTATCCCTAGTCTGGTTCCGGGATGATCTGCGCGTGGCAGACAACCCCGCCTTGCTGGCGGCCGCCGCCGATGGCGACGTTGTGGCACTCTACGTCCTGGATGAGGAATCGGCTGGCATCCGGCCCCTGGGCGGTGCCGCAAAATGGTGGCTGCACCATGCACTTTCGGATCTAAAGCTCGAACTGGCGCAGCTGGGCATTCCCCTGCTCCTGCGCAGGGGTGCCGGGGCTGACATTGTCGCGGCTGTTGCTACGGAGCTGGGCGCCGGATCGTTGTCTTGGAACCGCCGCTACGGGGGTCCGGAACGGGACGTGGATACCGCCGTCAAGGAATGGGCGGGCGAGCACGAAGTTCACGCCGAAAGCTTCCAGGCCTCGCTCCTGCACGAACCGTGGACTGTGCGCACGGGGGCCGGGAACCCCTACCAGGTGTTCACCCCCTTCTGGCGGTCCCTGTCGGAACAAGACTTCCGGGCGCCCCTGGGCCTGCCCAGCGCCGACCACGGATTCCGCGGGTCCCTTCCGGAGAGCGAATCGCTGGACGCGTGGGCCTTGCTGCCCACCAGACCCGACTGGGCCGGGGGTCTGCGCGAGACGTGGACTGCCACCGCTGCAGCGGGCGCTGAAGCGTTGGCGGAATTCCTTGAGCAACGAGTCGGTGACTACACCGAAGCCCGCGACCGCCCGGACCAGCCGGGCACCAGTCGCCTGTCTCCCTACCTGCGGTGGGGCCAGCTCAGCCCCTTCCAAGTCTGGGCCGCGCTCGCCGAGCGTCGCCGCGACGGCGCCGCGGGCTCTGCGGGTCCAGCCGTGTTTGCCTCGGAACTTGGCTGGCGCGAGTTTTGCTGGCACCAGCTCTACCACCACCCGGATCTGGCCACGGTAAACCTGCGCCGGCAGTTTGATGACTTTCCGTGGCGAAATCCGGAGCTGGCACAAACCCCGGCAGGAGCGCCCGGCGAGGACTCCGGCGTCGAACATCTGCGCGCCTGGCAACAAGGGCGAACGGGCATCCCCCTGGTGGATGCGGGGCAGCGGGAGCTGTGGCACACGGGCTTCATGCACAACCGGGTCCGCATGGTTGCGGCCAGTTTCCTGATCAAGAACCTGGGGATTGACTGGCGGGTGGGGGAGCGGTGGTTTTGGGACACGCTGGTGGATGCCGACGCCGCCTCCAACCCGGCCAACTGGCAGTGGGTGGCCGGATCCGGGGCCGACGCCTCGCCGTTCTTTAGGATCTTCAATCCGTTGACGCAGGCCAAGAAGTTTGATCCGGCGGGCAAGTACGTGGGCCGCTGGGTGCCGGAACTTCTGACCCCGGACTATCTTGAGCCCGTGGTGGATCTGGCGAAATCTCGCCTGGACGCGTTGGAGGGTTACGCCTCCATCAAATGATGTCTCATATTCTGAGATCGTTTGACCATCATGTGGATGGTTTCGCTAGGCTAAATTCATGAGCGCATCGATTGACATTGCAGTTATTGCCGGCGACGGCATCGGTCCCGAGGTCACAGCTGAGGCCGTCAAGGTCCTGAAGAAAGTTACGGCATCCGAGGGTGTCGAACTGACGCTGACGGACTACGCCCTGGGCGCAGAGCACTGGCTCGCCACGGGTGAGACGCTGCCCGAGGAAACCATCGAGGCCCTGCGCGGCCACGACGCCATCTTGTTCGGCGCTGTTGGTGCGGCCCCCGGCGACACCCGCATCCCCTCCGGCTTGATCGAGCGCGAGATGCTGCTCAAACTGCGATTCAGCCTTGACCACTATGTGAATCTGCGCCCCTCCTTCCTGTACGACGGCGTCGCCTCGCCTTTGGCGAACCCCGGCACCATTGATTTTGTTGTAGTTCGTGAAGGCACCGAAGGCCCGTATGTGGGCAACGGTGGCGTGCTGCGCAAGGGCACCCCGCATGAGGTAGCCACCGAGGTTTCCGTTAACACGGCCTTCGGCGTGGAGCGTCTGGTCCGTGATGGCTTCCGCCGCGCCAACGAACGCCCCCGCAAGAAGCTGACATATGTGCACAAGCACAATGTGCTGGTCTACGCCGGCCACCTGTGGAAGCGCACAGTTGAGGCAGTTGCCGTGGAATTCCCGGACGTCAGCGTGGACTACCTGCACGTGGATGCCGCCATGATTTTCCTGGTCACCGACCCTGCACGCTTTGATGTCATTGTGACCGACAACCTCTTCGGTGACATCATCACCGACCTGGCCGCAGCCGTCACCGGCGGCATTGGCTTGGCCGCTTCCGGCAACATCAACATGGACAGGACAGCGCCGTCCATGTTTGAGCCGGTCCACGGCTCGGCCCCCGACATTGCCGGCCAGCAAAAAGCAGATCCCACGGCAGCGATCCTGTCCGCGGCACTGCTGCTGAACCATGTGGGCTACCCGGACGCGGCCGCCAAGGTGGAGGCCGCCGTGGCTGCCGACATCGCCGGCCGCAGCACACAAGCAGCCCGTTCCACGCAGGCCGTTGGCGACGCCATAACGGCAGCCCTTTAGGCGCTGCATGTCGGGCGCGGCTGACCGGCCGCGACGCACCGGCGGGCAGGAGTAGGCTTAACCCATTAGGTGAATGATCCGTAACTCAAATGTGCGGCGCACCACCACGAGAATCTTGATAAATTCCCGGCACCGAACTCCGCCCCAGGCTGCTCTCAGCACGGGGCGAACAACCCTGTGGAGGAAGCATGACCCAGAACGCCAATGAGCTGAGCTTTTCGCAGACGCTTAGTGAGAACCCCAAGAGCAGTGCAGAGCGTGAGGCCATTTTGGCCAACCCCGGCTTTGGCGACTACTTTACGGATCACACGGCCGTTGTGGATTTCAAGGTTGACGCCAGCGGTGCAGGTGGCTGGTCCAACGCACGCGTGGAGCCCTACGGTCCCATCGCCATGGACCCGGCCGCCGCCGTGCTTCACTATGGCCAGGAAATTTTCGAGGGCATGAAGGCCTACCGCCACGCCGACGGTTCGGTGTGGACGTTCCGGGCCGAGGCCAACGCCGCCCGTCTGAACACCTCCGCGCGTCGGCTGGCCCTGCCGGAACTGCCGCCGGAAACATTCATTGAATCGCTGCGCCAGCTGGTTGCCGTGGATCAGGAATGGGTGCCCAGCGGCGACGGCGAGGCCCTGTACCTGCGCCCGTTCATGATCGCCACCGAGGCGTTCCTGGGTGTCCGCCCGGCCCGCGAAGTCTCTTACCGGGTCATCGCCTCCCCGGCCGGCAACTACTTTGGCGGCGAGCTGAAGCCCGTTTCGATCTGGCTCACCACCACCTATGCCCGCGCCGGCGAAGGCGGCACGGGCGAGGCCAAATGCGGCGGCAACTATGCCGCATCGCTGGCAGCGCAGATGGAAGCTGAAGCCCAGGGTTGCAAGCAGGTATTGTTCCTTGACCCGTTCAACGACAACGCCGTTGAAGAGCTCGGCGGCATGAACGTCTTCTTCGTGTTCAAGGACGGGACGCTTGTCACCCCAGCACTTAACGGGCACATTCTGCACGGCATCACCCGCTCCTCAGTCATGCAGTTGGCGGCGGACCGAGGCATGAAAGTTGAAGAACGCAAGATCACCATCGATGAATGGCGTGACGGCGTAGCCAACGGCGAGATCACCGAGGTGTTCGCCTGCGGTACGGCCGCAGTCATCACCCCCATCGGCGAGCTGAAGACGGCTGAAGGTACCATCTCATCCCCGGCTGACGGCATCGGCGAAGTCACCGCCGCCATCCGCGAACAGCTGCTGGGCATCCAGACGGGCGCCGTAGAGGACCTGCACGGCTGGCTGACCCGCCTGGCCTAGCCTTCTCCAACTGGCCCGCAGAAAACGGCGAAAAATCACGATTTTGACGTGTTTTTCGGCGTTTTCTGCGGGTCAGTTGGGGTTTCAGCCCGACGGCGGGATGCACCGTGCGCTGCCGTCCGGCCACCGCGCCACGGACTACTTCGCCAGCACTTTGCCGATACACTAAAACACATGCGTATAGCCCGTTTTGTTGTTGATAATGACCCGATGTACGGCATTGTGGAAGGGGAGGTCGGCAGTGAGATTGTCACTGTCATCAAGGGCGATCCTTTCTTCAATGGCGTCGAACTCACCACCATCAAGTACCCGTTGATCGATGTGCGCCTGGTAGCCCCGATCATTCCGCGCAGCAAGGTCATAGGGGTGGGCCGCAACTTCGCCGACCACGCCCGCGAATTGGGCAACGAGGTGCCTGAGAGCCCGCTGCTGTTCCTCAAACCCAACACCTCCGTGATTGGCCCCAACGAGCCCATCGTTTTGCCTGAATTCTCCGAGGAGGTCTCCTACGAGGCCGAGCTGTGCGTTGTCATTGGCCGCATCTGCAAGGACGTCCCGGAGTCACGGGTGGATGAGGTCATCTTCGGCTACACCTGCGGCAACGACCTCACGGCCCGCGACGTCCAGGCTGGCGACGGCCAGTGGGCCCGCGCCAAGGGCTTTGACACGTCCGCCCCGCTTGGCCCGTGGATCGAAACCGAGCTGGACCCCGATGACGTGTCCATCAAGGGCTGGCTCAACGGCGAATTGCGCCAGGACGGCAGCAGCAACCAGATGGTCCGCAGCGTCCGCGAACTCGTCTCGATCGTCTCGCACGCCTTCACCCTCCTGCCGGGCGACGTCATCATGACAGGAACCCCGGCCGGTGTTGACCTGCTCAACGACGGCGACCGCTATGACGTCGAGATCGAGGGCATCGGCCGCCTCTCCAACCCCGTGGTCCGCCGCTAGTCCCCAGCCGCTCCTGTGCGCCGCCGTCGTGGACTCACGACGGCGGCACTGCAGTTTTAGGTGAAATGTGGGTTTGTTGGGGGATGGGTTGTGCGGGAGTGACAACTTTAGTTGGATGCGTCGGCCATGGCGGGACTTTTAGGCTCGAAGTATGAACACAAAAAAATTGCTTGATGGCAGCGTGTGGCGAACGGTGCTGCTGGTCATCGTCGTGGCCGCTGCCGATGTGCTGCTCTCCGTCATCTCGGTCGGATTGGGCATGGACAGTGGATCTGTTCCCGACCCGGAGCATGCTGGCATTGAATGGGCCCGATTCGGATTCGCTCCCCTCTTAGCTCCGGTGGCTGCCGTTGCCCTCATCTGGCGGCACCGCTTCCCAAAATCCGTGGCCGCATTAACTGCAGTCCTTGGTGCGCTGTCCTTCAGCGGCATCGCGTTCTTTGTGGCCTTGTTCCTGCTGGCCAAGCGCCAACTGTCGTGGTGGGTCGCGGTCATAGTTGCCCTATCCATCGGAGCCGAAGCGCTGCTGGGCATGGGGCCATGGGGCTGGGATGTTGCGCTGGTTGGGGTGGTCCTGCTGGTGGCCATTGCTGGTTGGGGGGCCTATCGCGGCCAGAGGGCCAGGTTGCGGCAATCGCGGCTGGTCTCCCTCAAGGAACGGGCAGGGCGCGTCGAAGCGGAACGAGTTGCTGACATTGAAACGAGTAAGTTGGCCGAGCGCCACCGGATCGCCCGCGAAATGCACGACACCCTGGCCCACAGGATGTCGCTGGTGGCTGTTCAGGCCGCGGCCTTGCAGGTTGACGCCCCCGACGCCGAAACAGCCGAAGCTGCCACATTGATCCGCGAAACTGCCCATGCCGCGCTCGGCGAACTGCGCGATGTGCTGGGTGTTTTGCGCGAATCCGGAGCGTCGCACGCCGCATTGGCCCGCACAGCGCCGTCGGGGATCGAAGAGATCGCAGGACTCGTGGCCGAATGGCGGCAGGCCGGTCTGAACGTTGGCTACACGCCCAACCCAACCTTGGGCAACGGCATTCCTGACGCGCCCAGTCGGGCAGCCTACCGGGTGGTGCAGGAGGGTATGACCAATGTGGCCCGTCACGCCCCCGAGGCAGCCGCAGCCGTGACGCTTGAGCGGCGCAGCGCTGAATCCGGCGGCTCGGTCCTCCACATCTCAGTTGTGAACGGTACCAGCGGCATGGGCGAACCGGCGCTGGGGGCCGGCCTGGGCTTGATCGGCCTTGCCGAACGGGTCCAACTCCTGGGCGGCACCGTGGACCACCGGCCAACGGAATCCGGCTTTGAATTGCGTGCAGTCATTCCGCTCCAGCAGCAGGGCAAGCAGGAATTTACCGGAGATGCGCTGTGATGGATAAAATCCGGGTGATTGTTGCCGATGACGAGCAGCTGGTCCGTGCTGCCCTGGTGAAAATGGTCAACTCCCGCCTCGACATGACGGTGGTTGGCGAGGCAGCCAGCGGACCGCAGGCGGTGAGGTGCGCGCAGACCCAGCGCTCCGACGTCGTACTGATGGACGTTCGGATGCCCGACGGCGACGGCATCACCGCAACAGCCCAAGTGCGCGCGCTGCAACAGGCTCCGCAGGTTCTGGTGCTCACCACCTTTGACCTTGACGACCACGTTTTTGCCGCCCTGGAAGCTGGGGCTGCGGGCTTCATGCTCAAGGACACCGAACCGGAACGGCTCTTTCACGCTATAAGGGCGGTCGCGGCGGGGGAGGGCATGCTTGCTCCCACGGTGACGAAACGTCTGATCGAGCGGACCCGCATGCGTGCCGCGGCGACAAAGGCGAACGCGGCGCTGGCCCGGCTGGACCGCTTGACGGCGCGCGAGGCCGAGGTGCTCCACGCCATGGCGCAGGGGATGAGCAATGACGGGATAGGGCAGAATTTGTTCCTCAGTGAGGCCACGGTGAAGACCCATGTCTCGCGGATCCTGGCCAAGTTGGAACTGGACAACAGGGTTCAGGCTGCGCTCCTTTTTCGCGACGCACAGCACTGAACCGCCTGTACTTGTCCCTGACCGACCCGATTCATGAAAACTTTCTTGCCGAATTTATGACTGGTCGCTCCGCGCCGAAAATTCGCGGGTATTGATGTATTTTAAAGCGTCAGTTCTGTCATCCCAGACAATTTAAGGGCAAATTTTGCTGTGATTGGCATCACGCACTTATTTCGTCGTAGTACGCTTGTGTAGCCCTTTGAGCCTGTGTTTGTGATAAAACCACGAATATTAGACTTCTGTTAGTGGGGCGAACCTCGACTAAAAGGACCTTGCGTGAGCACCGAAGCAACTGACACAGCAACACCTCTGGCCGGCTCGGACGACATCACAGCCGAGGGATACCAAAAAACTCTCAACCGTCGCCAGGTCACCATGATCGCGATGGGTGGCGCCATTGGTGTGGGCTTGTTCATGGGAGCCGGTGGCCGGCTCGCATCAACCGGTCCGTCCCTGATCTTCTCCTATGCCATTGCCGGCGTCATTGCCTATCTGCTGATGCGGGCCTTGGGCGAACTCATCATGTACCGCCAGACCTCGGGATCCTTTGTTTCCTACGCTGGTGAACTGTTCGGCAAAAAGGGCGCGTTCCTCTCCGGCTGGATGTACTTCATCAACTGGGCCATGACGGGCGTGGCTGAGCTCATCGCCATCGGCCTATATTTCCAATACTTCTTCCCAGGTGTTCCCGTTGAAGTGAGCGCCTTCTGTGCCTTGATCCTGCTGGTGGCGGTGAACCTGCTCAGCGTGAAGGCCTTCGGTGAATTTGAGTTCTGGGCCTCCTGCCTGAAGGTCGGCGCCATCTTGATCTTCCTCGCCGTGGGAACGTACATGGTAATCACCAACGCCTCCGTGGGCGCCGGGCAGGCCAGCGTTGGCAACCTGTTCCACGAACAAGGCGGCATGTTCCCCAAGGGCGGCCTGGTGATGATCCTGGTTTTGAACGCAGTGATTTTTGCCTACAACGCCATTGAACTGGTGGGCATTACGGCCGGCGAAATGAAGAATCCTGAACGCGAAGTACCCAAGGCCATCCGCGCAGTGGTGGTTCGCATTGTGGTGTTCTACGTTGGCTCGGTCACGCTGCTGGCCATGATCATGCCCTCGGACCAGTACAAGTCCGGTGAGAGCCCGTTTGTCACGGTCTTCACCGCCATGGGCCTTGACTGGGTGGGCTCGGTCATGAACTTTGTGGTCATCACCGCAGCCCTGTCCTCTTGCAACTCCGGGCTGTACTCGATCGGACGCATCTTCCGCACCATGGCCAACAACGGCCACGCACCCAGCTGGCTGACCAAGATGTCCTCACGCCACGTGCCGTACGCAGCCATCCTGAGCATCGCCGGAGTTTACGTGGTGGGCGTGCTGGCCAACATTTGGCTCGGTGGCTCGCACGCCTTCGACCTGGCGCTGAACACCGCCTCGATCGGTGTGATCTTTACCTGGGGCTCCATCTTCGCCAGCCAGATCATGCTGCGCAAGAAGAAGGGGCAAGTCTCATCCCTGCCCATGCCCGGTTCGCCCTGGACCAGCTGGGTTGGCCTGATTGCCCTGCTCATCATCACGGTACTGATCGGTTTCGACACCATGACGGCCCCGGATGGCAGCGTATTCATGCTGGGCCTGTGGACGCTGTGCACCATCCCGTTCTTTGCCGTGGTCCTGTGGATTGGCTGGCAGTTCGTGAAGAACAACGAGCCCAAGAGCCAACTGTTCAGCTGACATCAGCCAAAAATGCCGCCGCTCCCGCAAAATGCCACCCATATACCTGTGGCAAAAAGCGGGAACGGCGGCATTTTTCGTTGGCACCTGTTGGGCGTTAGTCCCGCCGCGTTGAAGCTCGACGGCGGAGCATGAGCGTCAGGGCAATGGCCACCAGAAGTGCGCCGACGATTGCCAGGATGGGAGCCGGTGATGAGACTGCTCCGGCCGGGGTTACGGCCGAAACGCCGGAATACAGATCCGAAGTGCCGTCGGCTACTTCGCTGTTGCCAGCAGCCAGTGCATCCGCCCCGTCAGCCATGAGGCTGGCTCCGTTGGCCAGGGCGGAGGAGCCGGCGGCAAGTTTCGAGTTTCCATCTGCCAGCGCCGTGTTGCCGGCAGCAAGTTTTCCAGCACCTTCGGCCAGCGTCTTGCTTCCGGCCAGCAGGCCCGATCCGGCCTGATCCGGAGTCCCCGCGACGCCCTCATTGAGTGCCTCGGTGCCGGCGGCGAGCTTCTCCGTGCCCGATTCCAGGTTCTTGGTCGCGTACAGCAGGCCGGGGCGCTCGGGATCTCCGGGTGTTCCGTCCATGCCGAAAACCAGCTGCTGGGTGCCAGCGGAGAGCTTTTCCGTGCCAGCAGAGAGCTTCGAGCTGCCGGCGGCCAGTTCAGCAGTGCCGTCAATGAGACCCGGAGTGCCAGCTGAGCCTGTCAGGCCGGAGGCGATTTGCCCGGTGCCGGCGGAGAGCTTGCCGGTGCCAGTGGAGAGGGTGGTGGATCCGGCTGCCAGAGACTGCACCGCGTTGAGCAGGCCTGGCTGGGAGGGATCATTGGGCATGCCATGGACGCCCACCATCAGTTGCCGGGTACCCGCGTGCAGTGCCGTGGTCCCGTCCGCGAGTTGCTTGGTTCCCTCGGAAACCGCAGCGGCGCCGACCGCGAGTTTACGGGTGCCGGCAACAAGTCCTGGTTGGGTGGCATCGTTGGGCACGCCATTGAGCCCTGCGGACAGTTGTGTTGTTCCATCGGCCAGTTGTTTGGCTCCGGCCGATAGGTGCTGCGCACCGGCCACGAGGCCTGGATTGCCGGGATCGGTGCTGTTGAGTTTTTGGCCCAACACGCCAAAGCCGGCCTTGAGCTGCTGGCTCCCGGCGGCAAGATCCGAGCTTCCTGCGGCAGCCTGCTGGGCGCCTGCCTCCAACGCGGCCAATTTATCCAGAAGTGCGCCCACAGGTGTGGCCGGGTTGGCTTTGGAATAGGCAAGCAGCTGTGACATTCCCTCGCTCAAGGCCGCGATGCCCCCGGCCGGAGCACCCGCAGCGGAACCCTGACCAGCCAACTGTGTTGCCCCGGCTGCCAATTGGTTCACGCCGTCAGCCAGGTTTTGCGGTTCTGCACCGGTGGACGAGGCGGAAAGACCTGCCGAGAGCTGCGAGACACCGGCGGCCAGCCCTTGCGCCCCGGTGCTCACTTGCTGGGCTCCGGCGTTGGCCTGTGCGGCGCCGGCACCGAGAGCTGCAGCGCCGGTGGAGGCTGTGGCTGCCCCGGCACTCAGCTGCTGCGCTCCGGCGTTAATTGTGGCTGCACCAGCCGCCGCATCGCCAGCGCCCTTGTTCACTGCCCCAATGCCGGGTGCCAGCTTGGTGGCAACGCCGTCTGCCAGGGATGCGGCGCCGGACTGGAGCGCCTTGGACCCGGCGAACAGTTCCTGAGCGCCGGCGTTGGCGGCAAATACGCCAGGGGCAAGCTGGTTCTTGACGCCGTCGGCGATGGTTGAGGCACCGGTCAACAGGTCCGTCCCGCCGGCAGCCAGCTGATTGGCGCCATCGGCAACGGAGTAAACGCCCGGGGCGAGCTTGTTGCGGACGTCGGCCGCCGTTTTGGCCGCTCCGGCTGACAATGCGTGGGCGCCGTCATTGGCGCCCGCGAGTCCGGGCAGCAGCTTGTCTTCAACGCCCTCGCTGAGCGCCGTTGCTCCGCTGGAGAGTTTGCTGGCGCCGTTGCTTGCGTCTGTGGCGCCCTCAGCCACTGTGGCCGCACCCTTTGACAAGGCGGCCGCGCCCTCGTCCAGATCGGTGGCGCCCTGCTGGAGCTTGTTGGCGCCGGCCGAGGTGAGCTTGGTGCCATCGTTGAGCTGTGAAGCGCCGGTGGCAATCTTGGTTGTGGTCAGGGCGAAGAACACGATCAGCCCCAGGACCAGCAGGGCAAGAACGGCGTGGGCAATGTAATGGTTTCTGACGGTCCTGTGCTGCGGCACGCCTGTATTGCTGCGGGTCATGGGCAGTTCCTCACGAAAGTTGGAAGTATGTGATGTAGCTAACAACTTAAGCTACTGCCGAGTAACATACATGAGGAGGTGGCACTTAAGTCAACCGTTATGAAACCGTGACCCAAGGAGAGGTGAGTGTGATTGCGTTGGGCCTCACGCTCTGACTGTCATCCGCGCCCGCAGGAAGGGAATGCCAGCAGACACGGGCAGCCGCTAATTGGCCTACAAATTTGTCTATGAACAGCAGACGGTTGGTGATGTTAGGTCCCCACCGACGGGATCTAAAGCAGCTCGTTTTCCAGCCGCTGTGCACGGGCGGCGAAAACTGCCGCGCGCGGATCGGAGCCAGGCACCAGCTGCGCCAGTGCCGCCACTGCGGCGCAGTCCCCGGCGCCCATGTCTGTTTCCAGCCACCTCGAAAGCACCGGCACCGATGCACCCGAATGCACGGCGTTGCGCACCGAATCATCCAGCTCCTGCCGCAGCAACTCCACGGCCAGCGCTGTTGACCGCGTCAGCAGCGGCGCCGTGTAACCTGCTAAACCGGCATGTATATCCCCGCCACGCAGCGCTGTCCACACAGTGCAGGCATCCACCTGGGCACGGACGGACTCGGCCAAACGGTACGGATTCGATGCGATCACGGGCCCCAGCGCAGCCTTGAGTCGATGCATCTCGATGCGCACCGTCGCCGCGGTTCCCTGCTCCCCAAGCAACTCATAGGCGAGCTCGTCGGCGCTCCACCCCTGCTGCCGCGAACACAGCAGCGCCACAATTTCCGCCCGCCGCAGCGCCAATGGCACACGGCGCCCATCAGCGTGCACCAGGGTTGGTTTCTCACCTAAAAGTTCAATGGCGGCAATGCCATGGCCTGTATGTTCGACGCCGGGCCCGTCACCTTGGGCTGACAACGCGCCGGTAGTAGTTCTGGAACCGGCAGTACCCCCACGAGCTCGGCCCAGGGAATGCCCGCGGCCGATGATTTCCTCGGCCGCCCGGACCGCGCACCGCACCATCCGCAGGGAGTCTGCAGTCAACGTCGCCAGCGGGCCCGAGACATCCAGCACGCCGAGTAAGTCTCCGCTGACGGGGTGGCGGATCGGGGCAGCCGTGCACGCCCAGTCATGGTGGGTGCGCACCAGATGTTCAGCGGAAAACAACTGACCGGGTAAACCCGTGCGCAACACCTCACTAATGGCGTTGGTGCCAGTTCCGGATTCGGACCAGTCGGCGCCCTCCACAAATTCCAACGATTCGCCCAGCGTCAGCGCGTCCTTGCTGCCGATCCGCCACAGCACCTCACCCATGGCGTCCGTAACGATCAGCAATTGCTGGCCGTCAGGGGAGTCGTCGCCCAGCAGCTCTGTCAAGGCGGGCACGGCGGCAGCCAACGGGTGGCTGGAACGTAGGCTGACGGCGTCCAACGGCTCCCGCACGTGCTTGGGGCTGTGCTGGTCAGGGCTTATCCCCAAAGCCAGCGATCTGCGCCAGGATTCTTGGATGCCTGCCGAAATTTCCGGCCGGTGTGCACCCGATATGACGTCGTCGTGAGCAGTCCGTAACAGCCGCGCATAGTTGACCGGATCGGAGAAGCGCAGGGCCGCGATGGCCGGAGACGGCGTTGACCCGGAGCTTGGCAGCAGCTGGAACATGCACTCTCCCTTGAGTTGAGGACCTGGGCCGTGCGCGGAGAATCTTGGGGTGTAACGCCCATGCAACCCCCGCAGGGCTTTACTTGTGAGATCAATCACGTTTGACAAGCCTACGCTCCCGGCCTTCCGGGTGAAACCGCAGGAATCCCGCAGTCAAATTTCCTGATGTACACAAAGGAGTGAACATGTCACACACCCCGGATCCAACCCCCGCGAGCATCGTCGCGGACTGGCTCGCCAACCTCAACTCGGCGCTCCAGGCCAAAGACGTTGCCGCGGCCACTGAACTATTTGCCGAAGACAGTTACTGGCGCGACTTCGTTGCCTTCACTTGGAACCTGAAAACGTTTGAAGGGAAGGGGCAGATCGCTCAGATGCTCGCGGATCGGCTGGAGCATGTGGCTCCGAGCCAGTGGGCCATGGCCGAGGACGCCACCGGTGACACTGAAAACACCGAAGCGTGGATCACCTTCGAGACCGGCGCCGCCAATGGTTACGGCCACCTGCGGCTCAAGGACGGCAAGTGCTGGACGCTGCTGACTACCATGCAGGAACTGAAGGGTTTTGAGGAGAAGAAGGGCGTGCGTCGGGAGCGGGGTGTTGCCCATGAGATCACTCGCGGCCGCAAGTCCTGGCTGGAACGCAAGGAGGAAGATCAGGCACGGCTGGGTTATGACGAGCAGCCGAACACTCTGATCATCGGCGGCGGTCAGGGTGGCATTGGCCTTGCTGCCCGCCTGCGCCGTCAGGGCGTGCCCACCATCGTGGTGGAGAAGAACGCCCGCGCCGGTGACTCTTGGCGCAATCGCTACAAGTCCCTGCACCTGCACGATCCCGTTTGGTATGACCACCTGCCGTATCTGAACTTCCCCGATGACTGGCCCGTTTTTGCAGCCAAGGACAAGATCGGCGACTGGCTGGAGCACTACACGGCCATCATGGAGCTGAACTATTGGGCCAGTACGGAGGCCACCAAGGCCGCCTATGATGAGGCCGCCGGTGAATGGGTGGTGGAAGTGAAGCGCGACGGCGTTCCCGTCACCTTGCGCCCCAAGCAACTCGTGTTTGCGCTCGGCGTCTCCGGGTACCCCAATGTCCCCGACTTTGACGGCAAGGAGAGTTTCCTGGGGGCGCAATACCATTCCTCCAAGCATCCGGGCGGCGGTGACTGGACGGGCAAGAAGGCCGTTGTTATCGGCTCCAACAATTCAGCCCACGACATCTGTGCCGACCTCTGGGAACACGGAGCCGATGTCACCATGGTGCAACGTTCCTCCACGCACATCTCCCGCAGCGAATCGCTCATGGATCTGGGTTTGGGGAACTTGTATTCCGAGAAGGCCCTGGCCAATGGGGTCACCACTGACAAGGCTGATCTGCTTTTTGCCTCGCTGCCCTACCGGATCCTGCCTGACGCCCAGAAGCCCGTCTATGCCGAGATGGCCAGCAGGGATGCAGAGTTCTATGACAGCTTGGCCGCGGCCGGTTTCGACCTGGACTTCGGAGAGGACGGCTCCGGATTGTTCGTGAAGTACCTGAGGCGCGGCTCCGGCTACTACATCGATGTGGGCGCCTCGCAGCTGATCATCGACGGCCGGGTCAACCTCGCCACCGGTCAGGTAACCAAGATCACCGGCAATGCCGTGGTGATGGAGGATGGCTCGGAACTCGAAGCCGATGTGATCGTGTACGCCACCGGGTACGGCTCCATGAACGGCTGGCTCTCGGACCTCGTCTCACCCGAGGTGGCCGACTCCGTGGGCAAATGTTGGGGCTACGGTTCCGACACCACGCGGGACCCCGGCCCTTGGGAGGGCGAGTTGCGCAATATGTGGAAGCCCACCAACGTCGAGAACCTGTGGATCCACGGCGGCAACCTGCACCAGAGCCGGCACTACTCCAAGTACCTGGCCCTGCAGCTAAAGGCGCGGATGGAGGGATTGGACACGCCCGTCTACCAACGGCAAGCCTCGCACCACACCCACTGATCCGGATGAGGTTGGGGAAAATGCCGCCGCTCCCGCAAAATGCCACCGATATACCTGTGGCAAAAAGCGGGAACGGCGGCATTTTTCGTTCAGGGACTCCTAGCTGACGGACTGCCCGGCAAGGATTGCATCGATCTGGCCCAAGGCCTGGCCCATGCCCTCTTCCATGCCCATGGCGATCATCTGCTCCATCTGTTCGGCCGTTTCAAAAACACTTGACACGGTCATGCGCGTGCTGTCGCCAAAGTCCTCCAGGGTGACAGTCATGCGGGTCACGCCCATGGCGTCCACATGATCCCCGTTCTCGTCGGCAAAACCGTCGTCCAACTCCAGCATGTGCGGCGCGGCGACGGCGGTGATGTGCCACCAGCCCCGGGCCTTTTCGCCGTCGGGCCCGGTCATGAAGTAGGCGATCTTCCCGCCTCGTTTGAAGTCGAAGTGTTCAAAGGTGGCCGGCCACGTGGGCGGGCCCCACCAGCGTTCCAGCTGGCGTGGATCCGCCCAGATCTGCCAGACCCGTTCGACGCCGGCGGCGAACTCGCTCACGATGGTGAAGCTCAGTGCCTCGGGGTTTTTGGTGGAACTAACAACAGTCATGGCGATGCCTTTCGTTATCCTTGTGCCACAATGTCTGCGATCCGGGCGGCCCGCTGGTGCCAGATCGCTTCGTATTCACTTAGCAGCTGCCGGGCCTTGTGCAATCCTTCATGGTTTGCCCGCACCAGTTGCTCCCTGCCGTGCTTTTCCTTGCTGACAAGGGCCGCGCGTTCCAATACGGCCACATGTTTCTGGACCGCCGCGAAACTCATGTCATAGAGGGCCGCCAATCCCGACACCGAATAGCTCTCCACAGTGACCCTGCGGACAATGTCACGGCGGGTGGAATCTGCGAACGCCTGAAACAGGCGGTCAATGTCGGGTTCACTCAGCTCATCTACAACCATTTGGTTGTACGTTACGCCGTTGCGGGAAGGGCTGTCAATGGTTTCGTAACTATTCCCTTGAGGAAGCCGCGGTCGTGTGCCGGCACATCAGCGGCGCTGGGTTCGTCGGCAGGGCTGCAGGGGGCGGCTAAACTAGATCTCATCATGACTAATGCTGCCTCGATCCCCACTGTCACCGCCGAAACTCCTGTACGGGTACGGTTTTGCCCCTCGCCCACCGGAACGCCCCACGTCGGGTTGATCCGCACGGCCCTGTTCAACTGGGCCTACGCCCGGCACACCGGCGGGAAGATGATCTTCCGCATCGAGGACACCGACGCCAAGCGTGACAGCGAGGAAAGCTACCTCCAGCTTCTGGATGCCCTCAAGTGGCTCGGGATCACCTGGGATGAGGGTGTTGAGGTTGGTGGCCCGCACGAACCCTACCGCCAGTCGCAGCGCGGGGAGATCTACACCGACGTCATTGCCAAGCTCGTTGCCGGCGGGCACGCCTATGAGTCGTATTCCACACCCGAAGAGGTGGAAGTTCGCCACAAGGCGGCCGGCCGGGACGTTAAGCTTGGATACGACAACTTTGACCGTGACCTCACGCCTGAGCAGATTGCCGCCTACAAGGCGGAGGGACGCCAGCCGGCACTGCGCCTGCGCATGCCGGACGCTGACATCACGTTTACAGATTTGGTCCGGGGCGAGATCACCTTTAAGGCAGGATCAGTCCCGGACTACGCAATTGTCCGCCCCAATGGCGCGCCGTTGTACACGCTGGTTAACCCCGTCGATGATGCCCTGATGGGTGTCACCCACGTGCTGCGCGGCGAGGACCTGCTCTCCTCCACGCCCCGCCAGATTGCCCTGTACTACGCGTTGTACGAGGTTGGCGTGGCGGAATACATGCCGCTGTTTGGCCACATGCCCTACGTCATGGGGGCCGGCAACAAGAAGCTGTCCAAGCGTGACCCCGAGTCCAACTTGTTCCTGCACCGAGACCGTGGCTTCATCCCCGAAGGACTGTTGAACTACCTGTCCCTGCTGGGTTGGTCGCTCTCCGCCGATGAGGATATTTTCACCGTGGCCCAGCTCGTGGAAAACTTTGACATCCACGACGTCCTGGGCAACCCGGCGCGCTTTGACATCAAAAAGGCCGAGGCCATCAACGGAACCCACGTGCGCCTGCTTGATGCCACAGATTTCCGCAACCGCCTGGTCCCTTACCTGCAGGCTGAGGGAGTCGTGGGGGAGACCCTGAGCGCCCGCGAGGAGGAAATCCTCACCGAGGCCGCCCCGCTGGTCCAGGAACGCATCACCTTGCTGGGTGAGGCTCCCGAGATGCTGGCGTTCCTTTTCAAGAAGGACGACGCCGTTGACGTCGCCGAGGATGCGCTCAAGGGCATGCCCGAGAACCTCACAGAGGTCCTGGATGCTGCGCTGGCGGCGTTGGAGCCGTTGGAGGAGTGGACTGCCGAGTCGATCCAGACAGCCCTCAAGACGGCCCTGGTGGAAGGCCTTGGCGTCAAGCCGCGCCTGGCCTTTGGCCCCGTCCGTACGGCCTTGTCCGGCCGCAAGATTTCGCCGCCGCTCTTTGAATCCATGGTGATCCTTGGCAAGGATTCCTCGCTGACCCGCCTCAAAGCGTTTAGGGGCTAAACACCTTGACGCTGAACGCTTCACAAAACACCCTTGAATCCGCTGCTTGTGCAGGGCGAATCAAGGGTGTTTTGTTTGATATTGATGAAACCATCGTTGACCTGTACCGGGCCATGGCCGATGCCATGGTCTTTGCCTCACAGCGGCTGCTGCCCAACGCCACCGCTGCGGACTGGGACAGCTTTGCGGCCCTGTACATGGCGGATCCGCACAAGTACTACGATCGCTACGTCCAGGGCGAATTCAGTTTTGCCCAGCAGCGCGGCCTGCGCGCCCGCGTCGTCTTTGACCACTTGGGTTTCACCGGCTTTGACGGCGCGGTGGAGCAGCGCTGGATTGCTGAGTTCGAGGAAGCCCAGCCACGCTCCATCCGGGCCTTTGCCGACGTCGTGCCGCTCCTTGACGCCCTCGACGCGGCGGGCATCCCCTATGGTGCCGTGAGCAACAACGTTTACGACTACCAGCGTGCCAAGCTGGATGCGGCCGGCCTGGCGCGCATCCAGGTCCTGGTGGGCATCGACACCGTGAACGTGGCCAAGCCCGCGCCGGAGATCTTCCTCGAAGGCTGCCGCCAGCTGGGCACCGCACCGTCGGAAACCCTGTACGTGGGGGACAACTTCATGATCGACGGCGTCGGCTCAGTCAGGGCGGGACTGCTCGGTGTATGGCTGAGCCGGGAAGGCAAGGCAGCGCCGGGTGTTGCTGACAACGACGCGCAGGCTGCGGCGCGCATTGTGAGCGTGGCAAACCTCGCTGAATTGCTCGCCATTGTGGGGATTCAGGCACCCGCCGATTGGCTGTGACGCACAACTCAGCCAAAAACAGCATTCTCGTTTTGGTGTTCGGCAAACTCTCGGGTATAGTTTTATCCCGGCGCGAGAGCCGCTGAAAGACCGGGGAAACCCGCGGATTTCAAGGCAAATCGCGTAGCCATTGGGATATGGTGTAATTGGCAACACATCGGTTTCTGGTACCGACATTCTAGGTTCGAGTCCTGGTATCCCAGCGCTTTTACAAGCTGCCTTCCAATTGGCATGTGGAACGAAGTTCAGGTAATATTCTTGAAGTTCAATCGCAAAAAATTGAATGTATTAGGGCCCCATCGTATAGCGGCCTAGTACGCTGCCCTCTCACGGCGGTAACGCGGGTTCGAATCCCGCTGGGGTCACAAGCAAGGCCGGGAAGCTGAAAAGCTTCCCGGCCTTTTGCGTTAACAAAGCAGGCTCATGGTCGGGGCCAAGCGGCTGCTGAACTTCCATCAGCGTGGCTGGGGTAGTAGGTTTGTTCGATGGTTCAAATAATTTCTGTTCTTCTTATCATCTGGCTGGTCCTCGCGATCCTTGGTTTTGTGGTCAAGGGATTGCTGTGGCTGGCCGTTATTGCTGCTGTCTTGTTTGTGGGTACGGCTGCGATTGGTTGGGTGCGGCGCAACGCGCTGAACAAGTAATTTGGATGAGGGCTGAACAAGTAATTTGGATGAGGTCGGTCGCGTCATGCGGCCGGCCTTTTTCATGCTCGCTGCGGCTTCGATTGCTTCGGGACAGATATTCCATTCATCCGAGGTCAGGCGTATGCTCTGCGCATGGCTACTCTCGTGATTGTTTTGCTGGCGGTTTGGTTGATCGTTGCTGTGGTCGGGTTCGTCTTCGAGGGCTTGATGTGGCTGGCAGTTGTAGCCCTCATTCTTTTCGTGGCCACGGCCGCTGTCGGTTGGGTCCGGCGGAAGGCGGTCGAGCGGTAAGTCTCGCGCCGCGGCTTCATCTGCCTCCATGACTTACCTGCTCATTGCGTCCTTATGTTCTCGTCGATTGGGCTGTTCTCAATTTGATGTTCGCGTTACTGCTCAGTAAGGTTGCTGGGTGCATCGTGATTTGATGCTGGGACTAAAACCTTCATCCGAACGGAGTAAAGACATGGGTTTCATTGGTTGGATTATTTTGGGTCTGATTGCTGGTGCCATCGCGAAAGCGATCAAACCGGGTGAGCAGGGTGGCGGCTGGCTCGCGACTCTGGTGCTTGGTGTTGTTGGTGCCATTTTGGGCGGCTGGATTGGTAGTGCCTTGTTCAACGTTGGTATCAACGAGTTCTGGTCAGTATCGACGTGGTTGCTCGCGATTGGCGGCTCGTTGGTTGTCCTGGTTGTCTGGGGATTGTTGACGCGCAAGAAAGCCTGATTGCTGCACACGAGGGAGGTTCCGAGCTGAAATGGTTGGAGCCTCCCTTTGCTTTGCCCCAAGCCCTCATGGCGTCCCAACGGACCATGCCTGAGTCGCCAGACACTCAGGCAACGTCCAGACTCCTTTCCTAGGGTGGAAAGTGTTCTAGTTGGATTCGAGTTGAAGGAGGACCTCATGGGTCTCGGAGATAAGATCAGCAACAAAGCCCAGGAAGTAGCCGGCAAGGCGAAGGAAGCCCTGGGCGACGCAACGAACAATGAGAAGCTTCAGGCCGAGGGTGCCGGCGAACAGGCCGCAGCCAAGGCCAAGCAGGCTGGCGAGCATGTCAAGGACGCCGCGAAGGACACCTTCGGCAAGTAGCTGAGACGGTCCGTTTGGCCAATTCTGATGAAGCCCCGCCGTACCCACGGCGGGGCTTCTTTGTTGTCTTTTCGCAGATTTGCGCCAGCAATGGCTTTCTCTCATGCATTGTGCTGGCATGATGAAGCTGTGAACCCCACCGACGCACGGCCGCCACGGTCCAATCCGCCACAGGATGACAACGCAGCCTCCTTGGCACAAATCTCTGCCGTGTCCCTGTTGGAGAGCGTGCGGGCCGAACTGGCCGCCCTGGATTTTCCGCTGGGGCTGCCCGGGGTGGAGAACGCCCGGTCCACAGCAGCAGCCGCTCTTGGCCAGCTTGATGACTACATCTTGCCGCGGTGGAAAAGCTTGGATGCTCCGCTGCTGGCAGTGGTGGGAGGGTCCACAGGGGCGGGGAAGTCAACACTGGTCAACGCCTTGGTGGGCCATCCCGTGACCCGATCCGGGGCCATCAGGCCCACCACGCGCCAACCAATTCTGCTCCACAACCCGCAGGACGCCGCCTGGTTCACCTCGGTGCGCGTGCTGCCCACCTTGCACCGGGTCCACGGGGAACTGGTTAAGGCCAACACTCCGGCATCACGGGCGGGCGTGGCCCCGGATGCTTCGGCCATGACTTCCTTGGTACTAGTTGCCGATCCGGCGGTGCCGCCGGGTGTGGCACTTTTGGATGCACCGGATGTGGACTCCGTCTCCGATGACAACAGGCACCTGGCCGGGCAGCTGCTGGCGGCCGCTGATTTGTGGCTCTTTGTCACCACAGCCAACAGGTACGCGGACGCCGTGCCGTGGAAACTTCTGCTCGATGCCGCCTCCCGGGACATCACCGTCGCCATCATTTTGGACCGTGTTCCGCCAGGAGCCGAGCAGGAGATAGCTGCCGACCTCCAGGGCATGTTGGTGCGTGAGGGCTTGGCCGGCGCGCAGCTGTTTGTGGTCCCGGAAATGGCATTGGATGATTGGGGCATGCTGCCGCCGGCAGCAGTTGCCCCCATCAGCACCTGGCTGGCCACCATCAGCGAAGACTCCTCCGGCCGGGCAGAAATTGTGCGAAGGACCCTCAATGGGACTGTTCGCTCACTTGCCGGGCGCCTGGAAATTCTGTCCGGGGCAGTGGTGGACCAGCAAATGGCCGGCCAGCAACTGGCCCAAGACGTGCGGGCAGCCTTCGCCGACGCCGCAGCGCGCATCAGCAAGGCCACCAGTGACGGGACCTTGCTGCGCGGGGAGGTGCTGGCCAGATGGCAGGACTTTGTGGGCACAGGTGACTTCTTCAGGGCCCTGGAAAATGGCATTGGCCGCATGCGGGACAGGATCGGCGCCTTCTTCAAGGGCCAGCCTCCGCCCGCCGTCAAGGTGGAAGTGGCCATTGAGTCTGGCTTGCAGGCGGTCATCGTGGATCAGGCGGCCCGTGCTGCCGAGGACGCCGATCAGCGCTGGCGCTCTGATCCAGCCGGCAGGCAGCTGCTGGGCATGGATGATTTGTCGGCCCTCAGCCCAGATTTTCCGGCCGAGGTGGCTGGCGAAATCCGTGCGTGGCAGGGCGAGGTCGTGGCGTTGATCCGGGCCGAGGGTGCCACGAAGCGTTCACAGGCCAGGTGGCTGTCTTTTGGTGTCAACGGTTTGGGTGTGGTCCTGATGGTGGTGGTCTTTTCGTTCACAGGGGGACTGACGGGGGCCGAGGTGGGCATCGCTGGAGGCACCGCCGTCGTGGGCCAAAAGGTTTTGGAGGCGATTTTTGGCGAGGATGCCGTGCGGCGCCTGGCCAGGGACGCCAAGCGCTCCCTGGATGCCCGTTGCGCGAGCCTGTTGGAGCGCCAGCAGGACCGGTTCCTGAGCAGGCTGGGTCCTGTTTCGGGCGCCGCGGATCCACAGGTGGGTAGCCTGGACGCATTGGTGAAGGAACTGGCTGTTCTGGGCGGGATGGGGGAGCACGCATGAGCCGGCATCGTCAGGTGAGAGCCGAATCCACGCTGGCCCGCCAGCTCGCTGCGCTCAACGAGGCCATGGAGTTGGGTGAGGGTCGTGTGGACGATGCCGCGCTGGAGCAGGTTTTTGGGGTGTTGGAGCGGGCCAGCTCGCGCCGTTCCTTGAGCGCCGATCACACCGTGGTGGGATTCTTTGGCGCCACCGGCAGCGGGAAGTCCTCGCTGTTCAACGCCGTGGCCGGCACGGATGCCGCGCGGGTTGCCGTGCGCAGGCCCACCACCAGCGAGCCGCTGGCCATGGTGTGGGGCATGGCGGGCAGTTCGCCCCTGCTTGATTGGCTGGAGGTTGCCGAGCGCCGTGAGGGTGCCACCGTGCCTTCCTTGGTGGACGACGCCGGAGGGCTGGTGCTGCTGGATTTGCCGGATTTCGATTCGGTCCAGTTGCGCAACCGCGAGATTGTGCAGCGCCTGGCGGGCCAGGTGGATGTTTTGGTGTGGGTGGTGGATCCGCAGAAGTACGCCGATGCGGCCATTCACAATGAGTTCATCAAACCGTTCTCGGCCCACGCGGCGGTGACGCTTGTGGTGTTGAACCAGGTGGACAAGTTGGCCCCGCATGAGGTCAAGCCCGTGCTGGAATCGCTCTCCGCCATCCTTGACCGGGACGGGTTGGGCAGCGTGAAAGTACTGGCTGTTTCCGCCCTGACGGGCGACGGAATGCCCGAGCTTCGCCAACGCATCGCAGCCGTGGTGAAGGCCAAAGCGGCCCAGGGGGCCCGGCTGGCTGCGGATGTGACGGTGGCGGCAGAACGGCTGGCGCAGGCTGCAGGTGACGGTGATGCCGCCGGCGTGCACCAGCAGGACCGGAAACAGCTGGCTGCCGGTCTGGCCGAGGCCGTGCACGTTGAGAGCATAGCCGCCGCCGTGCGCACCTCCTTCAGGCTGGAGGCGAGCAAACGAACCGGCTGGCCCGCCACGCGCTGGCTGACCCGGTTCCGCAGGGACCCGCTGCGCCGCATGAGTTTGCGCCGCGACGACGCCCCCGAGTTGAACAGGACCTCCCTGCCCCCGGCAGGCGCCGCAGAGCTGGCCCGGATGGATTCCTCTGTGCGGGACTTCTCCGATGCCGCCAGTGCCGGATCGTCAGGCCCGTGGCGGTCGTCGATTCGTGCCGCTGCCCGCAGTAACCGTGACGGCTTGCCCGACGCCCTCGATCAAGCTGTGGCAAGCACCGATTTGAAGGCCAATTCCCGGGCATGGTGGTGGCCGGTGTTTTCCGTGATCCAGTGGGTGGCGCTGGTGTGGGCGGTGGGCGGGTTGCTGTGGCTGGGAGTCTTGGCCGCGCTGGGGTATTTTCAGCTGCCCGTTCCGGAAACCCCCAAGGTTGAGGGCTGGCCGCTGCCCACCTTGATGGTTCTCACCGGCGTGGTGGTGGGCATTTTCCTGGCCATCACCAGCAAGTTCCTGGCCCTGGCCGGGGGCAAGGGGCGTGCTGCCTTGGCCCGACGGCGCCTGCGCGAAAGTGTTGCCGGCGTTTCCCAAACATTGGTGGAGGAACCCACAGAGGCCGAGATTGGGCGCTACCGGGCGTTCCAGGAAGCCCTGGCTGCCGCGCGCCACTAGAACTGACCCGCAGGAAACGGCGAAATGTGCGCTTTAGCGCCATTTTGCGCACGACGGCTTTGGTTATGCGTCGCGCCAGGAGCCAGTGCGGCGCAGCTGTGACACTGGCGCCATTCCCGGTACTAGTAACGCGCGTGCCCAAAGCGGCCTCAGTATCCAAGCTGCCAACCCACCCTATTTACGTATCAGCTCTTGTTACGCCATCGCGTCGCGGCACTTGAGCAGGGTGCGCAAGTTGCGGGTCGTCGTCGTACTTTTATAGCGCGGCTTGGCTGTGAGTTTGCTAAAGGGGCTGTTGAGGGTGCCGCCGGATTCGGCCAGCCACGCAAGCGCCTCGGGGATGAGCCTGGCCAGTTCGACGTCGGGCAGCTCGCTGCCGTGGGCGGCGAGTTCGTCCAGGACGGCGGGGTCGCTGGAGAGTGTTACGTAGCTGTGCTGGGAGGCGTCATCGGCCGGGTAGGGGCAGACATCAACAATTTCCTGAACTTGTTCCTGATCCAGCACCACCACCCAGGCGTCGTAGCCAAATGAGTCGCGCAGGAGCGTTTCTACACTCGTTTTCAACTCCGCTGCGTCCATGTCCGTGGAACACACAACGTTGCCCGAGGCCAGCAGGGTTTTCACCTTGGTCAGGGGAAGTGTGGCCAGGGCCGTGCGCAGATCAGCCATTTTGACGTTGATGCCGCCAACATTGATCCCGCGCAGGAACACAGCGTAGTTGCTCATGCTAGAACAATACTCCGGGACGGATCGCGGCCGTCAACGCATGACTGCCCGCGCCATATTGTTGCCGGGCAGGGAGTCAACTACCCAAAGCAGCGGCGGTGATGCGTGGCGGGTCCATTGCCACATACTCTTGGTGCTGCCCAGAATGACGGTGGACTTTGTCGACCGGAAAGTATCGCAGACAGCTAGGGTATAGGAAGTCACATTTACCTTTTCTGGGGGAGAACACATGCGCGCACTCGTGCGGAAGCGACTGCTGGTAATACCCGTCCTGGCAGCGCTGCTGTTCGGGTTGCTGGGCCTGACTCCGGCTGTGGCCGCCGGAGCCTTGCTGGCACCGGTGCCGGGTATTTCCGGGACCGCAGGGCTTGGAACGCAATTGGTCGCAGTGCCCGGGGTGTGGACGCCTGAGGCAGTGTTGACGTATCAGTGGTTGCGTTCGGGTGTGGCGGTTTCTGGTGCGACGGATTCCTCGCTGCTGTTGGGTTATGCGGATTTGGGCCAGGCGATATCGGTGACGGTGACAGGGAACAAGGCTGGCTATGCCAGCGTTTCACGGACCAGCGCCGCCGTTGTAGCAGCAGCACTGGTGGCCCCGGTGCCGAGTATTTCCGGTACCGCTTCAGTGGGTTCAACAGTGGTAGCCGTTGCCGGGGCATGGACCGCGGGGGTGGCGTTGACGTATCAGTGGTGGCGTTCGGGTGTTCCGGTTCCCGGTGCCACGGGCCCATCCCTGCTGTTGGGTTCGACTGATGTGGGCAAGAACGTCTCTGTGACGGTGACAGGATCCAAGACGGGTTTCTCCACCGCTTCGCGGAACAGTGCCTCCGTTGTTCCCGGCGCCGGGCTTACCCCGGTGCCGAGTATTTCGGGGACTGCCGCGGTTGGTTCAACATTGGTAGCCGTTGCGGGGGTGTGGCCTGGCGGGGCGACCTTGACGTATCAGTGGTTGCGTTCGGGGACAGCCGTTCCTGGTGCCACCGGATCGTCGTTGCTGGTGGGTTCAGCGGATTTGGGCAACACCATGTCTGTGCGGGTCACGGGGTATCAGGCGGGCACTGCGTTCGCCTCCATGACGAGCAAGGCCAGTGCCGTGGTTATTGCCGGGGCCTTGCTTGCGCCGGTGCCGGGTATTTCCGGGACTGCCAGGGTTGCTGCGACGCTGGCGGCCATTCCTGGGACATGGACTGCGGGGACTGCGTTGAAGTACCAGTGGTTGCGTTCGGGCGTGGCGATTCCCGGGGCCACCGGCTCGAGCCTGGCGCTGGGTCCGGATGACCTGGGCAAGGCCATGACCGTGACGGTGACAGGAGTCTTGGCCGGCTACACCACGGCATCCAGGACGAGCCAGGCAAGTGCCGTGGTGGTTGCCGGCACTTTGTTGGCGCCCGGGCCGGTGGTGTCTGGTACTGCCGCGGTTGGTTCAACACTCACCGCCATTCCGGGGGCGTGGACTGCTGGCACGGCATTGAAATACCAGTGGTTGCGGTCCGGGGCGCCGGTTTCGGGGGCGACAACCTCAACCTTGCTGCTGACGCAGGCTGATTTGGGCAAAACAATGTCGGTGACGGTGACGGGGTCCCTGTCCGGCTACACGACTCAATCCAGGACGAGTGCGGGCAGTGCGACGGTGACTGCGGCCAGGCCCACAGCTCCCTCGCTGAACGATCCGTTGGTGGCTGAGTCGTTCAAGCTGGTGAATGATTACCGCATCCAGAACAAACTCCAGCCCCTGAAATGGAACCCCGGTGTGGCCACATGGTCGCAGAAATGGGCTGACCATCTCTTGCTCGACTTTGCTTCGCCGAATTGGAATGGGACCTGGCACAGCTGGAACTTTTACACGAACTACCCCGCCGGGTGGACTGGTGCCGGGGAGAACGTGGCACTGAACACCAGTGCCAAAACAATGTTTGACTGGTGGGTCAATTCACCCGGGCACAGGGCAAATTTGCTCAACCCCAAGTTCACGGACTTTGGTTTTGGCTACGCCAAGTACACCAGCGGACCCTATGCTGGACTGGCCATGGGCGTACAGAATTTCGCCATCTACTAGATCCCGGTAAGGGTGCTGACAGCAGGCCAACCGGCGCAAGCAAGGTGCCCACAGTCGCAGAGACTGTGGGCACTGTGCATACATTGAGTTTGCAGTGTTCTCGGTTGGTTTAGGAAGCGCTCTTGCGCAGTGCTTCTGTCAGGATGCGGGATGCGTTGCAGACAATTTCCGCGTGCAAACGGCCGGGCTGGCGGGTCAGGCGTTCGATGGGTCCGGAGATGGATACTGCCGCAATAACGCGACCGGAAGGACCACGAACCGGAGCCGACACCGAGGCGACCCCGGGCTCACGTTCGCCCAGGCTCTGACCCCAGCCGCGCCGTCGAACGCCGGCCAAGACGGTGGGGGTGAAACGGGCGTTGTGCAGGCCCTCGAGCAACCGCTCGTGATCTTCCCACGCCAGCAACACCTGGGCCGCGGAACCGGCCTTCATGGTGAGCTGGGTGCCCACGGGAATGGTGTCGCGCAGTCCGATGGGGCGCTCGGCCGAGGCAACGCAAACGCGCGAATCGCCCTGGCGGCGGAAAATTTGGGCGCTCTCACCGGTGGAGTCGCGCAATTGCAGCAAAACAGGTCCCGCCGCGGCTATTAGCCTGTCCTCGCCGGCAGCCGAAGCCAGTTCAACGAGCCTGCTGCCGAGCACAAACCTGCCCTGCATGTCCCGGCTCACGAGCCGGTGATGTACCAAGGCTAGTGCCAACCTATGCACTGTGGGCCGGGCCAAACCGGTGGCAGCAACGAGCTGAGCCAGGGTTGTGGGGCCGGCTTCCAATGCATCAAGCACAAGAGCCGCTTTATCGATGACGCCAACGCCACTTGAATTGTCCATGTAATGATATTGACGTCTCATTATGTGAGATGCAAATCGAAGGATTGGCTTCTCCCCGGATCCGGCTGGAACAGTAGAGGTATACAAACCAAAGAACACCCTTGGAAGCCAAACAAATTCTATGCGAATGCGATGGTTGCCGGGGGCTTCAACAGATGAAGGGAGCTGACCGTGACCGAGGCAACCGCGCCCGTTGCGCACGACTCAGCACAGGTGCCGAGCGTTTCGACAACGACTCCGCGAAAGACCGCGAAGACGCTGGCTGAAAAAGTATGGCGAGATCACGTTGTCACGCAAGGCGAAGGCGACGGCGATGCCGCACAGCCCGACCTTCTCTACATCGACCTTCACCTGATCCACGAGGTAACCTCGCCTCAGGCTTTCGAGGGCCTGCGCCTGGCTGGCCGGCCGCTGCGCCGCCCGGATTTGACCATCGCCACGGAGGATCACAACACCCCCACGCTGGCCATCGACAAGCCGATCGCTGATCTGACCAGCCGCACCCAGATCCAGACTCTGCGCAATAACTGCGCCGAATTTGGTGTGCGCCTGCACTCCCTGGGCGACGCCGAACAGGGCATCGTTCACGTGGTGGGCCCGCAGCTGGGACTCACCCAGCCCGGCATGACTGTGGTTTGCGGTGACTCGCACACCTCCACCCACGGTGCCGTAGGTGCCCTGGCGTTCGGCATCGGCACCTCCGAGGTGGAGCACGTCATGGCTACCCAGACGCTTCCCCTGAAGCCGTTCAAGACCATGGCCATCAACGTTGAAGGCACCTTGCGCCCCGGCGTAACCTCCAAGGACATCATCTTGGCCATCATCGCCAAGATCGGCACCGGCGGCGGCCAGGGCTACGTGCTCGAATACCGCGGCTCAGCCATCCGGGCCCTGTCCATGGACGCCCGCATGACAGTGTGCAACATGTCCATCGAAGCTGGAGCCCGCGCAGGCATGATCGCCCCGGATGAGATCACCTTCGAGTACCTCAAGGGCCGTGCCCACGCTCCCGTTGGTGCTGATTGGGACGCGGCCGTTGAATACTGGAAGTCACTGACCACAGAGGACGACGCCGAATTTGACGCCGAGGTCTTCCTCGACGCCAACACCTTGGACCCGTTCGTCACCTGGGGCACCAACCCGGGCCAGGGCGTGTCCCTGAGCGACAACGTACCCAACCCCGAGGACTTCGCTGATGAAAACGCCAAGGCTGCAGCCGAACGCGCACTGACGTACATGGATTTGGTTGCCGGCACTCCCATGAAGGACATCCGTGTTGACACGGTGTTCCTGGGCTCCTGCACCAACTCCCGCATTGAGGACCTGCGCGCGGCGGCAGACATCATTCGTGGCCGCGAAAAGGACCCCAACATTCGCATGCTGGTGGTGCCCGGCTCCGCCCGTGTCCGTTTGGAAGCCGAGGCCGAAGGTCTGGACCAGGTGTTCAAGGACTTTGGTGCTGAATGGCGTTTTGCCGGTTGCTCCATGTGCCTGGGCATGAACCCGGACCAGCTCGAACCGGGGGAGCGTTGTGCATCCACCTCCAACCGCAACTTCGAGGGACGCCAGGGCAAGGGCGGCCGAACCCACCTGGTCTCGCCAGTGGTGGCAGCCGCCACCGCCATCCGCGGAACTCTCAGTTCGCCGTCGGATCTGGCCCCCGTCCCCGCCAACACCGTAGCGTAAGGAGCTAACACTATGGAAAAGTTCTCCACCCACACTGGCATTGGCGTCCCGCTGCGTCAAAGCAATGTTGACACGGACCAGATCATCCCCGCCGTCTACCTGAAGCGGATCACCCGCACCGGCTTTGAGGACGCCCTGTTCTCCAGCTGGCGCAAGGACCCCGAATTCCTCCTGAACCAGGAACCGTACAAGTCCGGCTCGGTGCTGGTTGCTGGCGCCGATTTTGGTACCGGATCCTCCCGCGAACACGCAGTATGGGCGCTGAAGGACTACGGCTTCAAAGCTGTTTTGTCCTCCCGCTTTGCCGATATTTTCCGCGGCAACTCAGGCAAGCAGGGACTGGTGGCCGCCGAGGTTGCCCAGGATGACATCGAGCTGATCTGGAAGGTCCTGGAAAACGCCCCGGGCACCGAGATCACCGTTGATCTGGTATCCAAGATGGTCACCGCTGGCACAGTGGTGGCTCCGTTCCAGATCGACGACTACACCCGCTGGCGCTTGCTCGAAGGCCTCGATGATATTGGCCTGACGCTGCGCGACGAGCCGGCCATCACGGCATTCGAGGCCACCCGCCCGTCCATCAAGCCAACCACGCTGCCGGCGAAGTTCTAACTTCCGCACGACGCCGCACTGGCATGCTGTCGACACGGTCCTTCGCTGTTGATATATCAACAGCGAAGGACCGTTTCGCTGTCCGGAGTCAATGAGGGCCGGCTATTTTGACGGCAGGCCTGCCTCGCGCAGCATTCGAATGAGCCGCTGGGGATTGCGTAAGTCCTGCCATTCCCACCGCACCACGTTGTAGCCAAGCGCCCGCAAACGGTTCTCTCGGTTCTTCTCCTCAATGACTGTTTGGGCAGGTGACTTCCCGTTGAGGTAGCGCTGGGCGGAATACTTCTCGTGTCCATCGAACTCGCCGAGAGTCTTGAACTCCTCCCAATCAAAGTCCGGGAATCCAATCCGTCCCAACCCATCCCGGAACTCCCGCTGCAGGGAAGGTTGCGGGAAGCCATGCTCAATCATGATGGCCCGGCTCAATGACTCCCCGGCTGACTGGGACTTGCCGTCAGCGACTGCAAGGACGCGTCGTGCCCGGGTTCGCGCGGTGGCGTTGGGCAGCAATTCAATGGCTGCCCGGACATGCTCCCTTTGAAACGTCAAGGGAACGTTCACGGGTGATCCTGGAAGTATCTGTTGTGCCAGTACTCTGTCCATGGCTGGCAATGAGTGGCTCAGGGGCAGGCGGACGGCCAGGTCCCGGGCCGTTTGTACAGGCGGTGTCAGCAACAAGCCATACATTTCCCACGGTTCCGGATACCCTGCCAACGCCTCCATTCGCTGGACCCCGTTGCTGCTGCGACCCCCACCCTGCCCGGGCGGCACAAGTGTCTGCACCCGGTTGGGTATGGAGATCAGCGGCAATCCCATAATCTGGGCTGCTGATTCGCGCGCGAAAATGGGGCTCCTGAGCGCCAATTCGTGCACTGCCTGGATTTCGATCCGGTACTTGTGCCAACGTGGCAAGGCGTCCCAGGCATCTGCCAGCAGGTACAGTCCGTGACGCACTCGAACGAGCTCACCGGCAGCAGCCCGTTTGGAGAGTTGCCGGGAAGCTGTTTCGCTCACAAACTTGTTCGGTGCCGAGATAAAGTGCGGAACCTCGAATTCTGACATGTCTCCATGGTGCGGCAACTTTTCCGCCCAGGATGCGTCACCGCCGTCGAACGTGGACAAGTGCAGACGTTGCTGGGCCTGTGGAGGAAGCAACCGGCAGGCGAGGTGCCCGGCATGGTGGCAGCCAAGAGCTGACGACGTCGGTATGGTGATCCGCTGGTGATAGAGCGACAGCGTGGCGCGGGCACAGCGGGCACGGTGCATTTCAGCATCTTGAGCGGGAGAAACTATGCTTGACGCAGGCCCAAGCCGGTACAGGGTGCGTAGGTGGAACAAAGGATTAGGTGACGATGAGCAGAATTCTGACGGTACGTGGTGGTGTCCCGCTCAAGGGACGGGTCCAGGTGCGCGGCGCTAAGAACTTGGTTCCCAAGGCGATGGTGGCAGCACTTTTGGGTAGCACCCCATCGACTTTGCGCAACGTCCCCGAGATCAAGGACGTTGAAGTCGTCACGTCCCTGCTGCAGTTGCACGGCGTCACAGTGGAGAAGGACGCCGTCACGGGTGACCTGACCATGGACCCGGCCAATACGAAAATGGCCAACAGCGCCGAGATCAACACCCATGCCGGTGATTCACGCATCCCCATCTTGTTGTGCGGACCGCTGATTCACTCCATTGGCCATGCCTTCATTCCGGATCTGGGCGGCTGCAAGATCGGTGACCGCCCCATCGACTACCACCTGGAAGTGCTGCGCAAGTTCGGCGCCGTGGTGGAAAAGACCGGCGGTGGAATCTCCATCACAGCCCCGCTGGGCCTCAAGGGCACCAAGATCAGCTTGCCGTACCCCAGCGTGGGTGCCACGGAGCAGGTTCTGCTCTCCGCCACGCGTGCAGAGGGCATCACAGAGCTCACCGGCGCAGCCACGGAGCCGGAAATCATTGACCTCATTGCGATCCTGCAGAAAATGGGTGCCATCATTTCGGTGCAGACTGACAGGACCATCCGCATTGAAGGCGTTGAGGAGCTGACAGGCTACGACCACACAGCGCTGCCTGACCGCAACGAGTCGGCGTCTTGGGCGTCGGCGGCCCTGGTCACCGGCGGCGACATTTACGTTGCAGGCGCCAGCCAGCGGGACATGATGACGTTCGTGAACACCTACCGCAAGATCGGTGGCGGTATGGACATCCACGACGACGGAATCCGCTTCTTCCACAAGGGCGGCAGCTTGAAGCCGCTCATCATGGAAACGGACGTCCATCCAGGCTTCATGACGGATTGGCAGCAGCCACTGGTGGTTGCCCTGACCCAGGCCGAAGGCGTCTCCATTGTGCACGAGACAGTGTACGAAAACCGCTTTGGGTTCACCGAGGCGCTGACCCGGATGGGCGCCAACATCCAGCTGCACCGCGAATGCCTGGGCAGCATCCCGTGCCGCTTTGGGCAGCGCAACTTCATTCATTCGGCCGTCATTTCAGGCCCCACACCCCTGAAGGGTGCGCACATCAATGTTCCGGACCTGCGCGGCGGGTTCAGCCACATGATCGCCGCCTTGGCCGCTGAGGGAACGTCCACGGTGACGGGCATTGACGTCATCAGCCGCGGCTATGAGCACTTCACCGCCAAGCTGGACGGCTTGGGCGCCGATTTTGATGTGCACGATTCCCCGCGGATTTCGAGGTAGGACCAGTGAACACTGACCTTCCCAGCAAGGGCAAGCCGGCACACAAGCGCCCCTTCAAGCCACGCGGCATGAAGCTGAGTACCCGGATGTTCTTTGCCACGGTTGCCGGCATTGCCAGGAGCGCCATCAACGTGCTCATGGGCAAGGAATGGTACGGCCTGGACCGCCTGCCGGTGGATGAGGGATTCATTGTGGTGCCCAATCACTGCACCGAAATTGACCCCATCGTGGTGGGTCACCTGCTGTACAACCAGCGGATCATGCCGCACTTCCTGGCCAAGGATGGCTTGTTCAACACTCCCATTCTTGGCACTGCCCTGCGCGGCGCACGCCAGATTCCGGTGGAGCGCAGCGGCGCCGGTGCAGGAAAGTCCCTCGTCGTCGCCCGGGAGGTGCTCGACGCTGGCAATGCAGTTGTCATCTACCCCGAAGGCACCCTCACCAGGGACCCCGAGCTGTGGCCCATGAAGGGCCGCACGGGGGCGGCCCGCCTGGCCCTGGCCACCGGCGCCAAGGTGGTTCCCGTGGTGCATTGGGGTGCGCAGGAAGTGTTCCCTCGCTACGGCAAGGGCGTGAAGATCTTCCCGCGCAAAAAGGTCAAGGTGGTGGTGGGTCACCCCGTGGACCTGAGCGCATTTGCCGGCAAGAGCGCTGACAAGGCAACCCTGGAGGCCATGACTGATGTCATCATGAGAGACATCACCGCACTGTTGGAGACGCTGCGTGGCGAGAAGGCCCCGGCGCAGCGCTGGGATCCGTCCGCACACCAGCAGTCAAGCCACGGCCGCTTTGAAGAGCGTGGTTCCGCTGCCGATCGGGCGGGCAAGAAGACCAAGAACGACGCCGGAACAACAGAAAAAGGGGACCTGACGTGAGTTACGTGGATGGAATTGCGCCGGTCAAGACTGCAGTTTTGGGCGCCGGCAGCTGGGGGACCACCTTTGCCAAGATCCTCGGCGATGCCGCCGAAGGCACCGATCGCAAGATTGTGCTGTGGGGCCGCCGCCAGGAAGTGGTCGACCAGATCAATGGCCACCACAGGAATCCGCGCTACCTCTCCACCACCGAGCTGCCTGCCAACATCAGCGCCTCGATCGACGTGGAAGAAGTGCTCAAGGATGCCCAGCTGGTTGTCTTGGCGGTGCCAGCACAAACGTTGCGTGAGCAGTTGCGCGGCTGGGCCGGACACCTCGCCAAGGACGCCGTCGTGGTCAGTCTGATGAAGGGGCTGGAGCTGGGCACCGACCAGCGCATGTCCCAGGTTATTGAGACGGAACTGGGGCTCAGCCCAGACCGGATTGTTGTGGTCTCCGGGCCCAATCTGGCCATGGAAATTGCGCGCCAGGAGCCCACCGCCTCGGTGGTGGCGTGTTCGGATGAAAACACGGCCAAGTGGGTGGCAAACGTGTGCAAGCCCCGATATTTCCGCCCCTACACGGTTGATGATGTGGTGGGCGTGGAGATTGGCGGGATCGTCAAAAACGTCATTGCCCTGTGCGTGGGCATTTGCGAGGGCCAAAAAGTTGGCGACAACACCAAGGCCTCCGTCATCACTCGCGGCCTGGCAGAGACCACGCGGCTGGCGCTGGCGCTGGGCGGCAAGGCCGAGACCCTGTCCGGTCTGGCCGGTCTGGGCGACCTCGTTGCGACCTGTTCGTCCTCGCTGAGCCGCAACCACACCGCCGGGCGCATGCTCGGGGAGGGGCTCACCCTTGATGAGGTCAACAACCGCATGACGCAGACGGCTGAGGGCATCAAGTCCGGCCGGGCCGTGTCTGATCTGGCCGCGAAGATGGGTGTTGATATGCCCATCACCAACGCCGTGGTGGGCGTGCTGGAGGGTAAACTTACTGTCGATGAACTGGGCCCGCTGCTGTTGGCCCGCCAATTGAAATCCGAAGGCGACTGACGCGTGACTACTGATTCCCCCGCAACAACTGCGCCCATCCGCGTGGCCATCCTGTTTGGCGGCCGCTCCAGCGAGCATGCCGTCAGCTGTGTCACTGCCGCCGGCGTCCTGGGCGCCATCGACCGTGGGAAGTACGACGTCGTTCCCATCGGTATTGCGAAAAACGGCCAGTGGGTCTTGGCCGGGGATGACCTCTCGGCGTGGTCGCTGAAGAACGCCTCCCTGCCCGAGGTGGTGGCGGGGGACAAGACCGTTTCGCTCACCCAGTTCGGTGATGCCCGCCAGCTGGTGGTGACCGAAGCAGCCAAGGTTCCGCAGGTTCTCGGCTCGGTGGATGTTGTTTTCCCGTTGCTGCACGGTCCGTGGGGAGAAGACGGCACTGTTCAGGGGCTGCTTGAACTCAGTGACACCCGCTATGTGGGCGCAGGCGTGTTGGCCTCCGCCCTCGGCATGGACAAGCACTTCATGAAGGTGGTGTTTGAGGCTGCCGGGCTGACGGTTGGTCCCTACGTTGCCGTCACTGACCGGGAATGGACTGTTGACCCGGCCAAGGTTCGCACCCGGGTGGAGGTCTTGGGTTTCCCGGTTTTTGTGAAGCCTGCGCGCGCCGGTTCCTCCATGGGAATCTCCAAGGTTGATTCGCTGGATCAGCTTGATGCTGCCATCGCTGAAGCCCGCGAGCACGACCTCAAACTGGTCATTGAGGCTGGCATCGTGGGCCGGGAAATTGAATGTGCCGTCTTGGAAGGCCGGGGCAGCGATGCGCCGCGCGTTTCCCAGCCGGGTGAGATTGCCATGGTAGATGGCGAACATCACGCGTTTTACGACTTCGAGGCCAAGTACGTACAGGGCGACGCCGTCAGCCTCAGCTGCCCGGCCGACATGCCGGAGGATGACATTGCCCGGGTCCGGGAACAGGCAGCCCTGGCGTTCGACGCAGTGGGTGCTGAAGGGCTCTCCCGCGTGGACTTCTTCTACACCCAGGCCGGTGAGCTGATCATCAACGAAATCAACACGATGCCCGGCTTCACCCCGAGTTCCATGTACCCGCAAATGTGGGCCGCCTCCGGCCTGGACTACCCGGAACTCATTGACGAGCTGCTGCAGCTGGCGTTGAACCGCAAGGTGGGCCTGCGCTAACCCCCAATATCCGGGGGTCGAGCCTGTCGAGACCCCAACGCTCCTTCACATAAGGGGCCATTTTCCCGAACGCTCCTTCACCTGCTGAAGGAGCGTTTCGTGATTAAGCCCCGGATCTGAGCGAGGGTCTGAGGGGAGAAAGCGGTGAGGGGCCCAGTGTCTGCCGCGAGAGCGTGTGAAAGGGAGGGCAGACGGCCGTCGTTCATGTCCGCCGTGTCCCACGTCACCCGACGGGGTGAACGCATTTGGCTTGTATTGACAAGCAGTGTTCACGCTGCGATCACCGGCTTAAAACGGAAACTTTCATCTGGCTCATTATCGTTCAAAAGGTGCCAACAACGGCACCAGAGACGAAAAAGAGATCATGCGCTCATCACATCGCGTCGTCCGCCCACTTGTAGTGACTGCCGCCGTGGCGGTGGCTGCCATGACGTTTTCACCCGCCGCCTCCGCAGCAGTCCCAGGCGCTCCCTATGAAGGACTGCCCTCGGGCACCAAGATCCAGAAGTCGCTGGTGATCGGCCTTGACGGGGCTTCGATCAGCGTCATGGACAAGACGGAACTGCCGGCCATCGAGTCGGTCCGCACAGCGGGCATGACGGCCGTCAGTAACCTCTTTGCCAACCCCATGGCGCCCACGGTCTCGGGACCGGGCTGGAGCTCCATTGCCACCGGCGCGTGGCCGGACAAGCACCAGGTGGTGGACAACAGCTTCACTGGCAACAACCTGGAACAGTTCACCAATTTCCAGGACCGCCTGGAACACAGCGACTCCGCCACGTCCACGCTGGTGGCCGGCACCTGGGGACCCATCCCCGATATCATCTTCAACTCCGGCACGGACCTGAAAATCTCCGCTGGATCGGACAACAACACCACCGCCAAGGCTGTTGACTACCTCAAGAATGGCAACCCGGACAGCACCTTCGTTCATCTTGACGACGTCGACGGCGCCGGCCACAACTCTGGCAGCAGCAGCGCCAATTACCAGGCGCAGTTGAAGATCACCGACGCCAAGGTTGGCGAGATCCTCGCAGCCGTCAAGGCCCGCCCCAGCTACGCGGCGGAAGAGTGGCTCATTGTTGTCACGGCGGACCATGGCCACACGCCCACCGGCGGCCATGGCGGCAGCACCCAGTTGGAACGCCAGTCCTTCGTCATCGCCCAGGGCCCCGGCATCCCCGCCAATTCCACGCGCGAGGACGTCAAGGTCACGGACATCGCCCCCACAGTGCTCAAGCACCAGGGCGTGGCGATCGATCCGGCCTGGAACCTGGACGGCAAGCCCATCGACGAAATTGTCCCGGACGCCTTCGACACACTCCGCGGCCAGCTCAAGCCCCGCGCCGATGAAACAGCCGTGGGAGCGGACGTGCTCGGCTGGACCCACACAGCCCCCGAAGGCTGGAGCATCGACAATTCAGCCATGCCCACCGGCGGAATCGCCGAGTGGAGCGGCTGGTCCTTCGCCACCGACGAGTTCTGGACCAACATCGAGCGAAACCAGGGCCGCGAAACCAGCGTCCGCAACCGCAACGTCTTTGCTGTGGCGGACTCGGATGAGTGGGATGACAAGTCCCACGCCGCCGGAAAATTTGATTCCACCTTGGTCAGCCCCGCCTTCCCGCTCAACGGCAACCCTGCCGCCTCGGTGAACTTCGCCAGCAACTACCTCATCGACGGCCCCCAATCCGCTGAGGTCTTCATCAGCTTCGACGGCGGCACACCCCAGCTGCTCAAGGCCTACAAGATCGACACGAACAGGATGGAAAGCCTGCCGCTCGACATTCCCGCCGGCGCCAAGGAAGCACAGCTGCGCTTCAAGTACACCGGCACCAACAGTGCGTTCTGGACGGTTGATGCGGTCACGCTCACCCAGGAAGCCTGGACAGTCCCGGTCACCACCGCCAGCATCGCACAAGCCCCCGCTTCGGGCTGGTACACCACTGCCCCGACCTTGACCTTGAGCGTGCAGGGAGGCGCCGCGGCCCTGGCTGCAGAGTCCGGAATTCGCACCGAGTACCAGCTGAACGACGGCGAATGGGTCCCCTACGTTGCTCCCATCCAGCTCGCCGACGGGGAGACCAAGGTGAACTACCGCTCCGTCAATGGTGGTAACGGTACCGAGGAGACCAAGACCTTGGGCACCATCAAAGTGGACACCGTGGCTCCTGCCTTGACCTCGGTGGCAGCGAACCGCACCGCTGTGGCTTCGGCAACGGATGCCGGCTCCGGCATCGCAACACTGGAATACAGCGTTGATGCCGGTTCCACCTGGGCGCCGTACACAGCAGCAGTGGTTGCCGGAAACAAGGCGGCGACCGTGTTGTTCCGAGCCACTGATGTGGCTGGCAACGCCACTGCAACGCAGGAAGTCCGGTTCGTGGCCGTGGGAGCGCCAAGCGAATCAGCACAACCCTCTCCGTCAACAAGTGCTCCCGGCAGCGCCACGGCTCCTGGCACTGCCGGCACAGATCATGCGGCGCAGGACTCGGGTGGGCTGGCTTCCACCGGTGCCAGCGGCGGCTTGATCTGGCTCTCCTCAGCGGCGCTCATGCTGGTGCTCGGCGGATTGGTGCTGCGCCTGCGCAAGCGAGCCCGCGCCTAGCAGGGCTCACGCCGCAAGACGATAAAGCAATGCCCCGTTGTCTGCCGCCCCTTGGCATGGCAGCCGGGCATTGCCCGTTCCATGGTTATTCGCTGATCTTGATCCCCAGGAAGCCCGTGGTCCTCAACAGGTGGATGATGCGCTGAATGGAGCCGGTCAGGCACACAACTCCGCCACCCACCACGGCCAGCAGCAGCGCAATGAGCACCGCCGTGTTGCAGGAGCCGGGAGGGAAGACTATAAGACCGGCAATGCCGGCAGTCATGACTGCCCCGCCAATGAGCATGAGTTTGATGCCGGGGCGTCGCCTTGGTGTGTCAGCCATGGTAGAAAAATCTAGCACCAAAGATTCAGGCCCTTGACACAAGCCAGCAATAAGTCGAAATTGCGCAAGCCCGCCCCTATGCTGGGGCATACGACAGTTTTTGTGCGGGGGGTCACAGTGCTGCTCGTGGCATTTGTGTTTGGCCGTCAAGGCAGCGCACAAGGAAATTGACGCTGAAATTGGCGACTCCCACACAGAATCATTGAGGAAATCCGTGTCAAAACGTTCAGCTGTCTTCAGCCGTGCCCACGGCGTCCCATCACCTGCTGCGAGCGTAGTTGCTGTGCTGGCCGGGGTGGCACTGCTGCTGAACGGTTGTGCGCTGATGCCTGACGCCAAGGCCGCCTCACAGGAGACCCGGACAACAGCCCAAGGGGCTGTGCTGGAACTTGCTGGCGCAACCATCACCGTGCCCGGCACAGCAGTGGCCACGGACACGGCTGTGAGCGCCTCGCTGGGAAGGCCAGCGGCGGCGCCCCAGGACGGCGGCGTACTCAGGACGGTTAGTCAGAAACTGCAGCTGACTTTGGGCGCACCACTGGCCGATGGTGCTGCCATGAGCGTGACGCTCACACTGGATCCGCAAGAATACGCAAAGGGCTTCAGCCCCAGCGTTGATTCCCTGGCACTGGTCCACCAACGCAAGGATGCCGCCGAACCGGAATTAATGAGAGTGGCGTGGAATCCAGACACCAAGGAAGTTAATGCCCAGGTGCCAGCTGATGGTGAGTTTTGGGCTGTCCACGTTGACGTTTCCCAAGTGTTGAAAACCGTGCAATCCGGTGTGGAGAAAACCGCGGAAATGGCGGCCAGCAAGCCAAGCTGCGTGGGGCAACAGGCAGCGGCTGCGGGCATGACATTTGATGCACCCTCTCCGGCGGGCGCCTGGATTTGTTTGCGTGAGTCCACCGGCAAGGTGGTGGTTTCCGTGAGCGCCAGTACGTCAGTTCCGCTGCGTCTGGCCACGGCCGAACAGCGATTTGGCGCTGCTGTGCCCAATCCCACGATACTTAACCCGTACTTTCAGCAGGTGTTCACACCGCTGGTGAAAGGCGCCAACGGGCGGGCGGGTGCCGTGCCCGGGGCCGCCGTGGAGTTTGAGCTGTCGGCCGCCGGGGCTGATCAGACGGAGTGGACATTCCAGCCATACCCTGCCTTGTTCTTACTCAACTACCTCAGCATCATGGTGGCTGCCACTCTTGAGAGCCGGGAGAACCTAGAGGACTTTGATGCCACCACCGCCGCGTGTGTGGCTCCACTGGTGGACACCACCATGGAACAAATCTCCCTGGCCAGCAGCTGGGCTGTGCCGTTTGTCGAAGGCTTCATGGATTGTGTCGCCAAAACGGTGCAGATCAGTCCGCGGATGGATGTGATTCTTGGCTCGCTCAATGCCGTCCCGGAACTGGTGGCCAGCTCCGCAGCTGCGCTGTGGGAGCAGGGGTTTCTGGGGGAGCAGGCAAGGGAGAGTGTCACAGTGAACATTGCAGGCACCATGCAATGGGCCAGGTATTCCGGGACCCTGAATGCGGCCAAAATCAGTTTTGAACACCCGGCCGGCTGGACCGTCATGGATGGCTCAATCAACCAGCAGTTTGGGCAGCGCAACAGCGTGGTGGTTTACGATCACAGCGGCAGCAAGAAAGCTGAACTCACGGTCATGGACAGCGTCCACGCGGGCATCGCCGGGACGCTGGTGCCCGTGACGGTGCTTGGCACCGTAGCTGGAGGCGCCAAGCTTTCGGCCCCGGCACCGTTCGCTGTCCAGTCCTTGGCCATGGACTTGGGTGGCAAGGACCAGTTGCGCAAAAGCAACCTGTGGCCGCAGAATGTCAAGCTGGCCGCGTCCATCAGTGCCGCCGCCGCTGAACCCACCCAGCGGGCACCAGGTCAGCTCACCGGCACGGTCACGGTGGAGACTGGGGTGAAGTCTGCCGTCCACAACACAACCACGCGCCAGGTCAGCTTCAGCCACGTGAGCAATTTTGATGACATGGCGTCGGCACAAAACTATGCCGGGGGAAGCGAATTCGCAGCCATCCAAAAAATGCTGGCCTCGTTCACGGGCTAAACTAGGGCGTTAGTCCTGTCCTGTGGGCACTCGCCAGCACTGCTTGGCCCCGGCAATCATTCGAGGAGCCCCACCCCATGAGCACTGAACCATTGCCGCCGTCGAACACCATTTCCTGGACGCACGGCGAGGCGCAGCACAACGTCCCGTGGTACTCAGCCAGCGGTGCCGCAGCGCCCCAAAAGGTCCAGGCCGTGGATGACTCCGTGACCGCCGACGACGCCTACCGCCTGGCCGCCCAGGGCACAGCATTGTTGTGGCAGGGTGATTATCACAATGCCCGCCAGCTGCTCTCAGCCATGGCCCGGCGCCTGCCCACCTTTTCCCGGCACGACGGCGAAAGCGTCGCCCAAGCCTTCTACCGCTACCGCCAGGGACGGACGCAAAGGGCAAGGATGCTGGGCCTTGTGCTGGTCCCCTTGGAGCCCGGCCCGGCCGTTGCCTTGCGCCGCGCCCCGGACGTTTCAGCAGCCTGGCAAGCCGCTGCCGGTGACGTGGACACCCTGACGGTTGCCCCGTTGCAGGACGTGCTCGGCGCCGTGGGCGCTTTCGAATGGCGCCGCAACGGATTGTTTGTGCAGGAACTCGATGACCTCATCTACCCGCACTATGGGACGTTTGCGCCCATCCGCAGCGAATACTTGGCGTTGGTGGCGCAGGCGCCCCTGCCAACCAGAGAGCTGGCCTTTGACATTGGTACGGGCACCGGGGTGCTGGCGGCCATTTTGGCCAAGCGCGGGGTGAAGACTGTCATTGCCACGGACAGTGAACCACGGGCCATTGCCTGCGCCCAAGACAACATGGAACGCCTGGGTCTGGCCGACGCCGTGGAAGCGAGCCTGACCAACATGTTCCCGGACGGGCGTGCGCCCCTGGTGGTGTGCAACCCGCCGTGGCTGCCCGGAACGGCCAATACGTTGTTGGACAACGCCGTCTACGATCCCAAGAGCCGCATGCTCAAGGCCTTCCTGACGGGCTTGGGCGGACACCTGGAACCCGGGGGAGAGGGCTGGCTGATCATTTCAGACCTGGCCGAGCACCTTGGCCTGCGCTCACGAGAAGAACTGCTCGGGTGGATCGAGAAAGCTGGGCTCACGGTGCTGGATAAGGTGGACACACCAGCCAAACACCCGCGCTCCATGGACAGCAGCGACCCGTTCTTTGACGCCCGCAGCAAGGAAGTTACGTCCTTGTGGAGGCTCGGCGAACAGGTGTAGCAGCTAGCTCTTAGGGGTTTCCAAGTCCCCGGCGCCTACGCAGCTGCGGGTGGCTGGAATCTTCGCAGCCGCGGCAGAAATCTGCGTCAAGACGGTGTCCGAGGGAATCGTGTTCTCCTTTAGCACCAGTTCGGTGGCCGGGGTGCGCCCGTACGTGGTGATGGTCCATGTTTCCTCTTTTTGCTTCAGGACCCAGTCCACGCCGTTGACGCTCACGCACTTGTCCGTTGTGGGTCCGAGTACCGTCACACCGCAGCGCAACACCACCAGGGACGGCTCGCCCCAAGCTGCCGTGGCCTGGCTTGTGGTGGTCCGGCGCTTGGCGTCGGCCAAGGAATCCGGCAGCGCCACCATCATGGGGGCACACGCCGGATTGTTGGCGTCCTCGGCGGCGGTGATGGTCACGGACGGTGCACAGGCCGTCATGACAAGCAGGGAAGCGGCCGCCAGGGCCACAAGTGGACGGCGGGAAGGCACAGACAAACGCATGCTTCAAGCCTAGCTGCTGGCCACCGCGTTAATTGCCGCAGTGTACGCCCGGCCAGGCAAGGCGGTGGTCAGCCCGGCCCGGGCCAGTGGTAATCTCTGACGGGCGGACAGGCCCGGCACTGCAACGCGCAAACGGCCCCGGAAGACGGTGCCCCGAAAGACGGTTGGATCCTATGAACTACCTGAGCATCAACGGCGAAGAATTGTATTCGGAAGTTGCCGGCGCGGGAGATGCGGTCCTATTGCTGCATGGGGGTTTCTGCTCCCTGGAGTCGCTGCGCGGGCAGTTTGATGAGTTGGCGCAGAACTACCAGGTCTTTGCCTTTGAACGGTCCGGCCACGGGCGTTCGGCTGACATCGACGCCGACTACAGCTACGCCCGCGGCATTGCTGACACTCTCGCCTATCTTGACGCCCACGGCCTGCAATCGGTGCATGTGATCGGCTACAGCGACGGCGCGATCATTGGCCTGATGCTGGCACTGGAACATCCGCAGCGGGTGCGCTCGCTTGTGGCCATCAGCGCCAACCTTGATCCCGCCGTCTTCACCCCCGCAGCCGGCAACGGCCCCCGGCTGGATTCCCCGCCGTCGTCCGCGCAGGGGGAAGTGAAGCCGGATCTGGAACGAATGCACTATGGGCGACTCTCCCCGGATGGTGCCGGCCATGCCGACGCCGTCCTCGCCAAACTCATGCGGCTGTGGACCAGCGAGCCCCAGATCGATCCTGCCAGCCTGGCTGCCATCACCGCACCGACGCTCATCATGTCCGGGGACCGGGACTCGATCCCGCCGGCCCACAGCCTGCTGATCGCGGCGTCGATTCCGGGCGCGCAGCTGTCCATAGTGCCCGGAACCGGCCACGGACTGATTGCCGAGCGCCCGGAACTGATCGGCACCCTCGTCCGGGACTTTCTGGCCCAGCTTTGACCTTGCTCCAACCGCTGGCCGCTAACCCCGCGAGCGTCGCAGCAGCCACACAAAGTAGGGGCCGCCGATCAAGGCAATCATGAGCCCGGCCGGGATCTGGGCGGGCGAAATCAGGGTCCGGCCCAGAATGTCGGCGACGGACACCAACAGCGCGCCCAGCAGCATCGAGACCGGGATGAGCCGGCCATGCCGGGCACCAACCAGGGCCCGGGCCAGGTGCGGAGCCACCAGCCCCACAAAGCCGACGGCGCCAATCGCCACCACGCTCAGGGACGCCAGAACGGCGGCCGCAGCCAGCAGCAGCAGGCGCGTGCGCTCGGATCTGATCCCGAGGATGCGCGGGGTGTCCTCATCGATGGCCAGCAGATCCAGCTGGCGGCGCATCATGAACAACAACGGCACCGCCACAAGCAGCCCCAAGGCCACCGGGGCAACATCGGGAAACGTCCGGCCATAGGTCGTGCCGGAGAGCCAGGTCAGGATCCGGGGAGTGTTCCACGGATCGGCACGCAACAGCAGAAACGTTGTCAAGGCGCTGAGGCCATAACCGCACCCAATGCCGATCAACACAAAACGATCCGGCAGGAATCCGCCGCGCCACGCCAACAGGGCGATCAAAGCGAAGGTGGCCAAGCCCATCACCACCGCCATGATGATCAGGAGGGGGCGTCCGCCAGCCCCCGAGGTCACCACACTGACGGCACCCAAACCTGCGCCGGCCGTAATGCCGAGCAACCCCGGCTCCGCGAGGGGATTGCGAACGGTGGCTTGAACCACGCAGCCAGCCAAGCCCAGTGCAGCACCGGCCAGGGCGGCAGCAGCCACCCGCGGGCCGCGTTCATCCAGGGCACGGCCAATCAAGTCAGGCGCGGCACCTTGGAGCCACAGCGCAATGTCACCCAGCCGCAGCCACAAACTGCCTGCCAACAGACCCATGACAACGGCCACGAGGAGTATCACCGCGGCAATCGAAAGGGCCGCCAGGAAGCGGCGGCGGGAGTGGATGCCGACCCGGGCATGGGGTGGCTGGCGGATGGGGCCCGAATCACGCATTCGCATCGCGAGGATGACAATCAGAACGGCACCGAGCATCGCCGTGGGAATGCCGGTCGGGATGGAGGTGGCACCTTCGGCGCTGAGAATGCCGCGCAGCACGGCGTCGGCGAGCAGGATCAACAGCGCGCCAAGCAGCCCGGACAGCGGCACCAGGAACAGGTGCCGGTGCAGCGCCTGGACGCGGTTGGCGATGAGGCGGGCCAGTACTGGGGCACCGAGGCCCACAAAAGCGATGGGGCCGGCTAGAGTCACCGAGATGCTGGTCAGCAGCACGGCGCAGATCACGGCGATGAGCCGGGTTGAACGGATCGGCACACCGAGTGTTGCGGCGGTGTCGTCGCCCAATTTCAGGACGTCGAGCCGCCGGCACAACAAAAATGCCACGCACAAGACCACGATGATGACAGGGGCGGCCCGGACCGAGGCGTCAAGGTTGAGTTGGGCCAGCGAGCCGCTGCCCCACGCGAACAGGCCCGTGGTGTTTTCCTTGAACAGGATCAACAGCATGGCCGTGGCAGCATCCAAGGCCATGGCCGTGGCCGAACCGGCCAGGATGAGCCGGGTGGTTCCGTTGCCGGCGCTGTTGCCGGCCAGACCCAGGACCAGGGCGGCGGCCAGCAGGCCGCCGACAAAGGCAACGCCGCTGGACGCCCACAACGGCACGGCCAAGCCAAAGGCTGCCACGAGCGAGAGCGCAAAGTAGGAGCCTGCTGTGACGGCCAAGGTGTCCGGGGACGCCAGCACGTTTCGGGTGATCGATTGCAGCAGTACGCCAGCGACACCGAGGGCAAAGCCCACGGCGACGCCGGCGAACAAGCGGGGGAGGCGCGAGCCGGTCAGCACGTCGATGACCGGCACGCCGCCCACCTTCTCTTGCGCCCCGGTGACCAGGCGCAGCAGCTCCGCCGGGCCCACGCCGGAGGTGCCCTGGGTCATGTGCCACAGACCCACGGCCACGATCGCGAGGACCAGGACGGCCAGAACGCCAACCCCCGCGGCAGTGTCGCGGGGGTTGGCGTGAAGCTTTTGGGACAGGCTCCCAGGTGTTGCAGTGGGGGTGAGAGTGTTCACCCCTTGAGGAGGGCGTTGACGAACGCGTCAATGGCCTGTTGGCAGGACAGCGGCCCGCCGGCGCCCCAGACGCCTGCCGGGAACGCGTAGGAGCGGCCTTCCTTGACGGCCGGCAGCGCGGTCCAGATCGGGTTCTTGGCCAGTTCGGTCACGTAGCTGTCCGCGGTGTCGTCGTTGGAGTAGAACAAGTTGGCGCCGCCCACCGCGGTCAAGCCCTCAATGTCGGTCTGTCCCAGGCCGTAGGCCGGGTCCACGCCGCCGTTTCCGTAGCTCTTGTCGATCTCATCGGTCCAGGCCGTGGTCATGCCCAGTTCCTCGCCGAGGGCGGTAAACAAGGCACCCTTGCCGTACGGGCGGATGGTGACGTTGCCGCCCTCGATCCAGCCGTCAAAGAACAGGAAGCTCGACGTCGGCAGGCCGGCGGTCTCGACCTTGGCCTTGGCGTCGGTGAGGTACTTGTCAAAGCTGCCCAGGACCGCTTCGGCACGCTCGGTGCGGCCCGTGGCCTCAGCGATCATCGAGAAGACGGATTTCATGTTGCCGATGGGGTCGGCGCCGTTGGCTCCGAGGGTGGCGAGCACGGGCACGCCGCGCGCCTCGAGCTGTGTGATGAGCTCGTCGTCGGCGCCGAAAGCCTCGATGATGATCAGGTCTGGGTTCGCGGCATAAAGGGTGTCCAGGTCAGGCTCGCCGCGAGTACCGATGTCGACCACCCCTTCGGGGATGGTCTCGGCGCTGACATACGTGCCGTAGCCGGCCGAATCGGAGACCGCGACCGGGGCGACGCAGAGCGTGAGCGCATCCTCAATCTGCTGCCATTCCAGCACGGCAATCCGCTCGGCGGGCTTGTCGAGCTTGACCGTGCGGCCCACGCCGTCGGTCATGGACACTGCGCCCGTGGCGGTGGTTGTGGTGTCGGCTGCGCAGTCCTGCGAGGCGGCAGCGACTGCCGCATTTCCGGCGCTGTCAACGGTGGTGGTGCCGCAGCCGGTGAGGGCGAACGCGGCGACGGCGAGTGTTGCCGCGGCAGCCGTCAGGGAAGGAATACGGATCATGAGGATTCTTTCGGGTTGGGTGAAACTAGGAAAGTTGGGCAGATGCTGCCCGGACCCGAGGCGAATGGCGCCCGAGCGGATCGATGCGAAGACGGTTGCTGTGCTCGTCGAAGCTGACCTCTACCCGGATGGAGTAGACCTCACCGATGTTTTCGGCGGTGAGCACCTCGGCGGGCTGGCCGGAGGAGTGAATACGGCCTGCGGACAACAGCAGGAGATTGTCGGCGATGCGGGCCGCGTGGTCGAGATCGTGCAGCACAATGCCCACGGCAACGCCGTGATCATCGGCCAAATCACGCACCAGATCCAGGGTTTCTATCTGGTAGCGCAGATCCAGGTGGTTGGTGGGTTCATCCAACAGCACGACGCCGGTCTCCTGGGCCACACAGGCGGCCAGCCAGACCCGCTGGATCTCGCCGCCGGAAAGCTCGCCGACGGAGCGCTCGGCCATGGTGCCAACGCCCGTGGTGCCCATGGCGTGGTCGATGGCGGTGCGGTCCTTCGCGGACAATCCGCCAAAGCCCCGGCGGTGCGGATGGCGGCCCAAGGCAACAACTTCGCGCACGGTCAAGCCCTGCGGGGCGGGCCGGGATTGGGAAAAGAGCGTGACCTCGCGGGCAAAATCCCGCGCGGAGAGCAGGGACGCAGCGCGGGCGTCTTGGCCGTCGCGCCCGCCAAGGATGGTCTCTCCCTCGTGCACGCGGTGCAGCCGTGCCAGCGCGCGAAGCAGTGTTGATTTTCCGCTTCCGTTGGGGCCCACCAGGGCTGTCACCTGGCCGGGTTCGAGGGTGAGTGAAACCCCGTGCACCACTGTGTCGCGGCCGTATTGCAACACCAATTTTTCCCCGCTGAGCGAGGTTGCCGGAATCACGCCGGGCTGCCAGTGGCAGGGGCTCGCAGATCAACGTGCGCGGTGGGGGTGGGAAGCATGGCCGGACCTAGGGCAGAAAGTGAAAGGATCAGGCGCGGTACGCCAGTCCGGGGTGGGCAGGCGCCCTGCCTAACGAGCGGTGTAACCGCTGACGCTGTTGGAGGTTAGGTTCGCCTTGCCTTAGTGAGTATATGGGGCACCCTGAGGTGTCCGCAATCTGGATTGTGGGACAGTCGATTCGGGTTTTCGGACACTCCCGGTGTGTGCTGGAGTGTTATTCCAGTGCACCGGCGAATGCGCCGGGGGTGGTGCCCAGAACGGTGCGGAACGCGGCAATGAAGGAGCTTGGTTGCGCGTAGCCCACCATCTCCGAGGTGGCGCGGACGTCCCAGCCCTCGGACATCAGGGCCAAGGCCCGGTGGACCCGCAAAGCCCGCCGCCACTGCGCGAATGACAGGCCGGTGGCGTGACGAAACGCGCGGGTGATGGTGCGTTCGCTCATGTCCAGCAGCCGGGCCCAGTCATCGAGGGAACGCCCGTCTGAGGGGTCGTTGAGCAGCGTCTCTGCAATGGGGTCAATCCTGGTGTCACCCGGCAACTGGAGTTGGAGCTGCTGCCGCGACGGCTCCAACACATCGAACACCACGGACTCGGCCCGGACCCTGGCGTCGCTGAGAAGATCCGTGCGGGCGAGATGCTTGAGCAGGGATTCCAGGAGCGGATCCATGGTGATGACAGTGGGCCCGTCAAAGCTCAGCGGTGTGCGGTGCGGAGAAAAGAAAGCGCTGTGAAATTCAACGTTCGCGGTGAGTCGCCCGGCGTGGACCTGGCCCTCGGGCAGCCACAGGCCTTCCCCCTCGGACACGGTGAAGACCAGGCTGCCCACGCGCGCCGTCAGGGTGCCGCCCCGAACCCACACGAGTTCGTGCAGGAGGTGCGAGTGTGGTTCCCACTCCAGGGGAGCCTGGGGACTTTCCGATTCGGCAAAGATGACAAAGGAGTCCAACATGCTCGCCGGTGCGGACATCCCTTGGCGGACAACGGTGCTTGGCTCGCGCCGCCACGCTCCGTGTCCGGCATCGGGGAGCGGTGCAAGGGTCATGCGAGTGAGTGTACCGGAGCCAGGAGGTGCGTGGTTGCCGTGGGATGCCCAGCCTGTGGCGAGGCGAGGCAACAAGGTGACGTCCCGCCGTCGTAGTTCGGGATTGTCTGGAATCACAGACGCAGTGCGTGCCGAACCCCTAGGATTGCGTGGCGCTGCGGAGTTGGATAAGAACATAAGAACTTTTGCCGGACTCTTCCGGCCTTGAACGCCGAACCGCTAGCAAAGGAACCTCATGGCAACGATGCATGACCCGTCCCGCACCATCCGCGCAGCCCGTGGCACAGAACTCTCGGCCAAGTCATGGCAGACTGAGGCGCCCCTGCGCATGCTCATGAACAACCTTGACCCCGAAGTTGCCGAGCGCCCTGAGGACTTGGTGGTGTACGGCGGGACGGGCCGCGCGGCACGCTCGTGGGAGGCGTACGACGCCATTGTTGCCACGCTGAAGACCCTCGATGACGACGAAACCCTTCTGGTGCAGTCCGGCAAGCCGGTGGGCGTGTTCCGCACCAATGTGTGGGCGCCGCGCGTGCTTCTGGCCAACTCCAACCTGGTGGGCGACTGGGCCACCTGGCCGGAGTTCCGCAAGCTGGAGGCTGAAGGTCTGATGATGTACGGCCAGATGACGGCCGGCTCCTGGATTTATATTGGCACGCAGGGGATCCTGCAGGGCACCTTTGAAACCTTCGCCGCCATTGGCGAAAAGCGCTTTGGCGGCAGCCTGGCCGGCACGCTGACCCTGACGGGCGGCTGCGGCGGCATGGGCGGTGCCCAGCCGCTGGCCGTCACCTTGAACGGCGGCGCATGCTTGATCGTTGATGTGTCCGCCGAGCGCCTCCAGCGCCGCGTGGGCAAGCGCTATCTGGACGAACTGGCCCCTTCTTTGGATGCGGCCCTTGAGCGGGTGTTGGAGGCCAAGGCTGCCAAGACCCCGCTGTCCGTGGGTGTTGTGGGCAACGCTGCCGAGGTGTTCCCGGAGATCCTGCGCCGCCACCAGGCCGGTGAGTTCACCGTGGATATTGTCACCGACCAGACCAGCGCCCACGATCCGCTCTCCTACCTCCCCACCGAGTACACGGTGGATACGTGGGTGGCGGAGTCCGAGGCTGATCCGGAGGGCTTCACCAAGAAGTCCCAGAATGCCATGGCCCGCCACGTGCAGGCCATGGTGGAATTCCAGGACGCCGGCGCCGAGGTTTTTGACTACGGCAACTCCATCCGCGACGAGGCCCGCAAGGGCGGCTACAACCGGGCCTTTGAATTCCCCGGCTTTGTGCCGGCCTACATCCGCCCACTGTTCTGCGAAGGGATGGGCCCGTTCCGCTGGGTTGCCCTCTCCGGGGACCCCGAGGACATTCGCGTCACCGATGAGGCACTGAAGGAGTTGTTCCCTGAGAACGCACACCTGCACCGTTGGATCAACGCCGCCCAGGAACACGTTGAATTCGAGGGCCTTCCCGCCCGGATCGCCTGGCTTGGCTACGGCGACCGTGCCAAAGCCGGGGTGATGTTCAACCAGTTGGTGGCGGACGGCAAAGTCAAGGCACCCATTGTGATTGGCCGTGACCACCTCGACTCCGGCTCGGTGGCTTCCCCCTACCGCGAGACAGAGTCCATGAAGGACGGCTCGGACGCCATTGCGGACTGGCCGCTGCTGAACGCCATGCTCAACACCGCATCCGGAGCCACCTGGGTTTCCATCCACCACGGCGGCGGTGTGGGCATTGGCCGCTCAATCCATGCCGGTCAAGTGTCAGTTGCCGACGGTACGCCACTGGCCGCTGAGAAGCTGGCCCGCCTGCTCACCAACGATCCCGGCATGGGCGTCATCCGCCACGCCGACGCCGGCTACGAGCGTGCCATTGACGTTGCCGCCGAGCGCGGGGTTCGTGTCCCCATGCAGGAGCAGTAAACTCGTCCAAAACATGAAATGACGCCGATATGGTCCGGCGCTGGTGATATATCAAGCGCGAATGACCGTATCGGCGTCATTTTCTGATGAACTTAGTGACCTACTTGGTGAGGGCGGGTTCTTTCTGCGCAGCAACGTCAAGCGGGACACTCGTGGCCGTCGCGGACTTCTTCTTGGCTGCTGCGGGGATGCATGCGGCCATGACGGCGGCGAGGAGGGAGATGCCAGCACCGAGAATCAAGGCCATCCGGAAACCAGCTTCCGAGGGGATGGGAACACCGTGGAAGTCTGTCGTCATCTGCGCCAGGACCAGGCCGACGACTGCGGCACCGGCAGTGGTACCCAGTGACCGCATCAGCGTGTTAAAGCCATTGGCGGCAGCGGTTTCACTGCGTGGTACGGCACCCATGATGATGGCCGGCATGGCACCGTAGGCCAGGGCCACACCACTATTGACCACAAGACCTGTCGCCAACAAGCCCCAGGTGCTGCCCATGCCCAGCAGGCCAACACCGTAGCCGAGCGCAATAACCGCAACGCCCAGAACCAAGGTGAATTTGGGCCCGCGTGCGTCGGAGAGCCGCCCGCCCAACGGAGCGAGCACCAGCATCATGAGTCCTGCCGGAGCCATCCACAGGCCGGCGGCCAGGATCGACTGACCCAGACCGTAGCCAGTCTCGGCAGGCATCTGCAGGATCTGGGGCATAACCAGCATGCTCGCGTACATTCCGAAACCAACAAAGATCGAGGCGATGTTGGTGAGCAGCACGCGCGGGATGACAGCTGTGCGCAAGTCAACCAGTGGATCCTTGGTGCGAGTTTCCCACATGCCCCACAACAGCAGCGAGATGACCGCGAGGGCGAACAGGCCCAGTGTCAGCGGATCAGTCCAGCCCCACGAGGAACCCTTGGAGACGGCCAGCATGAGGGAGACCAGACCAATGGTGAGTCCAATGGCGCCCAACCAATCGAAGCGTTGACCGGCTGCACCGGCGGGCAGGGTGGGAATGAACTTCCAGATTGCCGCGACCACGATCAGTGTGACGACGGCGCTACCGAAGAACAGTGCTCGCCAGTTCGCGAACTCAACGACTGCTGCCGCAATCGGCATGCCGATGGCACCGCCGACGCCCAGCGTGGCGCTGACCGTGGCGATAGCAGACGATAACCGTTCCTTCGGGACAAGGTCGCGCAGCATGGCGATGCCCAGAGGTACCATTCCGGACCCCAGCCCCTGCATGGCACGTCCAATGATCATGACCTCCACCGTGGGGGCCATGGCGCATACGATCGCACCAAGCATCAGAGGCATGGCCAAGATCAAGATCATGCGTCTTTTGCCGAAAAGGTCACCCAAGCGACCCGAGATCGGCACTGCCACGGCGGCGGCGAGCAGTGTTGCCGTGATGATCCAGGCAGTGTTCGACGCCGAGGTGTTGAAGATGGTGGGCAGCTGGGGGATCAGTGGCGTAACCATCGTCTGGGTGATGGACGCGGCGATGCCTGCGGAGGCAAGGACGCCGACGACTAGTCCTGAGCGCGTGATTCCGGCTGAGGTTGCTTTGGACACGATGGCCTTTCAGAATAAATGTGCAGAGTACATAAATTATTCATAGTACATGTTCAGTTAGACTCTTAGAAACACACGGGAGGATTTGAATCGATGGAACGCCGCATCGCGGACATTGAATACGAGCAGATGCTGCTGAGCCGCTTCACCGTTGCCCAGCATCGCGATGGCGACGGGCTGGACCGAAGCGTCTACCTGCTGATGAGCCGAATCGCCAGCCAAGGCCCCATGTCAATCGGCGAACTCAGCACGGCCTTCCGCCTGGACGCGTCCACCCTGCAACGCCAAACAACAGTGGCGGTGCGGGAAGGGTTCCTCGAGCGAATTCTCGATCCGGCGGGCAGTGCTGCCCGCAAATTCTCGCTGACGACTTCGGGTCAGACCCGGCTCAGGGAGGTCAGCGAACACTCGGTGAGCGCGCTGAAACGTATTTTGGCCGACTGGCCGGATGCAGACGTGAACATGTTCGCGGATTTGATGCACAGGTTTAACGTCTCGATCGAGGACTATCGCGAAACGAAGGCCAAGTAGGAGCTCGGATGCCACATTGTGGCTCCCCGCAGGCGCCCACGCTCCTGACCGGCACCGAAAACCAGTGACGCTGACGGCCGCCGGGCTCAGGCTTAGATTACCCGTTCCGGCGCGGCGCTTTGGCATGTACGGCGTCGTGCTTCAGCGGCGCCAGTAATACGGGATGGTGGTGGAGACCTTCAGCAGGCCCGAGCGTTCCAGAATGGGGCGGGAGAATTCGGACGAATCGCTGTGGGCCAGCGTCTTTCCCTGCTCCAGGGCGGAGCGGGCCCTGGCGGCCGTCAGCGCCCGGTAGATGCCGCGGCCCCGGTAGGCCTCGAGGGTGGACCCGCCCCAAATGCCCGCGAAGTCGGTGCCGTGCACTGGCTCGAGCCGCCCGCAACTGACCATTCGGCCGTCGGCCTCGGCCACCCAGAGTTCCATGCCGTCGTTGCGGGACAGACGGGCCAGCAGGGCATCGGCCATGCGCGTGTCGACTGCCTCGCCAAAGGCTTCGTCGGCCATGGCGCTCATGGCCCGGACATCGGACTCGGCGGTGACTTTTCGCAAGCTCACGCCGTCGGGTTCGGGCACGTTGGCGCACAGGCCCTCAAGTGGGCCCACCATGATGGATTCGGCCTCTTCAGGGGCGAAGCCGTGAGACACGAGCGCTGCGGGCAGCCCGGGGGAGGCGTCGTGCATGCGGACCTTCCACTCAACCTTGTCGATCCCGGGGTCGGCGCGGTAATGCTTCAGTGCCGCGGACACCAGCCCCGGCATGTCCGCGGCCAGGGCACCTCCCAGATCCCGGTACGTGATGAAGCCGAGCCCGCCGGCGAACGTGGCCAGGCGCAGGGGACCCAATTTAGTCACGCTGAGCGCGCTGGGTGTTTCGGCGTCGGTGCGGAGTTGCTCGTCGTAGGCCTGCAGGTAGCGCTCTTTAATAGTCATTGGCATCAGCTTCTCAGGCGCGGACGGCCGGGGCAAGTGCCCTGCGCCACCCGCAGCGACGTTTGAGTGCAGTGGCAGCTCAGTCCACACCACCGGATCTTGGTGGAGGCCGGCCAGGCAATTGCGCAGGAGAGCCGCAAGGGGGTCGGGGCCGGTGCCGTGCATCTGCAGGGGGAGTAACCTGATCCCATGGAATCCGAGGTGAGGAATCTGGTCCTGGGAACCGGCATCTCAGTGCCGTGCCTCATCCAGGGTGATGCGCGGGCACAGCCGCTGTTGCTGCTCCATGCGTGGGGTGAGTCCCGGCGCAGCTTTGAGCGGATGTTGCCGTTTCTGGACAACTTCAGGGTTTACGCCCCCGACCTTCGCGGCCAGGGCGATGCGGACAAGCCGGAGGACGGGTATTCCCTGGCCGAACAGGCCGGGGACGCCGCAGCAATTCTGACTGTCCTCAAGGTGCGCAGCGCGTTCGTGCTGGGTTCCTCCAGCGGCGGGTATGTGGCGCAGCAACTGGCGATCATGCGCCCGGACCTGGTTGCGGCGCTGGTCCTGGTGGGATCTCCCGTGACCCTGCAGGGGAGAGCCCCTTTCGCGGCCGAAGTTGAGGCACTGACAGACCCTGTCGCGGAGGACTGGGTGCGGGACTCACTGTCGTGGTTTCCCTTGGTGCAAGAGGTGCCGACGTGGTATCTCCAGGACCGTGTCAGCGACGGCGTCAGCATGCCGGCGCACGCGTGGAAACGGATTCTGGCGGGGTTCTCTGATGCAACTCCGCCCACTGAGGCCGGGGCCATCCAGGCACCCGCGCTGATTCTGTGGGGCGCCCGCGACAACCTGCTGCCACGCTGGCAGCAGGACGCCCTGGTGGAGCGCATCGACGGGGCGGTGTTGAAGGTCTATCCCGAGGCGGCGCACCTGGTTCTTTGGGAATGCCCCGAGCAGGTGGCGATGGATGCGACGGAGTTCCTGCTATCCCTTGGTTGATGTCCCGGCCCAGGGTGTCGCCCGCTGCAACTGCCCTGGCGGAGAAATGCGCTGCGACACGGAGTTTTAGGGCCGCAGCCCCGACGCTCGTCCGGCAGCGTAGTGCGCCGCCACTTCGCTGTCAGTGAGGGCTTTGCCATTGTAGATGGCAACATCGTCAAGCTCGCCCTGGTAAAAGGCGCTGGTACGGTTTGTGGTCCACGTATTGCCAGGGCCTGTTCCGATGATCCAAGAACCAGTCGTGACCGGGCCGGATGTGACGCCCGCCGAAAAGTTGGTTCGCACTCCGTCCACGAAGAGTTTAATGCCCGCACTGGACATAGTCGCGGCAACATGATGCCACTTGCCGTTGTTAAATGCGCCAGCTGCGGCTGGTGTTGTCAGGTACTGGACGGTATCAGGTGTCAGTCCAAATCGGAGTTGCCCATTGTTGAACATATAGAGCACCCGATTGTCGGAGGCGGCTATCGCGCCATTCTGCGGTGTCACGAAGGACATCAACTTGCCGCCACTAGTGGTGGTGGTGCGAAACCACATTTCGTAGGAAAAGACCTGAGGTGCTGCCATTCCTTGCACAGGGGTGGTGATGGAGTTAGTGGACCCGTCGAACGTGGCTGCGTTGCCGCCGTCGTCCGCGCACGCGCCGTTATTTGCTGGCGCGGCCGGCCGGACGCCTTGGAAGGTGCCGTTGCCTGCTCCCGGGGTAACGGAATCTGCAACGGCGGCGTCGGCGTCTGCGTTGAATTGGTAGAAGGTACTGGGGCTGGCGGCCAAGACTGCCGGGCTGCAGCGGAAGAAGGTATTGGCGGCGAAAGAGTTTGTTGCATTTACCGTGGTGGATGTGTAGGCCGCTTGTGCTGCCACCGGCACGGTACCGAGCACCAGAGCTGAAACAACGACGGCGGCAGTTCCGGCACGCAGACTGCGCCGACCCGTGGGGCGGGCCCGGAAAGCAGTGGGTGCCCTGCCCGTTTCGCCACCCAGGCCCAAGGCAGCCAATCCGCCGTCGGCATTGGGGCGACCGGCGGGACTGTCGCTGCTACGCGTGCCAGCTCCTCGCTCCGGTGGATCGCCCCTGTGCCTGCTACGCTGCAGTGCGCGATCCAGCGTTGTGGCCCAGCATAATAGGACCAGAGTCCCGGCGAGTAGAGCCAGTTTGAGCCATTGGGCCGAGTTGAACCAGTACCCCGGGAGGCCGGCATACGGAATCCGTAGGAAGCCCACACCGTGGACTGCATCGGGACTAACTGTCGAGGCGTCATCGGTGGCGTTTGCATCGCCGCGCAGCACCAGTGCGCCAGTGTCATCCTGGCGCACTACTCGGTGTAGCCGCAGCCGGCCTTCTTGATCGGGATCTTCAGCGAGAACAACCCTGCCCGATTTGTATTCGGTGGGATCCACAGGGCGGACCACCACAACGTCACCGGTGAAAATGCGTGGTTCCATGGAGCCACTCATGACAGTGGTCGGCTCCCAGCCCAGCAAGACCGGCAAGGATGACCACGCAGCCAAGCTGACAGTAAAAATCAGTGCAGTGCGTGCCAGCGTGGCAACCACCAGTAGTACCCAGCCACTGGAGGTTGAACCGGATTCCCCGCTGACCTCCGCAACAGTCGCAGCATCGTCGTCCGGACTGCGCGGCGTCGACTGTGTTGCGGCTGACATGGCGATCCTGCCTCTCATTGCTCAGTGTCTACATCAGTGCGTCGGGCTATTGGGATCAGAGTTAGGGATTGATCTGGGATCCGGCGCCCTGGTCTGCCGTCCAGATGAAGTCAATGGACGACGACTTGGTGGCAAAGGCTGCGGAGGTGGCGGTCGGATCAAAGACCCAGTCGATCAGGTAGGACTTTGTTTCGGCTGCGGCCGTCGGCGTCCAAACGGGCACGCCCGACGTCGCAATAAACGACGTCAAGGTAACGCCGGCTGTGGTGGCGATCGGGGCGGTACTGACAGCGCAGGCAACCGCGGGCGTGGTGACCTTGACGAAGAGTGCATCGTTGAGCTCCGCCTTGGACCCAACTGCTGCGGCCGTCTTGGCTTGCATCTTCACTGTGGTACCCGAAACGATTTTGTCCGCCGTGACCGTGATGCACTTGGAACCCCAGTCGCCGGGCTTGATGTTTGTCGCTGTGAACAGGGCCGTCGCCGGTGACGAGTTGCTCAGCGCGATAGCGCCGGAGTTCCAGCTATTGGTGGGGTTGGTGGTGGTGGCGCTGAAAGCCGAGTACGAGGCCTGTGAGACCAAGAGGCCGCTGACGATCAGCGCGGCGGGAAGTGCTGACCATTTGACGATGCGGGCAGTGCGGTTGGACATGCGAGCCATGGAATTCTCCTGAGACGAGATTTTGAAGTGAAAGGTGGCCGCGTTCGTCCGGTAAGAACACACCCGGCGCAATATGTCTTGCGGTTAAAGTAAACCTATCAGGAGTAACTCGATAATCAAGTAACTTGCAGTTAAAGTAACTAGTGTCACAAACTGTGTACCTTCAGCAGCTAGGCGGGCCTCGGAGGGGCAATATTGGTCGCTTTATAGTAGAGTTAGTTGCCAGCCAAACATTTTTGTACACCTAGGGAACCGTGAATAATAGCCAGGATCATTACCGCAGAGTGGCCTCGGCCATGAGGGTCTTCAACGCAGGTTCAGACCGCCTTCGAGCCACGTTGGCCGCCAAGCTCGGCATCGGGACTTCGGAGATGCGGGCCATGTCTTTTGTCGAGGAGGCAGGCATGCTAACTCCCAAGGAGTTGTCGGTCCTGATGGACATCACAACTGGTTCCATGACGGCCATGGTTGACAGGCTGGAAGCAGCGTCCATGCTGGCACGGCAGCCGCACCCCACTGACCGCCGCAGCATCCTCCTGACGCTTACCCCTGCAGGGCTACACGCAACCCAATGGGCAGATGGTGTCTTCGCGGATGCCATTGCTGCGGTCTACCAGTATGACGAATCCCGGGACGCGGCCGGGGACGCCGTATTCCTCGAGACCGTCGGCGCAGCACTAAACGCAGCTGCCCTCGTCAAACAGGAAGCCTGACTCACTGTTGGGAGCACGGTCCCATCGTGACTCACCTGACTCCCATCCGGCCGTGAGCCAACATCTGAATGCTAGGGTTCGACATCACCTGCACTATCCAGATCCAGGTTGGTTCGTTTTCCTCAGATGCGGTGGCAGGTCCCCGGGCTGCCTCTGTGAGGTCGCAGCCGCCAGTGTCGCACCCACCGGCTACGGTTAAAGCATGACCCTCACTGTGGCCCAACTCTCCGAATCCGAGCTCCTGGCCCGGATTTTCCCGCGCCTGCACGCTGGCAGCTCCATGCTGCTGGGCCCGGGGGACGATTCCGCCATCATTGCCGCACCCGACGGCCGTACGGTCATTTCCATTGACACCCAAGTCCAAGACAAGGACTTCCGTCTGCTCTGGCCCAACGGCGGCACTTCCTCCGGATTCGACGTCGGGTGGAAGGCCGCCGCCCAAAACCTCAGCGACATCAACGCCATGGGCGCCGTTGCCACGGCCATGGTTGTCAGCCTCACCTTGCCGGGGACGACGCCGGTCACCTGGGTTGAGGACTTTGCCGACGGCTTGAGCGCGGCGATTGTTGCCCTCGGAGCGCCGCAGTGCTCAGTGGCCGGGGGAGACCTCTCCGGCGGCAGCGAACTGGTGGTCACTGTTGCCGTGACCGGCTCACTGGACGGCCTTGCACCAGTGCTGCGCAGCGGAGCGCAGGCAGGAGATCAAATAGCTGTCTGCGGGAACATGGGTTTTGCGGCCGCCGGTTGGGCGCTGCACGAGAGTTCGATTCTCCCGTCCACCCACAGTCCGGCGCTGGCCACCGCCGCAGCTCTTTTCTCCCGGCCCGAGCCACCCCTCTCCGCCGGGCCCGTTGCAGCACGCGCCGGAGCCACCGCCATGATGGATATTTCCGACGGCCTGTTGCGCGATGCCACCAGGCTGGCCGCCGCCAGTGGGGTCACCCTCGACTTGGACGGAGCGGTGCTCCGCGGGGTGGCCCGCGCGCTTGAGGATTGCGCCGTCGTGCTTGACACCGACCCCCTCACCTGGGTGCTGACGGGAGGCGAAGACCATGGACTGTTATCCACATTCCCGGAGGGTGCCACACTCCCGGACGGCTTCATTAGGATAGGCTCGGTACTGTCCTTGGACGTGGCCGGATTGGCTGTGACCATTGACGGACAGAACTTCAAAGGTGCCTCAGACGGCGCCGTGGGATGGGATCATTTTGCAGTCTAAGATCGCCGCAACTGCGCCCGTAGTGCGCCGCTGGTTGGCCATGGCTGAACAAACGCTGGCCAATCATAGTGACCGGCTCAACGCCATCAACATCTACCCGGTGGCGGATGCGGATACCGGCACAAACCTTTACCTGACGGTCAAGGCGGCAGCGCATGCAGTGGCTGAAATGGAGCCTGCCGACGTGGGTGCCACCATGAGCGTTGCAGGGCGCGCAGCCATGGAGCAGGCACGCGGCAACTCGGGCACTCTTTTGGCGGTTTTCCTGGTGGCGCTGGCCGAGCCTCTCGCCGGTGCACAGCGCCTCAGCGGCCCCTTGCTGGCTGCTGCCTTGCACCGGGCCCAGTTGCGGGCCTGGAGTGCTTTGAGCGAACCCATGCCCGGGACAATTTTGTCAGTGTTGGAGGCGGCCGCCCAAGGTGCAACGTCGGTGCAATTCAGTCTCGGCGGCGATGAATCCAACCAGGCACTGGCCCAAACCATTGACGGCGCAGTGGTTGCGGCACGTGAAGCCGTGGTGCGCACGGAGTCCCAACTTGGTGTGCTTAGCGCAGCCCATGTGGTGGATTCCGGAGCCGTTGGCGTGTTGCTGATTCTTGACTGTTTGCGCTCCGTGATTGTGGGCGAGCCGTTGCAGGAGGACCTGCTGGACGGCTTGTCAGGCTACAAGGTCCAAGATCCCAACATTGCCGTGTTCATGCCGGAGCAGGAAGGCGTGGAGGTCATGTGCACCATTCAGCTGACGCCTCTCGCGGCAGCCGGATTGCGCCTCCAGCTCGACGGCCTCGGTGACTCGGTGATCATGAGCGCCGTTTCCGAACAAGCCGATGCCACCGGCGCCTACCCGTGGCGGTTGCATGTTCACGTGCCCTCTGCCACCGTGGCACTTGAGGCAATCCAGGCTGTGGGTGATCCAAGCAATGTGAGCATTTCGGCGCTAACAGCCAATGCCACCGAGGACGCCCATGACTTCATCTGAACCAGAACCGATCTACCGAGACCTGGGCCTAGAGCTGTCCAGACTTGTTGGCACCGCCACCGCCAAATCGGTGGCCAAGGCCCTGGAGATCACCACTGTGGGCGGCATGCTCCACCAGTTCCCGCGGCGCTACCTGGCACGCGGGGATCTGACCGACCTTGACCAACTTGAAGTCGATGAGGAAGTCACCATCCTGGCCAGGGTGGTGAACCTGTCAACCCGGTACATGCAGACCCGCAAGGGCACCATCAGTGATGTTGTCATCACTGATAATTCAGGTCACCCGTCGTCACTAAAAATCAGTTTCTTCAACGGTTTCAAGGCCAAGGCGGAGCTAAAAGCCGGCGTGCTGGCCATGTTTTCCGGCAGGGTGTCCCTGTACAACGGAAGCAAGGTCCTGACCAACCCCGGCTATGTCCTGCTGCCCGACGACGAGCTTGCTGAGCACGAAGTTGAGGTGCAGGCCGCCAAGCCCGTGCCGATTTATCCGGCAACGGCAAAGTTCCCCAGCTGGAAGACCCAAAACGTCATCGAGGCTTTGCTGCCCACACTGGACCTGGCGAAAATTCCGGATCCCGTCCCCAAACACATTGCTGCCCGGGAACGGCTCATGCCCCTGTGGGAGGCGTACACCGAAATCCACATGCCCAGCGACATGGACGCCTGGCCCAAGGCCCGCAAGCGATTCCGCTTTCAGGAAGCCCTGGCCCTGCAGACGGCCCTGGCCCAGAAGCGCTTCGAGTCGATGCACCAAAACGCCACCGGCCGCCCCCTTGTCCGGGGCCGGCTCCTGGATGCCTTTGACGACCGGCTGCCGTACACCTTGACGGCCGGGCAGCTGGACATTGGTGAACTGATCGCTTCCGAAGTGGCGGCGGGCCATCCCATGCACAGGCTGTTGCAGGGTGAGGTGGGCTCGGGCAAGACAGTCATTGCCCTGCGCGCCATGTTGCAGGTGGTCGACGCCGGCGGTCAGGCCGCGTTTTTGGCCCCCACCGAGGTGCTCGCCGCACAGCACCTGCACTCCATTTCGGCGCTCCTGGGCGCCCTGGGTGCCGGAGCGCTGCTGGGCGGGCCCCATGCCACCGCCGTGACCCTGCTGACCGGATCCATGCCCGCCGCGGCCAAAAAGAAGGCGTTGCTGGCGGCAGCCTCGGGCGAAGCTGGCATTGTGATTGGCACCCACGCGCTCCTCTCCGACCACGTCCAGTTCGCGGACCTTGGCTTGATTGTGGTGGATGAGCAGCACCGTTTCGGCGTGGAACAGCGCGACGCCCTGCGCGCCAAGGCGCTCAAACCGCCGCACCTGCTGGTCATGACGGCCACACCCATTCCGCGAACGGTGGCCATGACAGTCTTTGGTGATCTGGAAGTCTCCGAACTGACAGAACTTCCGGCCGGGCGGGCCCCCATCACCACCCATGTGGCGCCCCTGGCTGAACACCCCAGTTGGGAGTCGAGGGTCTGGGCGCGCTGCCGTGAGGAGGTCGACGCCGGCCACCAGGTCTATGTGGTGTGCCCCAAGATCGGTGACGGCCCGGACGCTGACGACATCGCCCCGAGTGGCGGTGACACTCGCCCCATGGCGGGGGTGCTGGACGTAGTGCAGTATTTGCGCACCGTCCCTGCGCTGGCAGGCAAACGCATCGAGGTCCTGCACGGGCGGATGGATTCCCCGGACAAGCAGGGCACCATGGCGGCCTTCGCCGCGGGTGAGATCGACGTTTTGGTCTCCACCACTGTCATCGAGGTGGGCGTGGATGTGCACAATGCCACGCTCATGGTGATCCTGGACGCCGACAGATTTGGCATCTCCTCACTTCACCAGCTGCGTGGACGGGTGGGGCGCGGCGGCCACAAGGGGACCTGCCTGCTGGTGACGAATCTGGAACCGGACCATCCCAGCCGCAAGCGCCTGGACCTGGTGGCATCCACCATTGACGGTTTTATGCTGGCCCGGGAGGATATGCAGATGCGGCGCGAAGGCGACATCCTGGGGGCCAAACAGTCAGGTGGAAACAGCGGGCTGCGCGTGCTCAGCGTGCTCCGTGATGAGGACCTGATTGCCCGGGCCAGGGCTGACGCCACCGAAATTGTGGAGAAGGACCCGGAGCTGGAATTTCATCCGGCCCTGAAGCTTGAAATTGACATGTATGTGACAGAAAAGAATGAGGCATTCCTTGAACGTGGCTAGCAAAGCGGTACACCGGACGGCACAAGCATGAGCCGCATCGTGGCAGGTGCCGCCGGCGGGTCTGTGCTGGTCTCGGTGCCGGGGGATGGCACCAGACCCACCACCGACAGGGTCAAGGAAGCGCTGTTTTCCCGGCTGGAATCCATGAACATGCTCTCCGACGTGCGCGTCCTGGACCTGTACGCGGGCTCCGGCTCCTTGGGGGTGGAAAGTGCCAGCCGTGGCGCAAAATCCGTTGAACTTGTTGAGTTCAATGACAAGGCTGCGGCCGTGTGCCAACTCAACGCCCAATTGGTCAACAAGGTCCTGGGCACCAAAGCGGTGACCGTGCAGCGCTCCAAGGTGGAGTCGTTTCTGGCCCGGGTGGCCGAGGCCGGTGTGGACCAGTGGGACCTGGTGTTCATGGACCCGCCATACCCCCTGACCGAGGAGGAGCTCGCGCTCGTTTTGTCCCTGTTGGCACCGCGCCTGAGCTCCTACGCCGTGGTGGTGGTGGAGCGCTCGGCCAGGACGCCAGAGCCCAGTTGGCCCGAGTCCCTCGAGCGCTTTGCCGAGAAGAAGTACGGCGAAACCCGACTCTGGTTCGCCGAACCCGCAGGAGACTAGCCCTTAGCCCGCCGTCACTGGACAGATCATGCCGCTATACGCTTTTTTGGGGGTATTGTCTGTCCAGTGACGGGGCTATACAACCATCAGCAATACATGGCCTGCGCCAAGAAATGGAGAGTATCTTGGTGGTAGGGAGCTCCCCATGCGGGGCGTTCCTGCATAGTTTGTTTACAACTACATAGACAGGCCGTTGAGATCGTCCCGGGTGGGGCAGGGTGTACCGCTGCGACCAATGCTCCTGAAAGGATCTGGTCATGGAGTACCTCACCCCGTTCATTCCATTGCTTGTTGTGCTACTTTCCGTGCTGATTCTCGCTTTCCTGATCCGGGCAGGCGTCAAAATGATGTGGCAGGTGGCCGAGCCCAATGAGGCACTCATCATTTCCGGGTTCACCCGTGGCAGCATGGGGACCAGCGACGGCATGGACTTCAAGATCGTCACCGGCAAGGGGGCGTTCGTCATTCCCGGACTTCAAACCGTCAGGGCACTGTCCCTGACCCTGAACGAGACCGAACTGCAGGTCAACTGCGTGACCTCCCAAGGCATCCAGGTGGTGGTTCAGGGTGTGGTGATCTTCAAGATTGGCGACTCCCCTCCGTTCATCGCCAACGCGGCACGGCGTTTTCTGGGCCAGCAGGCCAAAATGGAAAGCCAGGTGTATAACGTTTTTGAAGGCCATCTGCGTTCAATCATTGGCAGCATGACAGTGGAGGAGATCATCCGCGAACGCGACAAGCTCGCCTCCCAGGTCCGCAGCGCCAGTGGAACGGAAATGGAAAAGCTGGGCCTGGTGGTTGACTCCCTGCAGATCAAGGACCTGGAGGATCCCACCGGCTACATCCAAAACTTGGCGAAGCCACACATAGCTCAGGTCAAGATGGAGGCCAGGATCGCCGAGGCCACCCGAAACCGTGAGGCGGCTGAAAAGGAGGCGGAGGCGGCGTCACTGATTGCCGATGCCCAAAGTGTCTCCGCCATCAAGCAGTCTGCCGCGCAGGCCAACGCGGAGACGGCCAAGGCCAATGCCGCCCAGGCCGGCCCGCTGGCTGATGCAACAGCCCGCCAGCAGGTGGTGGTGCAGGAAACGCAGGTGGCCAAACTGGAAGCAGACAGGGAGGAACAAAAACTCCAAACGTCCATTCGGAAACCCGCCGATGCCAAGGCCTACGCCCAACGGACCGAAGCCGAAGCGCAAAAAGCAGCAGACATCAGTGCCGCAGAGGCCAGGGCCAGGAAGACCGAGCTGGAGGCGCAGGCAAATGCGACGGCGGCCGCCGCCACGGCAGGTGCCACCCGCGTCACGGGCGAGGCCGAGGCTGCGGCGACGAAGGCACGTGGGGAGGCTGCGGCGTCGGCCATCAAGGCCAAGGCGCTGGCAGAAGCGGACGGCATCAAGGCCCGGGCCGAAGCACTGGGAACCAACCAGGATGCTGTCATCTCCCAACAACTGGCTGAAAACATGCCGGCCATCGTGGCGGCAGCTGCGGAACCCTTTGCCCACGTGGGCCAGCTGACGGTGCTCAATGGCGGCGACGGCATCAACAACATGGTGGGCGGGATACTGTCCCAGGTGGGCAGCTACTTGCCAGCCATGCAGGCGTCGCTGAAGAACGGCCGCGTTCCCAAGCCACAGGAGCCGCCGCATGCACAGGGATCGTGACAGGAGCCTCACCGGGAAGATTGGCCGTGTTACGGGAACCATTGGACCTGACACTCTCGGTGAGGTGATGTTGGAGGTCAGGGGCGGGACAGTCGCCTATCTGGCCCGCCCGTATGACGGCGCCAGCGTCTACCGCATGGGTGCGCGGGTTCTTGTCATGTATCTGGACCCGCCACAAACCGTCTACGTTGAGCCTGTGCCGGAGTTCCTGCAACACCCGGGGTGAGGTGCTGGCGGCGTGCCACGTCACGCAAGGGGAAAGGGTGGCCCGTCACAGTAGGGTGGTACACAATCCCCGCCCCAACGGACGCTAAGGAACCCGCCGTGACGCAATTGAGAATAGGGCTCATTGGTGCCGGCGGCATTGCCGGTGTCCACATTGCCGGCTGGCAACAACTGGGCGCACAGCTCAGCATCTATTCACGTTCCGGTGCGGCGCAGCTGGTGCAGCAATACGGCATTGCCGAGGTGTCCACGCTGGAGGAACTGCTGGCTGCCAGTGACATGGTCAGCATCCTGACTCCGACCACCACGCACCTCCACTACGCCATGGCCACCATCGCCGCGGGCAAGGACGTGATCTGTGAGAAACCGCTGGCCGAGAACGCTGCGCGCGCAGCCGAGATCGCCAACGCTGCGGCCGCCGCCGGTGTCCGGCTCTTTCCGGCCCACGTGGTGCGGTTCTTCCCGGAGTATGTTGCGGCCCACAAGGCGCTCGACGCAGGAGCCTCCCCGTCCGTGCTCCGGCTCAGCCGCGCCAGTGCTGCCCCCGCGGCTAGTTCGTGGTTCTTCAACGAATCCCTCGGCGGCGGCATCATCCGCGACCAGATGATCCACGACATTGACCAGGCCCGCTGGCTCGCCGGCGAGGTGCAGCGCGTTCATGCAGCGCAAAACCCGCCCAGTATTGACGGAATCCTGCCACGCCCCGTCAGCGCCACGGTGGTCCTGACCCATGTCAACGGCGCCGTCAGCCACCTGTCGGGGGAGTGGGGCCCGGACGGCCAGCCGTTCAGCACCAGCATCAGCATCGAAGCCCCGGACGGCAGCTCCCTGTATTCATGGCCGGACGTGGCCGCCGCGGACCCCGCCGCAGGGAACACGCCGGGGGACTATCTGCCCGCCCAGACGCCTGCCAGCAGCCCCTACACCCTGCAAGTTGCTGAGTTCGCCGCGGCAAGGGCGTCGGGGGAGGCGTCCCGCGTCACCCCGTACGACGGCGTCATGGCCGTTGCGCTGGCAGAGGCGGCGTACGCTTCCATCGCCTTGGGCGCGCCGGTGGAATTCTCCAGTGAGGATGTGCTGGCCCTGCTAGTCGGGGCGGACCAGTCGGCCTGACGTGCCGGGGCCGGCTTGACGTTGGGGCAGAATGGGGAAATGCGAACACTTCCCCCTGGACGCGAGCCCGGTAGGCCCGCCCGCCACGATTGGTTCCGGGATCAGCGCTCAGTGCAGACGGCCATGACCGTGAAGCTGAGCCCGGCGCTGTGGGGTGCGGCGGACGACATGAACCAGACCATCAACAAGGCGTTGTTGTCGGGGCAATTTGACGTGCTGGCGGATGAAAACCGGCTGGATGATTGGCCGGAAGAGTTGGGGCGGCTGTCCGAGCAGATTTTCCGGCGGTCCCACCAGCAGTCGCGGACGGGCGGGGAACTGCTGCAGCACGAGATTGACTTTCACCTGGAGATGAAGTTCGGGATCGGGCCCGAATCCGGTCCGGGCGACCCCCACTACCTGCAGCTAGCGCGGTATTTTGCCGCTTGTGACGTGCTGGGCAGCCAGGGCTGGTGGCGGGATCGGGGCAGCGGCCGTTCGGATGGATCGATCACGGTGCTTCGTGCCGATCGCGGTGGCATCCGCATCCACCTGTTCTGGGAGTTGCAACACGTTCACGCCAGGATTGCAGTGAGCCATATGCGCGAACCTGAGCGGCACTTCCTGTTCACCCTCTCCGACGGCGGGGTCCTGATGGCCGTGGACGGCCTCCTGCCCGAGGGGCCGGCGCTGCGCCAGGGCGAGTGGGAGGCGCTGCGGCAGGTCATGCTTTGCCTCCGGGAAATACAGTTGGACCGGCAGCAGCGCAGCTACCAGCGCATGATGGACCAGGCTCACTAAGCTGCGCCTTCCTCCCGCCCGGACGGGGTCAAACCCATGATTGACAGCTCCGTGCCTCTGTCATTACTCGTCGGGGCCCTAGTGCTTCCGGGACTCGCCGCCTGCACAGGTTCATCGCCGCAGGCGCCGCCGGGCACAGCCGAGGCCACCACAGCTCCTCCTGTCGCTGCGGATATTCGTACAGTTGATCTGGGCGGTGCACAATGGCTGTATTCCTTCAAGGGCCTGGATGTGCCCGTCACCGTGCAACTGACGGGCGGGACGGCATCGCAGGGGACGGGCGTGGAGTTGGTCACCTACTCGCTGGATGGGGTCACGTACGGGGACGTTGATGGCGACGGCGACGAGGATGCCGTGGCTCGCATCAACCGTGCGAACGACATGGCCTTTGAAGGTCTTTGGTATGTGTGGCGCACCGACGGCGCCGTCAGCTTGACCGAATACCTCAGGATTCCGGGCCTTGATGCATGGCCCGTGCAGACAGCTCCGGTGGCTGCTTGGGGCGGCATGTGGCCGCGACCGCAGCACCGGACGGCGGAGCGATCTTTGAGCTGTCCGACGCGCCACTCATGCAGCGCGACGGGTGGTCCCTCATGGGATTCAGGCTGATTGGTGCCGACTTGGCATGTGCCTGGGGTGCCGCAGCCGGAGTTTCCGCCTCAGCCTGTCAGCTCGTCCAATTCAACACCTGTCAGGACCGTGGCAGGGTGCGGGCCCGCTGCCACCAATGCCTGGGCCCAGCCTTGCGGCCAGGACCCGTTCCTGCCCAGCAGGATGATGTTTCCTGGGTAACGGCGGCTAAATAGCATGCTTGTGCCATAAGCTGCCACGCTGGTCATGGCCTCCTGCAGCGCCTTGCTCTGGCTGGCCACCAGCGTGAACCCGGGCTCGTCACCAACGTTGACCGCCAGGATGCCTTCCGGCGCCAACAAGGCGGCGGCTTCGCGGTAAAAGTCTGCGCAGGCCAGATGGGCCGGCGCATCAGGTCCGCTGAAAATGTCCAGAATCACGACGTCGAACAACAGGCCCGCAGGCAGCCCGGCCAGCGCCTCGCGGGCGTCGCCCACATGGCTGGTGAGGTTGGTGCCAGCTGGCATGGGCAGCTGCTCCAGCACAAAGTCCAGCAGCTCACGCTCCAACTCCACTGCATGCTGCACCGAGCCTGGCCGGGTGGCCTGGACATACCGGGCCAGGGTCAGCGCGCCAGCGCCCAAGTGCAGTGCCGTGAGGGGCTCGCCGGGCTCCTTGAGCTGGTCCACGGCGTTGGCGATCCGGCGCAGGTACTCATAAAAAACCTCGCCGGGCTCGGCCAGGTTCACATGTGACTGCTCAGCATTGTCAATGCTCAGCACGAACGCGTTCTCATGCCAGGGATCTTTTTCAATGCTGGCGTGGACGCCGCTGGTGCGCAGGAAGCGGCTGTTTTGTGCCATTAGAGCTTGTCCTTCAGGGTGGCCAGGCGCTCCGCCGCCTGCTCCAGCAATGGAACCTTCTTGCAGAAGGCAAAGCGCAGCAGGGATCGGGTTCGCAGGGCGCCTTCGGGGTGGCAGAAGACGGGGACAGGAATGGCCGCCACACCAATCAGCTCGGGTAGTTTGCGGGCCAGTGCCGTGGCGTCGGTGATGCCCATTTTTTGGGTGTCGGCATTGATGAAGTAGGTCCCTTGTGGCAGGTACACGTCAAAGCCGGCCGCGCGCAGCCCCTCACCCAGGATGTCGCGCTTGTGGGCCAACGTTGCTGCCGTGTCGGTGAAGTAGTCGTCCTCGAGTCGCAGACCGGCCGCAATGGCGCTCTGGAACGGCGTGCCGGAGGAGTAGCTGAGGAACTGTTTCACGGTGCGTGCCGCGGACACCAGCTCGGCCGGGCCGGAAAGCCAGCCGATCTTCCAGCCCGTGAAGGAGAACGTCTTGCCGGCCGAGGAAATGGTCAGGGTGCGTTCGCGCGCGCCCGGCAGCGTGGCCACGGGGATGTGGGTGGGGCCAAAGGTGAGGTGTTCGTACACCTCATCGGTGAGGATGACGGCGTCGTACTTGATGGCCAGGCGCACCACCTCAGTGAGCACTTCCAGCGGAAACATGGCCCCCGTGGGATTGTGCGGATTGTTGATGATGACCATCTTGGTGCGCGGGCTGAAGCTGTTTTCCAGTGTGGCCAGATCCGGCATGAAATCAGGCGGGAGCAGGGCAGCCGTGGTGTGCCTGGCACCGCTGAGGCCAATCATGGCACCGTAGGAATCGTAGAAAGGCTCGAAGGTGAGGACCTCCTCGCCAGGACCGGTCAGGGCCAGAATGGCTGCGGCAATGGCCTCTGTGGCACCCGTGGTGACAATGACCTCATGCTCCGGATCCAGCGTGATTCCGTAGAAACGGTTCTGGTGCTCGGCTATTGCGTTGCGGAGATCCAGGATGCCCTTGCCGGGGGCGTACTGGTTGTTGCCCCGAGCGATGGCCTCTTGGGCAAGGCGGCTGAGCTCTGCGGGGCCGTCCTCATCCGGGAAACCCTGGCCCAGGTTGATGGCCTGGTGCTGATTGGCCAGAGTGGTGATCTCTTCAAAGATAGTGACACCCAGGGAGCCATCAGGGCCCATCAAATTGGCGCCTTGCGCCGTGCGTTGCCATGGGTGGGACATTACTGCTCCTTTGAAGAACCAGCCGCCACTGCGGAACGTGTGGGCGGGCGGTGAAGTGATCCATGCTGAGTAGACCCTCAATACGTTACCGGCCGGCACCTCCTACGCCCTAGTGAGAGGCGCGGGGGCACTGGCTGCCGCTACCCGCCAGTAGCTTAGCTAAATGGCTAGGAAATGAGTGAAACTGCCACATGATAGCGAAGATGTCGGCTAGATTCATGACTATGCGACGCGCAGTATGCCCCGGATCATTTGATCCCATTCACAAGGGCCACATTGAAGTGATTGCCCGAGCCGCCGGACTTTTTGACGAAGTCATCGTGGCGGTATCAACCAACTACGCCAAAAATTACCGCTTCACCCTCAATGAGCGCCTGGAGATGGCCAAGACCACATTCTCCGCATTGTCGGGCATTGTGGTGGAACCCATGGGGGAGGGGCTGCTCTCTGAGTACTGCCACGCCCGCGGAGTTTCAGCCATTGTGAAGGGGTTGCGGTCCTCTTCCGATTTTGACTATGAACTGCCCATGGCCACCATGAACCGGCAGCTCTCAGGCGTTGAGACGGTGTTCCTGCCTGGGGACAGCCGCTACCTGCACCTGTCTTCCACGCTGATCAAGGAAGTTCATACACTGGGCGGGGATGTGGCCGACTTTGTGCCCCGTGCTGTGCTGCGCCGCCTCCAAGGCGATGTGGGGCCGGATACTCGCCCCGTTCCCATCGTCCCTCCCCGGCGGTAGCCATACCCGGCCTCAATTGTGTGAACTTATGCGTTGAACTCGAGGTGGGTTCTACGCATGAGCACTCATGCGCAGAACTGGCCGTGGGTTCTACGCATCATTAAAGTCGTGAACTTATGCTCCAAACCTGGCCACGGCGCACGCAAGCAGGCCCGCGAAAACCAACGTGTCCGGCGTCGAACATCTACAAAAGAGCGGCTGAGAGTTACATCACGCGCTGCATGGGCTGGTGGGGTCGCCGTTAAGCCGTAGTCTGTCGTAGACTGGATAAGGCCAATTTGGTCTGGTACCGCTCGTTTTGATGCCCGACAGCTTTCGGGCTAAGATGGTGCGTCGGTCATATGTTCTTACAGGAGTTCTCATTAGCGAAACCACGTTGGGCAACAAGTCCAACCATGGCACGCCCCTCACCATTGGTGTAAGGGAGCTTGGGCGAAGCCCGGGCAGCATGTGGAAGTTCGAAGAACGTATACCTGTGCCGGAAGATTTTGGCACTCCGCTCATCGGCGCGACGCCTGGATCCATTTTGGATCTGGAACTCCGTTTTGAGGCCGTCCATGAAGGAATTCTTGTGTCGGGCAACGTACTTGTCGAAGTGACAGGCGAATGCTCCCGCTGCTTGGAGACGTTCGAGGATGACCTTGAAGTTGATGTGCAAGAACTTTTCTTCTACGAGGAACCGCCTGCGGAATTCCTTGATCAAGAAGAAGATCAGCAACGTTGGGTCGAGCACGATTCTATCGATCTTGAACCGGTGTTGCGGGACGCAGTGGTAACCGCCCTGCCGTTCCAGCCGGTGTGCCGGGAAGACTGTGAGGGTCTGTGTTCCGAATGCGGAATACACCTTGCAGATGAGCCGGGGCACCATCATGAGGTCTCAGATCCTCGATGGGCTGCCCTACAGGGCTTTACCGGCGAAGAAAACTAGCAAATAAGTTTTTACTTGTGGGCAGATGCCTGTGAGTTATCGAGAGAAAAGAGTTTGCCGTGGCTGTTCCCAAGCGGAAGATGTCCCGTGCCAATACGCGCGCACGCCGTTCCCAGTGGAAGGCCACCGCGCCTGCTCTGGTCAAGACCATTGAAAATGGCGAAGTTGTTTACAGCTTGCCGCACCAGGCACGAGTTGTAACCGACTCAGCCGGCACCGCACTGTTCTTGGAATACAAGGGCCGTAAGGTTGCTGACGTCTAAGACGTCCGTGCGGCCATCCGGCCGTTCGATTTAGTGGTTAATAATTATTGCAGGAGCTGCTCATGTCCTCAGGTACGGAATCCCCGAAGCTGACGGACGGGCAGAAACTGCTTTTGAAGCGTCTCGGTGTCACTATTGATGCCGGGACGCTTCGTCTTGCCCTGACACATAGGTCTTACGCCTATGAAAACGGTGGCATCCCCACCAATGAGCGCCTGGAATTTTTGGGCGACTCCATTCTGGGTTTCTCCGTCACCGACGCGCTCTACCGCGAGAATCCCTTGTTGCCCGAAGGCGAGCTGGCCAAGCGCCGCTCCGCCGTGGTTTCCACCCGGGCCCTGGCGTCGATCGGGCGGTCACTGGGCGTTGGCGAATTCATCTACCTGGGCCAGGGCGAACGCCTAACCAAGGGACGCAACAAATCCTCCATCCTGGCCGACACCATGGAGGCCCTCATCGGCGCCACCTACATGACCCATGGCATTGACGTGGCCCGTGACCTGGTCATGCGCCTGGTGGGCCCGCTGCTGGCAGACTCCGCAGTTCTTGGCGCCGGCACCGACTGGAAAACCAACATCCAGGAAATTGCCGCAGCCCAGCATATGGGCGCCATCTCCTACCAAATTACCGGTGTTGGTCCCGACCACGACCGCTCCTTCACCGCACGCCTGCTCATCGGCGGCGAGCTCCACGGCACGGGCACCGGGCCGTCCAAGAAGGAAGCGGAGCGTTCGGCAGCCGCTGTTGCCTGGGTTGAGCTGGAGAAGCTTTTCCCGCAGAACCACGACGCCGGAACCCCCTCAGGAGCCGGCTCACCCGCTGCTGCTTCCGCCGACGCCTCTGGCGGGGCAACGGCCGCAACTGCCGCCGTCAAATAATGCCTGAGCTGCCCGAAGTTGAGGTGGTGCGGCGCGGCCTTGAGCGCTGGATTGCCGGGCGCAGCATCACAGATGTTTCAGTGGTTGACCCCCGCTCCATTCGCCGCCACTCACTCGGTGCTGAAGATTTCCGCGGAAACCTGCTGGGCACCACAGTTCTGGACGTGGTGCGCCGCGGCAAGTTCCTGTGGATGCCGCTAACGGATGACCCCTCGTCTTCTGCTGCGCCGCACACAGCACTTGTAGCCCACCTCGGCATGAGCGGTCAGTTGCTGGTGGAATCCCCGGAGCAGCCGCACGAGAAACATCTCAAGGTCCGGTTGTCCTTTTCACCCCGTGCGGATGCACCCGAGGAACTGCGCTTTGTTGACCAGCGCATCTTCGGCGGCCTGTTCGTCACCTCCCTGGTGCCCACCCCGGACGGGGCACCAGGCGGCTCCGGGATGGCCGGTGTTGGCGCCGGGGACGGTTGGGCTTTGATCCCCGGCGAAGCTGCGCACATTGGCCGCGACCCGTTGGACCCGTTCTTCTCGATTGCGGAGCTGCACAAGAAACTGCGGGCCCGCAAGACCGGGCTGAAACGTGCGCTCCTGGACCAGGGGCTGGTGTCCGGCATTGGTAACATCTATGCCGACGAGGCGCTCTGGGCTGCCAGGATGCATTATGCCAGGCCCACTGACACCCTGCGTCTGCCAGATACCGAACGGATCATCCATGCGGCCCATGACGTCATGACCAGGGCCCTGGATGCCGGTGGCACCAGCTTCGACTCGCTCTACGTCAACGTCAATGGGGCATCAGGCTATTTTTCCCGTTCCTTGAATGCTTATGGCCGTGAAGGTGAACCCTGCCATCGCTGCGTAGGACTGGGCTTGTCCACCAGAATTCGCCGGGACACCTTCATGAACAGGTCCTCTTACAGCTGCCCTGTCTGCCAACCAAAGCCACGCAACGCCCGCCTGTAGCCGGGTGCGAAATTGCTGCAGCCTGGGCTACGACAACGTGAGTGCTGACCTTAGCCACCAGAAACTCTGTGTAACCATGCATCTCGCAGCGGAGATCAGCAGAATCGTGAGTACTCCGGGCAGGTGGCTGGCCTAGATGTTTCATGCGGCAGCTTGCTGGGCAGCAAAATAGGCAGCCATGATCCTAGCCTTGAGAAGCTCTGGGTTGCTCAGATGCTGCCATTTGACGCGGATGAACCGCCAACCTTCCTCGATCAGGGCATTTTCGCGTTCGCGCTCCTCTATCAATGCTTCGCCAGTGGGCTGGACGTCCAAGTACTTGGTGTCGCCATCGAATTCGAGGATCAGCCGGATGCCGCGCCACGCAAATCCACGCGGAAGGAGCCACTGGCAGAGTCAAGCCACACTTGTTGCTCTGGTTGCTCGATGGACAGTTCCATCACCAGGAGGCGAGTTCTGGACTCACCCGCTGATTCCGAGTCGGCACTGAAGGCCTTGATGGCCCGGCGCGCCCGTTTGATGCCCCGGCAGCCAAGGAATCATTCCGCCAGCTCCGCAAGTTCGTTCAGGTTCAGGCCTGCATGGAGCGCCGAATCACCAATAATGACAGCCTGTTCCAAGGAACCCCTCATGGCGCACTCCAATACCGTCCTGGGCAGGCTGGTGTGGTGGGCCAAGCCAACCCCTGGAATGAACCGCTGGACGAGTTCCCTGGGGGCAATTTTGGCAAAGTGGACGGCGATATCCTGTGAGGTCCGTGCGGGTGAAGCACTGTAAGGCGTGCTGACATGAATCAGTTTTGAGCTGTTCCACAGCTGAAGATCATGTAGGCGTGCTGAACTGAAATGCGAATACACACATCTCCCATTGCTGACGGCAATGTGGCCGGCAAGCACCATCTTGTCTCTGTCCCAGGGTTTGGCCCCCTGCCACGTATGCATGGGAACATACACCCCGCGCCTTAGGCGTAAGATCAGGTTCCGCTCCACGCCAGCCTCAATGATCCGCGTGTCCAATCCGGCATGGAGCAGCTGTCCCGTGGTGGCCACCACACGGTCCAAGGGCCAGTGCCTTGAAAAGGAGTCCGCTACAGTGTGGATGTCCATGGGGTTGATTCTGGAAAGAATAGGGTCTGCGGGGGCAAGGGCCCAACCCGCCAAAACGGGAAATCTGTGGACAACACAGGGTCGGATCCGCATGGACACGAAATCTTTTAATGACCCTGGCTGCGAGATGCTTGGTTGCACGGTGATTCTTGTGGCTAAGGTCAGCATTCGTGCGGACCGGCCGGCAGTGTGGCTGCCTAACCCTGCGCCCGGTAGTGCGCGGCCAGCTTCGCCAGGCCCTCATCGAGGGAGACGGCAGGCGTCCAATCAAGGACAGCCTGCGTGTGGCGCTGGTCAAACCAGTGCGCTGTGGAGAGCTGCTCGGCCAAGAAACGGGTCATGGGAGGCTCATCATGAACCCAGCCGCGGCTGCCTGCAGCCGTCCAGGCCTTCTCAATAGCGGAACCGGCGCCTCTGGCCAGCCAGCCGGGAACCGAGTATCCTGGTGCCTTTACGCCGGCGGCCGCGCAAATGCCTGCAATCAGCTCACCAACCGGGCGGGGTTCGCCATTTGTCACCACGAGAGCCTGGCCGTGGGCGTAGTCCATGCGTTCCAGTCCGCGCACAATGGCCTCGGCAGCATTGTCCACATAGGTGGTGTCAATCAGGGCGCGGCCGCCGTCCAGCAGTGGAAGCCTGCCGGCGCGGGCGCGTTCCACCACGCGCTCCACCAGCTGGGTGTCGCCGGGACCCCACACAATGTGCGGGCGGATGGCTGTCACTCTGAAGGTGGGGGAGTCTTCGGCCAGGGCCATTTCCTCGGCGGCAGCTTTGGAACGGGCGTAGTGGCCGCGGGCAAATTCCGGGCTGGCAGCGCCTGCTCCACTGCCAACAATGGACGCGCCAAGATGGGCCACCGACGGGGAGGACACAAACACAAAGTCACGCACCCCCGCATGCTGGGCAGCCGTGATGAGTTGCCGGGTTCCAACAATGTTGGTGGCCACGAACTCATCCCACGCACCGGTGAAGGACACCTTGGCAGCCAGGTGAACTATGGCGTCGACGCCGTGGACTGCGCGGGCTGCCACATCTGGATCGGCCACGGAACCCTGCAGTGAATCCCACGGGGCGTCAACGGCCCGGCGCTGCAAGGTCACCACCGAGTATCCGCGGTCAAAGAGCAGCTGCGCCACGGAACGGCCCAGCAAACCGCTGGTACCTGTCACTAGGACCCGGCGGCCACCGCCAACAACGCCGGGCCCGGACGTGCTCATGGACGTCCGGCCTTCTCGCCGGCAAGCATCCGCCCGGCCCAGCGGGAGAGCTTGGCACGGTCGATCTTGGAATTGTGCCGCACATCAGTGGGCATGGAATCGATCACAAGAACTGCTGCCAGTGGCATATCCACGCTCAACGCCGCAGCACGCACCTCGGCGGCCAGGGCTGGGGACGCTAGGCCGGAACGTTTTGGCGCCGGATTGGTCTCAACGATGGCCACCGCTACTTGCGTCCCGGCAGGCCCAATACCCACCACGGCCGCGCGGGCCACTGACGGGACGAGCTCCACTGCCTGTTCGGCGGCAACAGGTGTTTTGACGCCAGCCGGGGTGCACAGAATGTGCTCCATCCGGCCCTCCACCCAGAGACGCCCTTGCGCATCAAGATGGCCAATGTCGCCGCTGCGATGCCAGCCAGGTATGGAGGTGCTGCGCTGCTGCGTGATCCACAAACGGTCGTAGCGTTCCTTGACATGCGCGGCGCTGACAAGGATTTCCCCCGTGACCGACGCATCGAAAGTAGGTGTGGGAATCACTTGTCCGTCGGCATCGATGGGCGCAATGGCCACCTGGGCGCCGCTGACGGGCAAGCCAACGCAGACGCCGTTGCCAACACCGGCAGCGCCGATCCCGGCCAGGTCAATGTCCGTCACCGGCAGCGCTTCAGTCATGCCATAAGGGGTGTGCAGGGCCGCGTTGGGCGCCAGCGTTTGCACCTGGTGCAACAGTTGTTCGGCCAGGGGGGCCCCGGCTGACAAGAGGAGTTCGACACCGGCCAGGGCCTTTTGCTGCCCGGGCGCCAGTTGCGCAGCGGTTGCCACAACATTCACCAGGGCCGCTGGTGAGGCGAACACCACAGTGGCGTTGATGGCTGCCGCGGCATTGGCAAGGGCCGCGGCAGTGAGTGTGCGCGGCGCCGTGACATCCATGTCCGGGGTCACGGTGGTGGCGCCAAGGGCCGGTCCCAGCAGCGCGAAGGGGGCGAACCCTGCCACGAGGGCCGTCCCCGCATCCAGTGAATACGTTGCCGCCAGGGTGTCCCGCATGGCGGCCAGGCGGCGGTGCGTGTAAACAACACCCTTGGCAGGACCCGTGGATCCGGAGGTAAACAACACGGCCGCATCGGTCTCTGGATCGGCTGTGCTAAACCCGGGGCGGGTGCCGGCCAGGCGCTCCACACGCCCATTGGCCATGAGCTGCGGAATGGTGGCGGCTACGTTCAGGACCGTCTTGCGTGCTGTGGCCGTGGCAGGGGTGAAGTCTTCTGCCGCAATCTTGACGCCCGGCCAGTTGTAGAGGCGGGCGCCCAGCAGGGCCTTTTCAATGCCTATCAAGTAGTCCGGGCCGGCGCCCTTGATGGCACGGCTCATGCCACGGGTACCGAGGCCGGCGTCGGCCACCACAATGATGGCACCCAGGCGCAGGCATGCATAGATGAGCGTGGTCAGGTTGATGCCCGGAGGCACCAGCAAACTCACCCGGTCCCCGGCCGTGACGCCGAGTTCCCGCAGTCCTGCTGCGAGGTCATCAACGTCCCGGGCGAGTTCTGCCCAGCTCAATTTCTTGGTGGAACCGTTGGGCAGCATGTCGACCACGGCCGTAGACGTCTCCGCACGGCGGGCATCGAGCTGCGCCAGCATGGGCGAAAACGCGCCTGCATCCCCGGCGTGGCCTGGGGCCGCGTCCGCCAGGGCCCCGCGGTGAGCTTGCGAGCGGCTGGGGACGTTCTGCGCCAGCCAGGCGAACGTGGGTGTGGCGATGTCCCGGTCTTCTTGCACCAGGTGGCTGGCGCCTTCAAAGCGGTGCACATCAGCGTGCGGCAGCCGGGTCAACAGATCACGCAGGTACCTGTCGGAGAATACAGGATCCTTGGGGCCCCACAGCATGAACGCGGGAACTTCCAGAGTGCGAATGCCGGAGGACACGGCATCCAGGGCCGGCCACGACGGGTGCCCTTCACCGGCCGGAATGTCGGCCACAAAATTCCCCACGCCGTCGCGCCGTGCCGCGCTGCGGTACGGCGCCATGAATGCCGCACGGACATCCTCGCTCAACGCCGGCTGCGCCAGACCGTGTGTGACGGACAAGAATGCTGGCGAAGTCTTGGTGCCCCAGGGGTGCACGGCCGGATGCAAGGCAAGCTTCAAGGCCGGTGGCAGCGTGAAACCGCCCGGGTGGACTGCAGTGTTTGTTAGCACGACGCCGGCCAGCTGGTCCCGGTGTCGGGTGGCCCAGCCCAGTGAGATGATGCCGCCCCAGTCGTGGCCCACACTGACCACTGGACCAGCAAGGCCCAAGGCGTCGGTGAGGTCGCCAAGATCGGTGATCCGGTCCTCTAGCCGGCGGAAGGTGCCGGTGCGCTCGGAGAAGCCCATGTCCAGCTGGTCCACGGCTATGACACGCCAGGGACCGCCGGCAGCCACGGTGGCGGGGGAAGTGGCTCCAGCCAGCAGGGTGCGCCACAAGTAGGACCAGGTGGGGTTGCCGTGTACGCACAGCAAGGTGCCCACAGGCTCCATGCCCGTGGCAGCAACATCGTCAGCGTTGTCCAAAAAATGCCATTGGCGGCTGGTTCCCGGGGAGTCCACCGGTGCCGTTGAGGGCACGGATAGCGTCCGACGCCAGCCTGCCCTAACGCCGGGCCACGGCTCGGGAAGTTCTGTGACGGGCAAAGCCGCAGCTACCACTGAATTTCCATCATGGTGGTGTTCAGTCCGGAGCCCACGCCCATGCAGAGAACCCTGTCTCCGCTGTTGAGGGTGTGGGATTCCTGTGCCAGGGTCATGGGCAGCGATGCCGGGCCCACATTGCCCCACTTGGGGAATGTCATGGGTACCTTGGAGCGCACCAGGTTCACAGCCTTGATGATGGCGTTGGTGTAGGAGTTGGAGACCTGGTGGGTGACGTACCTGTCCATGGAGCCCCACTCCCAACCATCGGTGTGGGCCTCATCCCAGGCATCGGTGACAAGCTTCAAACCGTTGTCCAGCAGGCCCTTGGTGTCGGTGAACATGCCGTCGGGGCCGCCAACGCACAATTCGTGGTGTTCGGTGCCCGCGCGCGAAACACCGCCCAAAATGCGGTGTCCGTCTGGATGAAGATCCGCCGGGCCGATCACGGCGGCTGCTGCGCCGGAGCCCAGAGTCAAGGTGGCAAACTCGCGCAAGTAGTCCTCGCGGGTTGAGGTCTCCGCATTCAAGCGCCGGAAAGTTGTCTCCTGGGTGGCCTGGGCGTCCTCGCCGGCCACAATAAGTGCGTATTTGATCTGGCCGGAATCAATCATGTTCGCGGCGAGCGTCATTCCGTTGACAAAGCCCAGGCAGGCATTCGCCACATCAAAGTTCATGGCCGAGGACGGCAGGCCCAAACCGTTGTGAATCTTCACGGCAACTGAGGGCTCCAAATTGCGGCGGGTGACGCTGGTGTTGATCAGCAGGCCCACCTGGCTGGCATCAATGCCGGACTCCGCCAGGGCCTTGGCGCCTGCCTCTATGGCGGCGTCGTCAAAGGATGTTCCGGGTGCCCACCAGCGGCGTTCCTCAACACCGGCAACTCGCTCAAGCAAGCGCTTGGACAGGCGCAGCCGTTTCAGGCTCGGGGCTAGGCGGTCATCAAAATCGCTGGAACGGACAACTACCGGAGCCTCAATGCTGGAGACGGCAAGCAAGGCAGTGTTGTGGTGTCGAAACGTAGCATTGCCGATCAAGTTCCAGCCTTTTTCTTGAGAGATTCGGTGACATTTGGCACCGGAAATCCAGTGACCTGATCCTGATTCACGGGATGTTCTCTGCAGCAGCCCCCATGGTTCATCAAGACCCACCCTTAACTATGCACCTTTTAGGGGTGTTCATGCACATACGCCACAACGCATACACGCGGTGCCTGCCCCGGTGCACGGAGTCATTTCACGGTAGATTGGCTTGTGAGAAACAGTCCGGCGCAGGAGAAGAAACCAGTTTGCATCTAAAAAGTCTTTCCGTGCGCGGATTCAAGTCCTTCGCCTCGGCCACCACTTTTGACTTTGAACCGGGTGTGACTGCAGTCGTGGGCCCCAACGGTTCGGGTAAATCCAATGTGGTGGATGCGCTGGCGTGGGTCATGGGCGAGCAAGGCGCCAAAACCCTGCGCGGGGGCAAAATGGAAGATGTCATCTTTGCCGGCACCTCCGCCCGTCCGCCGCTGGGCCGCGCCCATGTGGCGCTGACCATTGACAACGCCGACGGCGCCCTGCCGATCGACTATGCCGAGGTCACCATTTCACGCACCCTTTTCCGGGCAGGCGGCTCCGAGTACGCCATCAATGGCACCTCCTGCCGGCTCCTGGACATCCAGGAATTGCTCTCGGATTCGGGCTTGGGACGAGAAATGCACGTCATCGTGGGCCAGGGCCAGCTGGACAAGGTGCTGCACGCAACACCGGAGGACCGCCGCGGATTCATTGAAGAGGCGGCAGGAATTCTCAAGCACCGCCGTCGCAAAGAAAAGACGCTGCGCAAACTTGAGGCCATGAGCGCCAATTTGGCCCGCCTGAGCGATTTGACCGGGGAGATTCGGCGCCAGCTGACACCCTTGGGCAAGCAGGCAGCCGTGGCCAGGCGCGCCCAAAGCGTGCAATTTGACCTCCGTGACGCCAAAGCCCGGCTGCTGGCGGATGAAATAGTCCAACTCAGTAACGCCGTGGAAAAGGACGCCGCGGATGAGTTGGCCCTGAAAAACCGCCGCGAACTGGTGGAGAAGCAACTCCTGGCCGGGCGCACGCAGCAAGGTGATCTTGAACAGCTCGCCGCCGCCGCCACTCCAGTGTTGAATGCTGCCAAGGACGATTGGTACCAGCTCCGCGCCACCCGTGACCAGTTGAAGTCCATGGGTGCGCTGGCTGCCGAACGCCAACGCCACCTGGGCACCCCGGACGCCGTCGCGGATCCCCATCGCGACCCCGACAGGTTGGCTGAGCAAGCCGCGCGGCTGCGAGCCGACGAGGCTGAGCTGGATTTGGCCCTGGAAGAACGCCGCTACGGGCTGGAAACCGCCATGGAAATCAAGGAAGACGCCGAGACGGCGGTGCGGGCCGAGGAGCAGCGTGTCCGTGAACTGCTGCGCGCCACGGCTGACAGGCGTGAGGGCCTGGCCCGGCTGGCGGGCAAAGTGGCCTCCGTGCGTTCCCGCGTGGAGTCGGCCGAAGCCGAGATCGGCCGGCTGCACCAAAGCAAGGCCGCCGGAGCCGAGCGGCACAACGCCGCAGCCCAAGAGTTTGCCGCGCTGGAGTCCCAGGTGGCTGGTGTGGAAGCCGGCGAGGAACGCCTTGATGCCCATTATGAGGAGGCCGCCGCAGCCCTCGCCGAGCTGGATGAGCGGATCCAGTCACTAAGCGCCGATCAGCTCGCTGCCGAGCGCGAACGTGATTCCCTCACCGCCCGGCGCGATGCCCTGGCCGTGGGTTTGCTGCGCAAGGACGCCAGCGCCCACCTGCTGACTGCCGCGCCGCCAGGGGTTGTGGCCGCCATGGCCGCCCTGATTCAGGTGGCACACGGCCACGAAACAGCCATTGCTGCCGCACTGGATGCGGCCGCCGAAGGTGTTGCCGTCAGCGATATGTCGGCAGCCCTGGATGCCTTGGCACTGATCAAGACTGACGACGGCGGACGCGTCACCCTTGTGGTCACCGGCACCCCTGCCCAAACCCCCCACCCAACGTCTGTGCACCAAGCGGCCCTGATCGCCGCAGCGCAGACCGCGGCGGACGTGGTTGCTGGTGCCGTTGTGGCCCGTACGCAGCTCAGCGGCCCGCCGGAACTGGACGCCGCACTCGATAACCTGCTGGCAGCAGTGGTGCTGGTTCCCGATCTCGCCGCGGCGCAACAAGTCCTGGCCCACCACGCGGGCTTGACGGCTGTCACGGCGCAAGGAGATGTGATCACGGCGTTTTACCTCAAGGGCGGTTCGGCCACGGCTCCGTCGTTGTTGGAACTGCAGGCAGCAGTGGAACAAACACAGGATCAATTGCGTGCCGCCACTGCCCGCGGCGAGCAGGCCAGGTTTGCGCTGGCCGGCCTGCGCTCCCAACGCCCGGAGTTGGCTGACGCCGAGGCCGGTGCCTTGGCGGAACTGCATGAATCCGATGCCCGTCTGGCAGCTGTTGCCGAACGCCTCGGCTCACTGGGTGCCACCTTGCGGTCGGCTGTGGGGGAGTCGCAACGGCATGCTGCGGCGTTGGCGGCGGCCACGGCCAACCTTGCCCAGGAGCAGGACGCCCTGGCGGAGATTGCCGCACGGTTGGCCGTTGCCCAGGACGCACCGGCCGACGGTGAGCCGTCCATGGATGAAAGGGACGCCCTGGCCGCTGCAGCCACGGCCGCCCGCGCCGTGGAGTTGGAAACCAGGCTTTCTCTGCGCAGTACCGAGGAATCACTGAACACCGTGAGAAACCGCGCGTCGGCCTTGGAACGCGCCGCCACCACGGAGCGGCTGGCCCGGGAGCAGGCAGCACAGCGGGCCAACAGGCGCCTCTTTCAGGCCAAAAAGGCCGCCGCCGTGGCACTGGCTACCGAACACATTCTGGGGTTCGTGGCGCAGTCCATTGAAATGGCTGAGCAGGTGCGCGATGCGGCCGAGGAGCACAGGGCGGCCCGTGAAGTGGAGTTGATGGCCGTCCGGGCAGCCATGGTGGCGGGCGAGAAGGAACTCGCCAAACTGACTGACTCAGTCCACAAGGATGAAATGGCCCGTGCCGCGCAACGCTTGCGCATTGAAACGCTGGAAAACAAGTCCATCGAGGAATTGGGGCTGACCGTAGACCATTTGATCACCGAATACGGGCCGGACGTTCCGGTGCCGCACGGGCCGGGGGAAGCCACGGACAAGTGGGCTGCACTGCGCGTCACGGTGGATGAATCGGGTGCCGAAGTCCGTGAGGGCGTTCCGTTTGTCCGCGAGGAGCAGGAAAAGCGCCTCAAACGCGCAGAACGCGACCTCGCAGCGTTGGGCAAGGTCAACCCGCTTGCGCTGGAAGAGTTTGCCGCATTGGAGGAACGCCACCAATTCCTGGCGTCACAGTTGGAGGACTTGAAATCCAGCCGCAGGGACTTGATGGACATCATCAAGGAAGTGGATGCGCGGGTAGAGGAAGTTTTCACGGCCGCCTACACGGACACAGCCGTACAGTTTGAGCGGGTTTTTGGCCGGCTCTTCCCAGGAGGAGAGGGCCGGCTGATCCTGACGGATCCGGCGAACATGCTCACCACGGGCATTGAAGTTGAAGCCCGGCCCGCAGGCAAGAAGATCAAGCGGCTCTCACTGCTTTCCGGCGGGGAGCGCTCGCTGACGGCCGTGGCCCTGTTGGTGGCCATCTTCAAGGCCAGGCCGTCGCCGTTCTATGTGATGGATGAGGTGGAGGCGGCCTTGGATGACACCAACCTGGGCAGGCTCATCACCATTTTTGAGGAGTTGCGCGAATCCAGCCAGCTCATCATCATCACGCACCAAAAGCGGACCATGGACGTTGCCGACGCCCTCTACGGAGTGTCGATGAGGGGCGACGGCGTCTCAACAGTGATCAGCCAGCGCATGGACCGCGAATCGTCCAACGCCTGACGCCTCCGTCTTTCCCCAACTGTGACGCACTTGTTGCTGTGGAAAGCGCATTCCGGGACGCATTTCGTGTAACAACTGCGTCAAAGATTGTCAGGAGAGCCGTGTGTCCTTGACTGGCAGCCAGAACAGGATACTCAGCAGGGCGATGGCCGTGGCCATGGCGAAGGCCGGTCCGTAGGAGAAGGTGTCCACCAGGATGCCCGCTGCGATGGGTCCGATGATGGCGCCTAAATCGGAGCTCATCTGGAAAGTGGCAAGAACCTTACCGCCGGAGCGGTTGTTGCCGATGACGTCGGCCACGGTTGCCTGTTGGGCCGGGCCCATGAGCCCGCTGCCAAGTCCTGCCAGGGCGGAAACCACGAAGAACCAGAACTCGTTACCCGTAAAGCCCAGAACCCCCATGGCCAGGCCGTTGACTGCCAGGCCCGCCAAGATCATGGGCTTGCGGCCCCACGTGTCAGCCAGCTTGCCCGAGAAGGTCAGGGCAGCGCCTGTTCCGATGGCAAAGACGGCGAGGGAAATGCCGGCCACTTCAGGCCCCGCACCCAAGGCGGCCGTGGCAAAAAGCGGCACCAGGGCCATGCGGATGCCGAAGGCGGACCAGCCATTGGCGAATCCTGAGGTAAGCACAGCCCTGTAAGCCGGCAACGCCAAGGCCGCCCGCAGCGGCAGCGCTGGCGCCTTGGCCACGGACTTGGCAGCCGAACCGTGCGGTGCGCCAACCACTGCAGGGAGCATGGTGGCCACCAAAAGTGCCACCAGAACCAGTGCCCCGGCATAGACCAGGAACGGCAGTTGCATGCCCAGGCCCGCCAGCAATCCACCCACCACGGGGCCGGCAATGTTTCCCAGCAGGAAGGAACCGGCATACAAGCTGGAGACGCGGCCCCGGGCTTGTGGCGGAGCCATCCTGATGAGCAGACCCATGGCGGCCACAGTGAACATGGTGGAGCCAATCCCGCCCAGCCCCCGGTACAGCAGCAATTGCCAATAGTTTTGGGCAAAGGCGCATGCGGCGCTGGACGCGGCAACAATGAGAATCCCCAAGATGTAGGTGCGGCGTTCACCCATCCGCTCCACCAGCCAGCCACTCAACGGCGCGAACGCAAGCCGGGTGAATGCAAAGGCGCTGACCACCACTGCCGCGGCGGCCACGCTGACATCAAAACTCTGCGCGAACTGCGGTAGGACGGGCGCCACAATGCCAAATCCAATGGCGATCAGGAACGCGGCGGCAACCAGAACCTTGATCTCGCGGCCCAAGTGAATTGGAGGTGCATCGGCAGTGTTTTTGGTGTGAGGACTTTTCATTGACATCAAGGATGAGTTTGTCACAACCAGACGGCACCTGCTGGTTCCCAACCACCGTGAGAGACTGGGGGAGTGAACGATATTCTCCCCATCATCCTGTCCATTGTTGTTGGGCTCGCCGTCATTGGTGGCCTCATTCCCGTCTTCTTGAAGGCCCGACGCACCAGCCAAGACTTCTCAGGCCCGCGAGATGCCAACGATCCAGCCCCGGTGGACACGGCCGATGCCGCCGGCTCCACCGACACGTTGGTGCAGGAACGCCCCGAAGCCCAGCTGCCGACGTCGGACCTTGAGATTGTTGAGCAGGAAGAGCCGGCCGCACCCTCCTTGGAGACGCCGCTCCCGGTTGAGGGCCGTCTTGTGAGGCTGCGTGCTCGGTTGGTTAAGTCCAATAATGCGCTGGGCAAGGGGCTCTTGGCGCTCCTATCCCGGGACACCATCGATGAGGATGTGTGGGAAGAGGTGGAGGAGACGCTGCTGCTGGCAGACGTTGGCACGGATTCCACCATGGAGCTGGTGGACACCCTGCGTGAGCGCGTGAAGGTTTTAGGTGCCCGCAGCCCGGAGCAGGTTCAGGCCATGCTGCGCGAGGAATTGATCAAGCTGGTGGATCCCACCATGGACCGGTCCTTGAACATTGACCGCCACGATGACCGCCCGGCCATCCTCATGGTGGTCGGCGTCAACGGTGTTGGCAAGACCACCACCGTGGGTAAGCTGGCGCGTGTGCTGGTGGCCGAGGACAAGGATGTGCTCCTGGGTGCCGCCGATACTTTCCGTGCCGCCGCCGCTGAGCAGTTGGCCACCTGGGGTGCCCGTGTTGGTGTTCCCACCGTGAAGTCCGACGTCGACGGGGCAGACCCGGCCTCTGTCGCCTTTGAAGCGGTCAAGGTGGGCATCGAGCAGGAAGTCGATGTGGTCATGATCGACACCGCAGGGCGCCTGCAAAACAAGGTTGGCTTGATGGATGAGCTGGGTAAGGTCAAGCGGGTCATCGAAAAACAAGCGAGCGTTGATGAGGTGCTGCTAGTTCTGGATGCCACCACCGGCCAGAACGGCCTTACCCAGGCCAAAGTATTTGCCGAGGTTGTCAACATCACTGGCATTGTGCTGACCAAGCTGGACGGAACCGCCAAGGGTGGCATTGTGGTGGCCATTCAGAAGTCACTGGGCGTGCCCGTAAAGCTTGTGGGCTTGGGTGAAGGTGCCGACGATCTGGCTCCCTTTGATGCGGAGAGCTTTGTGGATGCCCTACTCAGCTAGACCGCAGTAACGCATAGTTCCGCAATGGCTTAGTCCCAACATGACAAGCCTGCGTAAAGTGCCCGCTTCGGCGGGCACTTTTTTGGTTAAAACGTCATAACGATTCAAGCATCCTCATGGGGGAATTTGGGGATCAAGTGTGGCTGGGTGGAAATCCCCTCCGGGGACTAGCCGACTGGCTACGGGCCCTTTTTGGACGGAAACGCCATTGAATGGGGGAAATCAAAATTGCTTATTTTATGCGACTTTGAGTGCTAAATTAGGCATCCATCAGATGGGTATATGGCGTGGGCCGTTCGGGTAATTTTAATTGGCTGAGCATCTAAAATGAACGCTCCATGTGACTTTGTATCGTCTCCAGTGGGCACACCCATGTGGGCCCTACTTTTCGAAAAGTAACTGGGAGGATCAACGTGATATTTGAGACAAGGAGCCGCGCTAGCGGTCGGGCTACCCGATCTCTGCGAACCGGCTCAAAGGTGTTGGCGGGCGGTGTCGCCGTCAGCATGATGTTTATGTCCATGTCTGGAGCGAACGCGGCGTCGACCGACGACTCCGAGGCCTTGGGCCAGGTAATCTCAGCAGACCTGCTGAAGGCACAATTATTGGCATCGGCTTCAAGCCTGGCTGGAAACCCCAGCGACGCAGGCCCGAACGCCGCGCCCATTAACATCGGCCTCCCGGCCCTCGGTGGGCTGCAGCTCAATGCAGGGACCGTAACCCTGCCGCTGCTCAAGACTGCCGGCCAACCCAAGGGTCTTCTTGACCTGGGTGCCCTGGGCGTGTTGAACAGCTATGCTGCTGCGCCGTCTGCAACCTCGGCAACAGCTGCCGCCGGTGCAGTTGACGCCAACGGTGCCATCGCCTTGAACAACGCCGACGGCAGTCCCCGCGGCAATGCCAAGATCAATCTGACCGATTTGCTCGCGCAGGCTGGACTTGATCCGTTGACCAGCCCCGCTGTCAGCGAACTTGGCCTTGAAATCGGTGCCCTGGCGTCCAAGGCATCAAAGAACGCCGCCGTCATCAGCCCGGAGTACGTAGTTGCTGATGCCAAGCTCAACATCAAGAGCCCTGCCGTTGGCGCCTTGACCACATCAGTTGGAGGCGTGGTTGACGGACTCGGCGTCACGCTCAATGGTGTTGCAGGCTCCAGCAGTCCCCTGCTGGGCACCATTGCAGGCATTTTGAACGGTGTCAACGTCGCTGGCATTGGCCTGAGCAACACGACCATTGGCCTCAACGGTGTTAACACGGCGCTTAACGGCGTAAAGACAAACCTGATCACCAAGAACGTTTCGGATCCCAACGGGATTGCAAACATCAATCTGGGCACCGGAATGGTCACTATCGACCTCGCCAAAGCCTTTGATGCAACAGATGGCCTCAACGGCCAGGATCCCAATACTGACGTCATCAACGCTGCAACCCTTTCGGCCATTACCGTGGCTCTGGGTGCGGCCATCGATGATTTGACGGCAACCATTACCCAGGAAATTAAGAACGCTCTCAACTCCATTCGCCTCGTTGTGAATGCCGAGGCCAGTGCCGTCCTCCTTACGGGCACGGTCACGATTGACGCGTCCTTGGGGCAGCTCCTCGGAACCGACCCGACGGCCCCCGTTGTTGACGTCACCGGTTTGGGGGCGGTCCTCGATGGAACACTGGAGGTCGCACTCAACACTGTTGCCCTGCCGCTCATCAAGACAGCTGTCGGAACGGCAGTCAACCCTGTTTTGAACAGCGTTGGCGGCCTTGTAGCTGGCGCCACCGCGCCTCTGCTGACGACTCTGTCACCCGTGATTAACGGCGTTCTGGCGCAGGTTGTCCAGCTGACAGTTAATGATCAGCCGGTTGTCGGCGCCCTCGGTGCCGGATCGTTCTCGGTGAGTGCTTTGACCCTGACGCTCCTTCCGGGACTTGCCGCACCGGCGACCGTGGCCAAGGTTAGCCTGGCCACGTCAACGGTTCGCGCCCTGGATGCGCCCATCGTCCTGGTTCCGACAGTTGTGGCTACCCCCAGCAGCGTTCAGGATGGCAACACTACTGTTGTCACCGGTGCAAACTGGCCGGCCAACACCGCAGTAACCGTCCAGATTGTCAATGGTGCAGGTGCTGTCATTGGCTCGCCGGTTACCGTTCAATCCAACGCAGCTGGCGAAATCAACGCCACCCTGACGGTTCCTGCCGGAACTCCCGCTGGCGCGGGCAAGGTCGAGGGAAGCACTGTTGCTGGCGACGAGGCGGAAACCCCGTTGACCGTTACCAATGGCAGCCCGACTGACGTCAACACAGCTGTGAACACCGCTGTGAATACCGCTGTGAACACCGGGACCAACACCACCGTAAACACGGCTACGAACACTGGTGACAACACGACTGTCAACACTGGGGTGAACACCGCTACGAACACGTCCACTAACACGACTGCGAACACCGGCGTGAACACCGCTACGAACACGTCGACCAACACAACCGTGAACACTGGCGTGAACACGGCTACGAATACGTCGACGAACACGGGTGACAACACGACTGTCAACACTGGCGTGAACACCGCAACGAACACGACTGTCAACACTGGCGTGAACACCGCAACGAACACGTCGACCAACACAACCGTGAACACTGGCGTGAACACGGCTACGAATACGTCGACGAACACGGGTGACAACACGACTGTCAACACTGGCGTGAACACCGCAACGAACACGACTGCGAACACTGGCGTGAACACCGCAACGAACACGACTGCGAACACTGGCGTGAACACGGCTACGAACACGACTGCGAACACTGGCGTGAACACGGCTACGAACACGGGTGACAACACGACTGTCAACACTGGCGTGAACACCGCAACGAACACTGGCGTGAACACGGCTACGAACACGAACGTGAACACTGGCGTGAACACTGCGACGAACACGAACGTAAACACGGCAACGAACACCGCAATGAACACGGGCGCCAACACGGCTGACAACACCATCCACCAGGACTTTGACTTGGTACCCGGTGTTGTGACGGTTGGTCAGGATTCTCTGGTACTGGGCGAGAAGTACACGCCCAATGGGACAGTGAGCGTCAAGATCAAGGACCGTGGCACGGGAATTGAAACCGTGCTGACAACCAACGAAGTTGTTTCAGCTGGTGGAGACATCGACTACACGATTAACACTGATGGCTTGGCTCCGGGTACATACAAGGTGACTGTCGTGGACAACACCACAGGAAAGTCCACCGCCAGGTATTTGGTAGTGAATGCTCCGGCGCTGCCTTTGGTGAGCGTTGACGTTACGCCGAAGACGGTCGAACAGGGTCAAAGCACACTCCTGACCGGCTCCAAGTTCTCCGCAGGCCAAACAGCAACTGTATACATTGCTCCTGTGGGCCAGGGCGCCGGGACCGTAACACCGCTCGCCATTGTTGGTGAAACGTTGTTGACGGACGTACTGGCGATCGACGCGCAGGGCAATCTTGCCTTGCGAGTCGACAGCACGAACCTTGCAGTCGGCGACTACCAACTCTTGGTTACCGACAACAAGACCACGGCTTCTGACAGCGTGACGTTCACGGTTATTGCTCTCGAAGACAACACGGCTGACAACACTGCTGCGAACACGAACGTGAACACTGCTGTGAACGGGGCTGCGAACACTGCCACGAACACGGCTGCGAACACGAACGTGAACACTGCTGTGAACACGGGCACGAACACTGCCGTGAACACCAACGTCAACACCGCTGTGAACACCAACGTCAACACCGCGACCAATACCGCTGTGAACGGGGCTGCGAACACTGCCACGAACACGAACGTCAACACTGCTGTGAACACGAACGTCAACACAGCCACCAATACCGCTGTGAACACGGGCAAGAACACCGCCGCCAATAACGGCAGCGTCCACGTGTCGAAGGGCAAGCAACTCGCCTCCACAGGTGCGGAGTCCGCCGGACTGCTCATCGCTGGCGGTTCGCTGTTGCTCTTGGGCATGGCAACAATGATGATTGTGCGCAAGCGCAAGTCTGCATAGTCAGTTAGACCCCAGCTGCGCTGGGTGAAACACGCGTAGTCAGGGCTCACTCCCTTTCGGAGTGGGCCCTGACTGCGCCTCATATTCTTGGTTGCTGTTGCTACGGCCGGCAACAAAATTTGAAGAAGGCATTTCGTGAAAATTCGACGCATCGGACGGCTATCTAGCATCGTCTTGCTCATCGGTGGACTCTTGGTTGGCGGTCACTTGGCGGCAACCTTGGCGTTTACCGGCCCTCAGACACCGCTCAAACAAGCCCTCCAACCGGCCCTCAACAAGTATTTTCTGGGACCGTTGGACCAAGGCTGGAGCCTCTTCGCGCCAGGCCCGTACTCTCAGAATGAGTACTTTTTGATGCGTGCTTGCGTGAGCTCGGCGGAGGTATGCGCCAAGGGTGAAAGTGCTGGCGCGGAATTTACGGAATGGCAGAACGTCACTCAGCAGGAAATGGACTCCGCTAGGTTCAACATGTTCTCCAACCGGGAATCCAAGCAGTCACGATCCATTCATAGCCGGTTCTGGACAGCAGCTGAGAAACTGTCCGCCAAGGAATCAGCCACGGCCCAGGCCAACCACATTGAGGGGAAACCGGTTTTTGAGGTTGATCTGAATTCGGCCGAGGCGGCCAAGAAGTTTACGCCCAGCGAACTCACCACACTGCAGAACTACCAGCGGCTTGAAGATGTGGCTGTGGGATTTGCTTCCTTGAAAGCCCTGGAGCTGTGGGACGGCAAGGCCTCTATTGTTGAAGTTCGCATGCGCAGGGATCCCGTTGTTCCCTTCGAGCAGCGTCACAACAATGTTGTGGAGACCAGCTCCACATTTATCAAAATCGGCTGGCGTGACGTAAAGACATTCGACGAAGACACCATGGCGGCATGGAAATGAAAAACGAGAAGATCGACGAAATGAGCTCAAACAACGTGGCAGTGCCGAGTGAGGACACCTCCGCACAGCCTCCCACCATTCGCGCGTGGCTGCGCAGCAATCGCTGGGCGCCAGTGAAGTTCATCAACACCATACTGACGTGGTTTGTGGGCAATCGACACGCTGACTACGGCCTGGCCGTCATGCGAATTTCCACGGGAACTCTCACCCTCGGGTGGCTGTTACTCAACATTCCCGTGGCTGCCCGCATCTGGGGACCCGGATCCGCCTACTGGGATGGTTTCAGGGAAATTCTGGGCTATCAATGGCCGCTCGATCTCCTGCGCAACGCTGGTACCGGACCATTCTGGCTGTGGTACGCAGTCACGATAGTCCTGGCAATAGCGTTCCTTCTGGGTTGGCGCACCCGAATTGTCACACCGTTGCTGTTTGTCTTCTACGCCGGTATTAACGCCCAGAATGTCACCATTGCTGACGGCGGAAACTACTTTTTGCGCATCATGCTCATCTACTTGGTGTTCGCAGACATTTCCCGGCGCTGGTCGCTGGATTCACGCCGTCGTGCCAAGAAAAACCTGAAGGAAACCGAAACCGGTACTGTCCTTCACAACTTGGCCTTGATCTTGGTAGTTGGCCAGTTGTGCCTTGTCTATTTGGAAGCTGGCTTGTATAAAGTCCAAGGCCTGCTTTGGCAAAATGGCACAGCCATGTACTACCCACTGCAGTCCGACGCATACGGGGTATTCCCTTGGCTCTCGGACATGGCCACGAATTTCGGTCCGGTTGTAGTTCTAGTGACCTACTTCAGTGTTGTCATCCAGATTGCATTCCCGTTCATGCTCTTCAATAAGTTCACCCGCAGAATTGCATTAGTTGGCATCTTGGCCATGCACTTGGGGATTGCCGTTCTCATGGGATTGCCGTTTTTCTCGGGCGTGATGGCCTCGGCAGATGCTGTCTTGGTCTCCGGAACAACATGGGTGCTGATTGTTGCTTGGCTGGATCGCACTGGTCGCAACATTCTGGGCCGGCTGCCAAAAGCAGCTCCACGGGAAAAGTCGGCGGCGGACAGTTCGCCTTCCGCCGCATCTCCAGCTCCGGCCAAACTGCCAGCAACACCAAATTCAGGAACCACAAAAGATTGAGAGCCGGATTTGACGCCCATCTCCTAGTGTCTTGCACGGCTGCCCACCCCCATGGGTTGTCCGCCACGCCCAACACATGACGGAACGTATTAATACAGAACATTGCGAACTTAAACCAGGCAATGTATTGTTTTTGATCGATCTAATGTCCTGTTGCGATATGATGACCAAAAGTGAGCACAAGGGTTGTAATAGGCGGATAGTCGCCTCTGTTTCCAAATGCCCGGATTAGATGCTCGTCCAAGTTCAGTCTTCTTGCTAACCGGTCTGGTACAGACACATGACTTTTTTGCGAATAACATATTGGAAGAAAAATATTGGGGGAGTTTCTGGCGGTGAAGAGTTGAATTTGGGGATAGCAAGAAATAACTCTAAAATACGTATGGCAGTCGTGGGGTGCGACTATGTAACAGCACTGGGCTTGGCTCAGCTGTTGCAACCGGCAAGTTTCATTGACGTGCTCGGATCGTGTTCGGACTGCGATGAAATTCTGGAGCTGCTAGCAGATCATCCGCTGGACTTGGTCCTTTTGGACGTCGCCATGGGGGAGCAGGAGCTCACGCTTTCCTGCAAAGCACTCAGTAATACACCGTATCCGCCCACTATTGTGATCATGGGCGATGTGCCTGAAGATATTGGCCAGTACCTCATTGGTTGTGGCGCCAGCGCAATTTTGCGCAACGAAACCATCTCCGAGGACCTGCCAACGGCGCTGCGAATGATCCACCGAGGCGGGGCCCTCATTCTCAGCGATACGGCGCGACGGGCAATCAAGTCGCGCAGTGTATTCCTGGACAAAATACATCTCAAGAGATTCGACGACCTTAACGCCCGCGAACAACGCGTAGCCGAAGGGGTCACCTCAGGCTTGACAAACAGTCAGCTGGCGTCCTCGCTGCACATCAGCGAAGCGACAGTGAAGCTGTTGGTGTCCAATGTGATGAACAAGCTTGGGGTAGGAAACAGGGTGCAGATCGCCGTAGTGGTTACCAAGGCCCAAGCGACGTAGTTCAAGCATTAATGGCCTCAAGCAGGGTGCGTCAGCGCTTTTCTTGAGGCCATTTAACTATGGGCCGGAAACACGGCCGAAACATTCCCGACGTTTGAAGTTAACGCCCGGGCGGCGGATGTAACGTGGTGGAAATCATTGGCGCGCCGTAGTGAAACACGCAGGAACCAACATTGTAAGAGTCCAGATTGCACAGCCCCGATGGAGCGGCACGCAGTAACTCTCGCAATGAAAGGCCAGCAGCTAATGAATACTGGCGATACAGCTTGGGTCCTCATATCCGCATCTTTGGTGCTGTTGATGACCCCAGGACTAGCGTTTTTCTACGGTGGCATGACCCGGGCCAAGGGTGTGCTGAACATGATGATGATGAGCTTTGGAGCCATCGCAGTAGTAGCCGTCATATGGGTACTGTTTGGCTACTCGGCAACGTTCGGTACTGACATCGGCGGGGGACTGCTCGGAAACCCGTTTGAGAAGTTGGGTCTGCAGGGTGTTCTCGATACCGGCGACGGAATGCCTCTGGTGGGCACCATTCCGGAAGTTGCCTTTGTGGGATTCCAGGCAGTGTTTGCCATCATTACGGTTGCGCTCATTACAGGCGCCATTGCCGACAGGGCCAAATTTGGTGCCTGGATGCTCTTCGCCGCAATCTGGGTGACAGTCGTCTACTTCCCCGTGGCTCACTGGGTGTTCTCCTTCACCGAGGATGCCGACGGAAACCCCACAGGCGGTTGGATCGGCCAAGGCCTCGGCGTCATTGACTTTGCCGGTGGTACAGCAGTTCACATCAACGCCGGTGCTGCCGCACTAGCCCTGGCGCTGATTCTTGGCAAGCGAAAAGGCTTTGGCAAGGATTCCAGCCACCGCCCGCACAACCTCCCCTTCGTCATGCTGGGCGCCGGACTGCTGTGGTTCGGTTGGTTTGGCTTCAACGCCGGCTCCGCTCTGGGAGCCAACGCCGTGGCCGGCTATGCCTGGATCAATACGCTCGCCGCTCCTGCCGCAGCGATCCTTGGCTGGCTCCTGGTTGAAAAGATCCGCGACGGACATGCAACCTCCTTGGGTGCCGCATCAGGTGCCGTCGCCGGCTTGGTCGCCATCACTCCGGCCTGCTCCGCCTTGACCCCCATGTGGTCGATGGCCCTGGGCCTGCTCGCCGGGGCCGTCTGCGCCTTGGCCGTGGGCCTGAAGTACCGGATGGGCATTGACGATTCTCTCGACGTGGTCGGCGTCCACCTGGTGGGCGGTATCGTCGGAACCCTGTTCATCGGCTTCGCGGCTGATCCCAACTCGCCTGCCGGCGGCCAGGGACTGTTCTATGGCGGTGGGTTTGAACTCCTGGGCAAGCAGGCCATCGGCGCCTTGGCAGTCATGCTTTACTCGTTCATCATTGCGTTCATCATCGGTTGGATCATCAACAAGACCATGGGCTTCCGCATCAGCAGCGAACACGAAGTGGATGGAATTGACGTTTCCGTTCACGCCGAATCCGCCTATGATCTGGGCGGCCGCAGCTCCGGCAGTTTCCAGCCGATGATTGAAAAACTGCCGACGACTTCAGGGTCCAAGGAATCACACACTGAAGAATCGAAGGTTGATGCATGAAACTCATAACAGCAATAATCCGCCCGGAACAGCTTGACGAGGTACGCAACGCCTTAGAAAGCTATGGCGTCCAGGGGCTGACCGTCAGCGGGGCCCACGGCTACGGGCGCCAACGCGGCCACACGGAGGTCTACCGCGGGGCCGAGTACACCGTTGATCTGCACCCCAAGATCCGCATAGAGGTCCTTGCCAGTGACGATCAGGCCTATGACCTCATGGACATCATTGTTGCCAGTTCCAACACAGGAACCGCCGGCGACGGCAAGGTCTGGATGATTGAAGTGTATGAGGCGGTCCGCGTGAGAACCGGTGAACGCGGCGTAGCCGCTATCTAAATCAATAAACGTATGGGCCCACACACCCGAGGGTTCCCTGACCGAGCTTGCGGGGCCAGGGAGGGTGTGGGGAGACGGCGGCATCTGAGGTGAGTGAGTAACTCACCTCAGGTGCCGCCGTCGTTCTTGTGCCTTGTTCTTGCTAGTCGGAGCTGGTGGCCCATCCTTTCGGGCCCAGGCTGCCAGCGGGGTATTCCTCCATGGGGACGTTCCCGGACTTCCACGTGGCAAAGGTTGCTTCCACAATGCGCCAGCATTCCTCAGCTGTGTCCCCGCGCACCGATAGGAGGGGATCCGCGCTCAGCACACCATCCAAAACTTCGCCGTAGGGCAGCAGGGGATCACTGGCCAGCGCTGCCTCCAGATGGACGCGGTCCAGGGTGAACAAGTCCCCAGGACCATTGACGTCCAGGTCAAGGGTCAGCGTTTCCGGCCCAAAGCCAATGTGCAGGCGCGTGGGGGAGTCGGTGCCCTTGAATCCCACCGGCAGATGCGGGACGGGTTTGAACGTAACGACGGCTTCCTTGCGGGCGCGGCCCAGTGCCTTGCCGGAACGCAAAATGAAGGGAACATGCGCCCAACGCCAATTGTTCACATACACCTCAACCTCGGCCAACGTTTCAGTGTCGTTGGCGGGGTCCACACCTTCCTCGGCCAGATAGTCCGGAACCGTGCGGTCACCGATGTGCCCGCTGGTGTAGCGGGCACGCCGGCTGTGGAGGGCCGCATCACCGGAGCCGGCAGGGCCTACAGTGCTGGCCCGCAACACGGCCGCAATATTGGATCGGACATCATTTTCGCCCAACGTTGCCGGTGGTTCCATGGCCATGATCGCCATGATTTGCAGCAGGTGGCTTTGAATCATGTCGCGGCCGGCACCGGCGTGGTCATAGTAGCGGGCACGGTTTTCCAAGGTCAGGGGCTCATCAAAGATGATCTCCACTTTTTCAATGTGCTCACCATTCCAGGAATGCTCCAGTAGCCTGTTGGCGAAGCGCAGCCCCATAATGTTCAGCACAGTGGACTTGCCCAGGAAATGATCCACCCGGTGAATGTGGTCCTCGGGCACCAGCGTGGCGAGGGTGGCATTGAGCTCCTGGGCCGATTCGGTGCTGGAACCAAACGGTTTCTCCATGACCAGCCGTGTGCCTGGCGGCAGGTCACTCTTGAGAAGAATCTGGCACGCTTTCTGGCTGACGGCCGGAGGCAGCGCAAAATACAGGGCAACCGGTCCCGCAACACCCTTGAGGAACGCGCCCAGCGCTCCCTTGGCTGTGACATCCAGCTGCAGGTAGCTGCTCTCCGACTGAACCCGCCGCAACTCGTCAATGCCGGCAGCGGTGGATTGGCCGCCCGGAGTCAGGGCGTCGGCAAAACTTCCCGTGAGCCGTTCCTGCCACTGCCCGGGGGACCAGTCGTCGCTGCCGGCGCCCACCAGGGACAGCCCGGGAGCACGCCCTGAGGCAATGAGTCGGGCAACTCCGGGCAGCAAAAGCCTGCCGGTGAGATCGCCCGAGGCTCCCAGGATGACGAGCGTCTTGATCCGATCAGCCGCGCCAACCGCCTGGGTCGGGGACCCGGCGTCGTGCGTGGCAGTCGATGCGGCAGGGGAATCACTGAGGGCTGCGGTGTTTTCTATCACCAACTCAGCATGTCACTTCGGCGTGAACAATGCTGGGCAATGCCTGTTTGTGGCGAGGACTTTTCTCTCCTTGCGGCGCTGGTGGCCCGAGACGTGAACGCGCCGGGAGTGTGCAGCGAAGTGGCCCGCTAGTTGGTACCCTTGATAGTTGAGTCCCTCAGGAAAGGGAGCGAGGTGGTGGCCAAGAGCCAACATTTCGCCGGTCTCATCCTGAATAATGTAATTGCCGCGCCCGTCATGCGCGGCCAGGTCAGATGGCCGGGTCGCGCGGGTGCTGGTTAATCCCTGACGAAAGAAGTACGCGGCGCGTGTTCAACTCCCTATCTGATCGGTTGACAGCAACTTTCAAGAACCTCCGTGGCAAGGGCCGGCTCAGCGAAGCCGACGTCGATGCCACAGTGCGCGAGATCCGTCGCGCCCTTCTGGATGCTGACGTTGCAGTGCCCGTGGTTCGCGAATTTACCTCAAAGGTCCGTGAGCGTGCCCTGGGCTCCGAGGTCAATGAGGCGCTGAATCCGGCGCAGCAGATTGTCAAGATTGTCAACGAAGAGCTCGTGACCATTCTGGGTGGCGAAACCCGCCGCATCAATCTGGCCAAGAACCCTCCCACTGTCATCATGCTGGCTGGATTGCAGGGTGCCGGTAAGACCACCTTGGCCGGAAAGCTGTCCAAGTGGCTCAAGGGCCAGGGCCACAGCCCCCTGCTGGTTGCGGCTGACTTGCAGCGCCCCAACGCTGTCAAGCAGCTTCAGGTCAACGGTGAGCGCGCAGGCGTCCCCGTGTTTGCCCCCCACCCGGGTGTCAGCAGCGAATTTGAAAGCGCTACGGGCGATCCCGTAGCCGTAGCCCTGGCCGGTCTGGCCGAGGCGAAGTCCAAGCTGCACGACGTGGTCATTGTTGACACCGCCGGCCGCCTGGGCATTGACGCCGAGCTCATGAAGCAGGCCTCGGACATCCGGGCCGCCATCAACCCCGACGAAGTTCTCTTTGTCATTGACGCCATGATCGGCCAGGACGCTGTTGCCACGGCGCAGGCGTTCAACGAAGGCGTGAACTTCACCGGAGTTGTCCTTACCAAGCTCGACGGCGACGCCCGCGGTGGTGCGGCCCTCTCGGTTGCCTCCATCACCGGCAAGCCCGTCATGTTCGCCTCCACCGGTGAGGGCCTGGACGACTTCGAGTTGTTCCACCCGGACCGCATGGCCAGCCGCATCCTTGACATGGGCGATGTGCTCACGCTCATTGAGCAGGCTGAAAAGAACTGGGACAAGGGCGAAGCCGAGCGGATGGCGAAGAAATTCGCCGACCAGGAAGACTTCACACTGGATGACTTCCTGGCCCAGATGCAGCAGATTCGCAAAATGGGCTCCATGAAGAAGATGCTCATGATGATGCCCGGTGCTGCGAATATGCGCCAGCAACTGGAGAACTTTGACGAGCGCGAGATTGACCGCGTTGAAGCAATTGTCCGCTCCATGACACCGCATGAGCGTGTGGCCCCGAAGATCGTGAACGGCTCACGCCGCGCCCGCATCGCCAAGGGTTCCGGTGTCCACGTATCCGAGGTCAACGGCCTGCTGGAGCGTTTTGGCCAGGCCCAGAAGATGATGAAGAAGATGGCCCAGGGCGGCGGCATTCCGGGCATGCCCGGCATGGCCGGACCCGGCGGCTTCAACAGTGCCCGTAAAGGCAAGCAGAGCCCCAAGAAGAAGGCCAAGTCGGGCAACCCGGCGAAGGCTGCTGCCGAGTTGAAGGCAGCACAGGAAAAGGCGAACGCCCCCAAGGGACTGCCAACAGGTGCAGCCTTCGGTGCGGGAGCCGAGGACTTTGACCCGTCAAACCTGAACCTGCCCAAGGGATTTGAAAAGTTCCTGGGCAAGTAGGCGCCGCAAAACTTGATGCTGCCGATGTGGTCTTTCGCTGGTGATATATCACCAGCGAAAGACCACATCGGCAGCATTCTTTGCGTTCACCGGGTATTTTGTCCGGTAACCTGCTCCAATGAGTAAAACCCGGATTGTGTTTGTCCACGGCGTCGACGGCTTCGGTGCTGCGGCCTGGCCGGCCCAACATCTCCTGGCCGGGCACTACGACTGTCTCTTTCTCAAGCGGACCGGGTTCGACGCCATCGAGCAGCCCAAAGCGACCGACTTTGCAGCTGATGCACAGATAGTGCTCAACGAGCTTGGCGACGGCGGGCATGTAGTGGCGCACTCCCAAGGTGCCGTTGCGGCCATGATGGCTGCCGTGCAACGCCCCGATCTGATCCACTCCCTGATCCTGATTGAACCGCTTCTGCTCTCCTTGACGGCTGAGCTGCCAGCCACGGCCGCATACTCAACGCATCTTGCGGACCTGGCTGCACGCTCCCACGAGCTCTCCGATGAAGACTATTTGGCGGAGTTCAATACACTGATGGCAGTTGTACCGACGACGGGCGTGGAGACCTCTGCCCGGGTGGCAGCCAGGGCCCGGTTGCAGGCGCCGTCCACGGATGCGCCGCTGCACATCATTCCCGGAGTTCCCACCACTGTCATCACCGGCGGCTGGGAGCCCCTGTATGAAGAAGTCGCCGAGTATCTGAATGCCACAGGTGCCCGGCATATTGTGCACCGGAACGGGCACAGGCCTCACGATAGCTCCGACGGGGCTGCATTGATTGAGAAGCTCCTTGAGGCAGCCGTTGCCGCACGGCTTGACTAAGCACGGGTAGGGCGCCAATGTCGGCGCCGGAAGTTAGTCTTCTTATATGTTTGAAATACGTCCAGCAGCGTTGAGCGAGTTTGCGCTCCTGCCATCCATAGAGGCGGAGGCGGACACGGCCTTCGAAGCGCTGGACCCGCCCATGAGTATTGCGAATTTTCCACCCCCGGGCACAGCAGCCGATTTCGCCGCCGCCTTCCACATTATGGTTGCGGGGAGGCCTCCGGCCGGTTTTGTCAGGCTGGAAATCGTGGACGGACTGGCGCACCTGGAGCAGTTGGCGGTCACGCCCGAGTACGGCCGCCAGGGGATAGGCCGGTCCCTGGTTGCGGCAGCCAAGGCCTGGGCCCAGGAAGCTGGATTCTCCGCCATGACCCTGTGCACTTTTGCTGACGTTCCCTTCAACGGGCCCTTCTACGCGAGTTGCGGCTTCACTGAAATTCCAGCTGATCATTGGACCCCGGGGCTGGCTGCTGCACGCGAACATGAATCACAGCTTGGGCTGGATGCCCTGGGCCGGCGCATTGTCATGAAAATTGCACTAAACGTTCCGGAATAAGTTGAAGCTTCAAGTAGTTTGATACTATATGAGTACAACAAACCTTGGAGACACCATGACCGCACACAAAGACCTGCTTTCCGCCGACCTCACGATGGGTACCGTCATGCTCAGGGTGGGGGACATGACACTCATGAGCAACTACTACCAAACGGCGCTGGGCCTTGACATTGTGGCCGAAGCTGACGGCGGCCAATATTTGGGTCGGGGCAGCACTCCGCTGGTGCACCTGCAGCCTGCCGGAGGCCTGCACCTTCCGGGACGTGGCGAAGCCGGACTGTTCCACACGGCGCTACTTTTCAACGACCAGGCCGCCCTCGCCGCAACTGTTGCCACCGCTGCCCAGTACAGCCCCCAGGCATTTGCCGGCAGCGCCGACCATCTGGTGTCCGAGGCCTTTTACTTCACCGATCCCGAAGGCAATGGCATTGAGCTGTACTGGGACCGCCCCCGCGACTCCTGGTCCTGGAAAAACGGCGAAGTTGAAATGGCCACCCTGTCACTGTCGCCGCAGCACTACCTGGACCAGCACCTCACGGAGGAAGCCGTTGTGGGCCAGCGCCAATCCGGCGCCGATGTTGGTCACGTCCACTTGCAGGTCGGTGACGTGAAAACGGCTGAGAAATTCTATGTGGACACGCTCGGATTTGAAAAGACCTGCGACTTCCATGGGCAGGCGCTATTTGTGTCCGCAGGTGGCTACCACCACCACATGGCCATGAATGTGTGGAACAGCCGTGGCGCCGGGCCGCGCAAGGACACGCTCGGCCTGGGTGAGGTCCTCATCCAACTGCCCCACAAGGACGACGTCGGATCGCTCCATGAGCGGTTGACCCAGCATGGCATTGCTGTGGCCAACACAGGTGCCGAGATCCTCTTTGACGATCCGTGGATGAACCGGATTCGCGTTAGTGTTGATTCCGGAGCATCCACGCAGTAACTGCGATGGACTCCCCGGAACCCTAAAGTGCCGGAATCCCAACTTGAAAGGCTTATGCGTGGCCAATTACTCAGAGTTCTTCATCGCCGACCACCACCAAGCAGTGGCCCGTGCCAAGGCACGGATGGCAGGCAAGTCGCCGGCTGTAGACGTTCCCGTGTTGCCGACCCCCGGTCTGAGTGACTTTGAGATTGAAGTGCTGGGTGAGTTCGCCGTCAAGGCAGTTCATGCAACAGGCGTGGCAGCCGAGCTGAGCCTGGTGGATATTGAGCTAGACACCCTGTTCGCCGTTCCCGATGCCTTGCTGGAAGTCTTTGCCGAACTGAACGCTCCGGAGGACCCCGAGGAGGTCGTGGACCTGGCAGCCCAATGGGCGGCGGCTGAGGAGATGGAATCCACTCCCGAGGTCACCGAGCCATTGCTGAAGGCCCTTGCCGCCATGGCGGCAGCGGCTGTGACTGCGGCCGAAGAGAATGCCAAGATGGGCTTGTTCTTCTACTCCGCGGATTAGTCCACACGTCCCGGCCGAGTGCTGACCTGGGCTGCGAGATGCACGGTTACCCGGGCATTTTTGTGGCCAAGGTCAGCACTCGCGGCACCATGATGGACAACACGTAGGGTGAAATGCGTAACGAGTGGCATGTGCAAGAAAACTTCTGGCATAATGGACAGGTACTCGATCCGCGCGGCCCCTCTCTCCGCGTGATGGTCCTGTCCTTAGAAATCCGCCGATCGGCCCGCCCCACGGGAGCGTGAAACGGAGTTCGACCCTTTTTCGAACCAGGAGTAACCACAAAAGTGGCTGTAAAGATTCGCCTTAAGCGCTTTGGTAAAATGCGCGCCCCGTACTACCGCATCGTTGTTATGGACTCACACTCAAAGCGTGACGGCCGTGCCATCGAAGAGATCGGCAAGTACCACCCGACCGAGCACCCCTCCTTCATCGAGGTCGACACCGACCGCGCTCAGTACTGGCTCTCCGTCGGTGCTCAGCCGTCCGAGCCTGTTGCCAAGATCCTGAAGATCACCGGTGACTGGCAGAAGTTCAAGGGCCTCAAGGGCGCCGAAGGCACCTTGAAGATGAAAGCTCCCAAGGCAGCTTTCGTTGCACCCGAAGCCAAGAGCGTAGTTATCAAGGAAGCCATCACCAAGAAGGCCAAGAAGGCCGACGCTGATGAGGCACCTGAGAGCACCGAGGCTGAGTAGCTTGTTGGCTGAAGCGCTGGAGCACCTTGTCCGCGGGATTGTTGACTCTCCCGAGGACGTCAAGGTGAGCGTCAAGACCAACCGCCGCGGGGAATCCCTCGAAGTGCGTGTTCATCAAGACGATCTGGGCCGGGTAATTGGCCGACAGGGCCGCACCGCCCGTGCATTGCGCACAGTGGTTGCTGCCTTGGCCAATGGCGAGCCGGTACGTGTTGACGTCGTCGACACCGACCGCCGCCGCTAACCTGCGTCACAGAACTTCGCACAGCCACTAGGCTGGGCAAGTTTTCAGCAGTAAAGCCAAATGTTTGGCCCCGGCACCATAATGGTGTCGGGGCCAAATTTTTTTCCATCTATACCAAGTACTAGGAGTACACATGCAGGTTCAGGTTGCCCGGATTGGCAAACCCCACGGCATTCGCGGCGAAGTGACAGCACTTGTCCTCACCGACGCCCCCGATTCACGCTTTGCCGTCGGCACTGAATTTGTGGTGGAGCCGGCCAAGCTCGGCACGTTGACCGTTAGGAGCTCGCGCTGGAACAAGGACATTCTCCTCCTCGGCTTCGAAGGCACCAACACCCGCAACGATGCGGAGCTGCTGCGCGGCGCCACCTTGTTCTTTGAATCCGATGATGACGAGGACGACGACGCTTGGTACGAACACGAACTGCTGAACCTTGAGGTTCGGGTCGGCACGCAAAAGGTGGGCAAGGTGATTGGTTTGCGCACCCAAGCCGTGCAGGACCTGCTCCTGGTTGAAGACAACGAAGGCGATGAGGTCCTTGTCCCGTTCGTGGACGAGATCGTCCCCGAGGTCAACATTGAAGAAGGCTACGTACTGTTGACCCCTCCGGCGGGTTTGTTCACCGTGAACAAGGAAACAACCGCGAGTGACGAGTCCGGCGAAGCGGCCGACATTGCTGACTCAGAAGGAAAGCCCGAATAATGCGGTTTGACGTTGTCAGTATTTTCCCGGAGTACCTGGCGCCCCTGGATTTGAGCCTGATTGGCAAGGCCCGCACCGAAGGGCTCCTGGAGCTGGCTGTGCATGACCTGCGCTCCTACACGGCCGATCGGCACCGCACAGTGGATGACACACCCTACGGCGGTGGTGCCGGCATGGTCATGAAGCCTGAACCGTGGGCGCAGGCGCTCACAGATATTGCCGTGGCCTCTCCCGTGGCGGAGGGCGCCAAGCCCACGCTCATTGTGCCGTCCCCGGCTGGTGAAGTGTTCAACCAGCAGCTTGCTTATCAGCTCGCCGAGGAACAGCATCTGGTGTTTGCCTGCGGGCGCTATGAGGGCATTGACGAGCGGGTGCTGGAGTGGGCGGCTGATCAGTACACGGTCCGTCCCGTCAGCCTGGGCGACTACGTGCTCAACGGCGGCGAAGTTGCCGTGCTGGCCATGGTTGAGGCCATTGGCCGCCTCATCCCCGGTGTGGTGGGCAATCCCGAGTCCCTGATCGAGGAATCACACTCTGACGGTTTGCTGGAGTACCCCGTATACACGAAGCCCTCCAGCTGGCGCGAACGTGACGTCCCTGACGTGCTTCTCAGTGGCAACCACGGCAAGATCGCCAAGTTCCGCAAGGAGCTGCAGCTGCGCCGCACGGCCGAGCGCCGCCCCGACCTGATCGATGCCCTTGACGTCTCCAACGTCAGCAAAGCGGAGAAAAACGTTCTCTGGGAACTGGGGTACGCCGTCGTCGATGGCAAGGCAGTACGCCGCGGCGACGCCTAAACCGTGACGATTCGGGTACTTCTGGCCAGCCAGGCGATTAGTCTGCCGGCATGGAGTATGGCAAAATAAGTAGATGTGCCTACTGGGCGCGTTCCTGCCACAGGGGGAGCGTTAGTCAACAGAGCGGCACACCGGTGATCCATCCTAGGAATCCGGTCTAATAATTTTCGATTCCCGTGACTGGCCAGCTTGGCCGTCCATGGAAATCGTGACACAAAGTAAATGACCTGTGGCGTTTGCCTGGAGTGAGAAAAATGCATCTTCTCGATTCCGTTGACGCAGCCAGCCTGCGCAGCGACATCCCCGCCTTCCGTGCCGGCGACACCCTCAACGTTCACGTGAACATCATTGAAGGTTCCCGCTCACGTGTCCAGGTATTCAAGGGCTTCGTCCTTGGCCGCCAGGGCGACGGCGTTCGCGAAACCTTTACGGTTCGCAAGATCTCCTTCGGTGTCGGTGTAGAGCGTACCTTCCCGGTACACTCCCCGGTTCTGGACAAAATCGAAGTTGTCACCAAGGGTGACGTACGCCGCGCCAAGCTGTACTACATGCGCAACCTGCGCGGCAAGGCTGCAAAGATCAAGGAAAAGCGCGACAACCTTCCCACCAAGTAACTGTCGGGAAAAGCACTTTGACTCAAGCGAAACGCCAGTCCAGGAAACTGGGCTGGCGTTTTGTTGTGCTGGCAGTTGTCATCATCTTTTTGTTCCTGGCGGTGATACGCAACGTCTGGATGGATGTTTACTACATTCCGTCGGAATCCATGGAACCGACACTGCTCACCGGTGACCGCGTGCTGGTTTCCAGGCTGGCTTTCGTTAACCAGCCCATTGCCCGTGGTGACGTGGTGGTATTCGACGGCAGGGGTTCCTTCACCCCGCTCAAATCAGGGGCAGCCCCCGTGCTGGACGGCGTTGTTGGCGCCGGACAGTGGTTGGGCCTGGTGCCCAATAGCAACATCTACGTCAAGCGAGTGCTTGGCGTGGCCGGGGACACCGTGAAATGCTGTTCGGCCAGTGGGCTCCTGGAAATCAACGGTGTACCCGTTACTGAGAGTTACCTGTTTCCGGGCGATGCGCCCAGCGATGTGAAGTTCGAGGTCACTGTCCCGCACGGTAGATTGTGGCTCATGGGGGACCACCGTAGTGTTTCACTGGACTCACGGTCCTTGCTGGGTGCTCCCGGCGGTGGTTTGATTTCCACCAGCAAGGTCATTGGCTCCCCGGTTGCCACAGTATGGCCGCTGGGCCGCATTCACGTCCTGAACCGCGACGGCGCAGTCCAGCCCTAACGCCACTACGCCCTTGCGCTCAGCAATGGCGTGTACGATCATTTTTTGACCTGACTTTGCTAAGGAAATAAACGTTGATGCAACCCAGTGACTCGGAGGAAACCGGTGGCGCACAGTCCCATGACGGAACCGCCCCGGAGCCTGCTGACCCGCGGGTTCGCCATGACCTGCGGGCCCGTCACTTGAATTCGGAGACGCCGGGCCCCGACGACGACGGCACTTTGGGTGCACGTGTTGGGCGCCAGGCCTGGGCGTGGGGCAAGGAACTGCTCACCATTGTGGTCATCGCCGTTGTACTCTCCTTCCTCATCAAGACCTTCTTGTTCCGTGCGTTCTTCATACCGTCGGGATCCATGGAGAACACCTTGCAGATCCAGGACAGGATCTTTGTGAACCTGTTGGTGCCGCAACCTTTTGCGCTCAAGCGTGGAGACATTGTTGTTTTCAAGGACACCCAGGGCTGGCTGAAGGAAACACCCAAGGACGACGGCCCCGTTGGCTGGATCGGCGACGTGGCCACCTTCATTGGTTTGGCACCGGATAATTCCCAACAGCACCTGGTCAAGCGCGTCATTGGCCTGCCCGGTGACAAGATTGTTTGTTGCGACGCTGATGGGAAGTTGACCATCAACGGCACCGCCATCACCGAGCCTTACCTCTATCCCGGGGCTGCGCCGTCGGACACACCCTTTGCTGTGAGCGTCCCTGAGGGGAAGCTGTGGGTCATGGGGGACCACAGGAACAACTCGCAGGACTCCCGCTTCCACAACAGCTATGACGACACGGGGTTTGTGCCGATCGACGATGTTGAGGGCCGAGCCATTGTCATTGCCTGGCCGTTGTCGCGATGGGACATTCTGGGCAACTACCCCGATGTCTTCAAGGATGTTCCGGCACCACAGAGTTCCAGCGTTGCCGCCCAACATTTGACGGCGGGGCCGTAGTGGCCGCTGCAGCACCCACCCTTGCCTGGGAGCGTGAGCTCGCGGCCCAGGGCTACGCGATTGTTGCCGGTTGCGATGAAGTGGGCCGTGGCTCGCTGGCCGGACCCGTCAGTGTTGGTGTGGTGATCATCCACGCCGGCACTGCCAGTGAAATCCCCGGCGTCAAGGACAGCAAGCTGCTGCGCCCAGCCGTGCGAGAGGCCCTGGTGCCCGCCATTGTTGACTGGGCCGCCGCCAGTGCTGTGGGGCATTCCAGCGCCCAGGAGATTGACGCCATCGGCTTGGTAGGCGCCCTCCGGCTGGCAGGGAATCGCGCCATGGCCGAAGCTGCCGCCACGCTGTCTCCTGACTTTGTGATCTTGGACGGCAATCAGGACTGGCTCTCCGAACCCGTGCAGGGCGACCTTGACCTGTTCGCCGCCAACGTCGCACCGGCCGCTGCCCAGCCCTGGCTCACCCAGACACGGATCAAAGCAGACATGACGTGCTTGTCAGTGGCTGCTGCGAGTGTTCTGGCGAAGGTTGAGCGCGACGGCATGATGACTGGACTAGCCCGGCAGTTTCCCAGCTTCGGATGGGAATCCAATATGGGCTACGGAACGGTGTCGCACCGCGCAGCCATCGCCGAGCAGGGCCCCACCGATTACCACAGGAAGACCTGGCGCCTGATCTAAGGTTGGCGGTTGGTGCTGGCGGCGCAAGCGGCCCCGTTGGGAAAGTGAGCCTCTAGTGATGGATGATGGAAGCATGAGTGCTGAGGATCTGGAAAACTACGAAACTGACATGGAGCTGCAGCTTTACCGCGAATACCGTGACGTGGTGAACCTGTTCAGCTACGTGGTGGAAACTGAACGACGCTTTTACTTGGCAAACCATGTGGATTTGCAGGCCCGCTCGGCCGACGGCGAGGTGTACTTTGACCTGACGCTGCAGGACGCCTGGGTGTGGGATGTGTACAGGACGGCACGTTTTGTGAAGAACGTACGCGTGATCACCTTCAAGGACGTCAATGTTGAAGAATTGATCAAGTCCGATGACCTGCAGATACCCAAGGACGGCGAGTTGGGTCCGCTGGGCTAAACGCTGCTTTTAATTCAAAGGACGACGCCGGAACGCAACTTCCGGCGTCGTCCTTTGCTGTGTGCCCTGGTTTCTTTGTGTCCTTGGGCCCCGTTGTTCCTCCACAGCGCGGGCTGGCCCGCTGCTTGTCCACAATTGCCGCTGGGGGTCTACTTCCGCATCCCGTTTTCAGCCAAGCTGAGCGTGGAGGCAGTCATGAAGGCAAAAGATGTGTTGGGCCAGACCGGTGAACGGATGGCAGCAGACTATTTAGAGGACCGGGGCATTCGGGTCATCGACAGCAATTGGCGCTGTCCACGCGGAGAGATCGACCTTGTTGCGCTGGACGGCGACGAACTGGTCATCGTCGAGGTCAAGACGCGCCGTTCTCGCCGGTACGGTGATCCCCTGGAGGCGCTGACTCGGGCAAAAATTCTGCGTCTGCGCACCCTGGCCGTGCTGTGGGCCCGGGAACACCAGCACGTCCTCGGGGCTGTGCGGATAGATGCTGTGGGCATCGTCATGGACAATTCTCCGTCCCCGAGCATTGACCATCTCAGGGGTGTGGCGTGATGGGCATGGGAAGGTCGCTTGCCGTGGCCCTGGTGGGCCTGAATGGGCACGTCATTGAGGTGGAGGCGGATATTGGCCAGACCCTGCCCAATTTTGTCCTGCTGGGACTACCTGATGCATCGCTGTCGGAGGCCCGTGAACGGATTCGTTCTGCGGCGCAAAACTCAGGTATTCCCTTGAGCCGGCGCAAGATCACCGTCAATTTGGTGCCGGCGTCGCTGCCCAAGAAGGGCTCCGGTTTCGACCTGGCCATAGTCATGGCCGCGCTCAGTGCTGCGGGGGATGTCCGTGGCACCGACGGCACCGTCTTCATCTCCGAACTGGGTCTTGACGGCCGTCTGCGCCCCGTCAGGGGAGTGCTGCCGGCCGTTCTTGCCGCACTGTCGGCAGGGTACAAACAGTTTGTGGTTTCGGCCGACAATTTGTCCGAGGCCCGCCTGGTCACGGGGGCCGAGGTCCGCGGCTACGGCTGTTTGGCGCAGGTGGCGCTGGATTTTGGTGCCGACCCCAAGGACTTGGTGATGATGGACGGTGCCGGTCTGCACAGTGCCGAGGACACTGCACCAGTTGATTCTGCAGGATCCACGCAGGCGGGTGCTGACTTGTCAGAAGTGGCCGGGCAGCCGGTGGCCAAGCTGGCGTTGGAAATTGCGGCCGCGGGCGGGCACCATTTGATGATGGTTGGACCTCCGGGCTCTGGCAAGACCATGTTGGCTGAGCGGCTTCCGGGGCTGCTGCCCGATCTCACTGACGCCGAGGCCATGGAAGTGACTGCCATCCATTCTTTGGAGCACAGAAGAACCTCATTGGTGCAGCTGCTCCGCCGCCCACCCTATGAGCGCCCGCACCATTCAGCCAGTACGGCAGCCATCATTGGGGGCGGAAGCGGTGTCCCGCGGCCCGGGGCCGCATCACGTGCCCATCGGGGCGTATTGTTTTTGGACGAGGCCCCCGAGTTTGATAAGCGGGTCCTGGACGCGTTGCGCCAGCCTTTGGAGAGCGGGGAGCTGGTCCTGCATCGCGCAGCTGGCACGGCAGCCTACCCTGCCCGCTTCCAACTAGTCATGGCCGCAAACCCGTGCCCCTGCGGGAAGGCCACAGGCAAGGGGATCAATTGCGAATGCACCCCCATGGCCCGTAGGCGCTACTTTGGTCGGCTCTCGGGCCCTTTGCTGGACCGGGTGGACATCCAGCTGCACGTCAACAAGGTCCAACTGGAGCAGCTGGCTGATTCCGGCGGGCGGGAGTCGAGCGCCCAAGTGGCACAACGGGTGCTGCTGGCCAGGGACATTGCCGGCGAGCGTCTCAAACCGTGGGGATTGAACCACAACGCCGATCTCACCGGAACGGTGTTGCGTGGCCCCCTGCGGTTGGGCGGTCATGACACGGCATTGCTGGACAAGGCCATGGCCACGGGCGTGCTGAGCTTGCGCGGCTACGACCGTGTCCTGCGGCTGGCCTGGACGGTGGCCGATTTGCAAGGACATGAGCGCCCGGGCAGTGAAGAAGTTGGGTTGGCGCTGACACTGCGGCAACGGGGAGTGGGGCCATGAGCGGGTTTGCTGATGGGAAAACAATGGATGGCAGGGGACTGCGTGTGGCACGGGCGGCCCTGACACGATTGATGGAACCGTCTGATCTGCCGGGATTGGCCTTGATTCGTGTCTTGGGGCCCGAAGACGCCGTGGCGTTCATAGCTGGAGGGGACGCCACCAACGCCACCGTGGAGCGCCAAGTCACCCAGTTGCTCAGCGAGGCTGGCACCCAGCGGTGGACGGGGCTGTCCGAGGCGCTGGGGCGTTGGCGGCCACGGTTGGTTGATGTTGCCCCCGAGCGGGACCTTGCCACTGTTGCCAGGCTGGGCGGCGGACTCCTGGTTCCGGAGGATGTGTCATGGCCACGAGCCCTCGACGATTTGGAGCTGGGGGCACCCATTGCGTTGTGGTGCAGGGGCAGCGCCGCGCGCATTCCGGAGCAGTCCCGCTGCATTGCCGTGGTGGGTTCCCGGGACAACACCGCGTATGGGGCCAATGTGAGCGTGGAAATAGCCGGCTCCCTGGTCCAGCGAGGCTACACAGTGATCAGTGGGGGAGCCTACGGGATAGACGCCCATGCCCACCGGGGGGCCCTCAGCGCCGCCATGGCCATGCCGGGAACGTTGGGTGGCACCAGCCAAGAGACCGTCGTTGAGGATGGGAGTGGGCCACCCACCGTGGCTGTGATGGCAGGGGGAGTGGACAGGCTCTATCCGTCGGGAAATGATGACTTGCTGCGCACCATCGCCGAACGTGGCCTCATTGTGGCTGAGGTTCCTCCCGGCACCAACCCCACACGGTACAGATTCCTTCAGCGGAACCGACTCATAGCCGCTCTGTGCGGGGTGACGGTTGTTGTGGAGGCACGGTGGCGTTCGGGTGCTCTCAACACTGCGCACCATGCCGAAGCTCTCAGCCGTCCGGTGGGAGCGGTCCCCGGTTCGGTGTACTCGGCCAATTCAGCGGGCTGCCATAGATTGTTGCGGGAGGGATCTGCGGTGTGCGTGACGGACGCAAGCGATATTGCTGAACTGGCCGGGGCCATGGGCGAGAACCTTGCGCCTGAACCTTTGGCGCAAACGGCCCTGTACGACGGGCTGGGAACCTCGGACTTGCTGCTTCTGGACGCACTTCCCCTGCGAACGGCCACCTCCGTGGAGAAACTGTGCATAGTGGCCGGGTTGAGTGCGGCCACTGTCTTGGCAGGATTGGGGCGGCTGGAAGCTCTGGGGCTTGCCGAAGGCGTGGCAGGTGGCTGGAAACGCAGGAACCGGTAGTTCACAGCCGCCGGTGAATTATTGCAGCGGATGCGGAAAAAGGCAGCAGACAAGCAGCCCGCCGCCGTGGCAAGATGACCTCTATGAGCCAGGCCTCAGATGAGCAAAAGCCCGCAAGGCGCGGGCACAACCGCAGCCGCAATGTCCTGTTGATCATTCTTGCGGTGTTCCTTGCGGTTCTTCTTGCGGCTGCGGTGTTTGCTGGCAACCTGGTTCACAGCTTTGACTCAAAGACTCAAAAGATACCCCAGGCTTTTCCCAGCGAACAGCTGCGCCCAAACAAAAAGCCGTCGACCCAGGCAGCTTCGCCCATGAACCTGTTGCTGTTGGGAAGTGACAGCCGTGGCGATGCAATAGACCTGGCCGAAGAAGGAATTCCCTCGAACCAGCGCTCTGACACCATCATGTTGGCTCACATTCCAGCTGATCGGAAGAACATCTATCTGATGTCAATCATGCGCGACACCTGGGTAGAAATCCCTGGGCAGGGGGAAGCAAAAATCAATGCCGCCATGGCCTTCGGTGGCGTTCCCCTCGTGGTGCAAACGGTGGAAGGGCTTTTTCAGGACCGCATAGACCACGTAGTCATAGTGGATTTTGAGGGCTTCAAGGCCGTGACTGATGCCTTGGGCGGTATAGAAGTCAATGTGCCCGTGCCTTTCACCTCGGTCCACGGCAACTACACTTTTACCGCCGGTCCACAAACGCTCAACGGAGACCAAGCCCTGGGCTTTGTTCGTGAACGGTACGCCTTTGCCGAGGGGGACTATCAACGGGTGAGAAACCAACAAATGTTTCTCAAATCCGTCCTCAATAAAGTCCTGGATCCGGCAACGTTGTCCAATCCGATTAAGATCACGGAGGTGGTCAACGAGGTGTCACCGTATGTCAGTGTCGATTCGGACGTGAACTTGGCCATGCTGGCCTCTCTGGCGTTGAGCCTGCGCAGCGTCAGGAGTTCAGATGTCATCTCCTTCACCCTGCCCACTTTGGGAACGGGTACCAGCGCCGATGGTCAATCGATAGTGCTCAGAGACGATGCCGCCATCGCAGCATTTGCCGAGGCGCTGAAACAGGATTCACTGCGTAACTATCTGAAAAACGCTGGAGTGGGATAGCCGCCCGGCGGCGGGGGAACTTGCCCCTGCAGCTCCGACAGCGCACAGTGGGGTTGTGGATCTTGTCGAACGCTCAGCACTGCCCCCGGCCCTGGCGACGGCTGCCGATGCCTTCGAACGGTATTTGCGCATGGAGCGTGGACGTTCCGACCACACCATTCGGGCCTATCGAGGCGATGTTGACGCGTTGCTCATTCACGCAGTGGCAGAGGGGTACTCGAGTCTGGCGGAGCTGGACCTGGGCTCCTTGCGGCGCTGGCTCGGTGAGCAAAACTCTGCCGGATTGGCGCGCTCCACGCTGGCCCGCCGCGCCGCTACAGTGCGCAGTTTCACCGCATGGGCTCTGCGGGAAGAAATTATTGCCGTGGATCCGGCCCTACGACTCAAAGCCCCCCAACGCGAGAAATCGTTGCCCGCAGTGCTGCAGCAACAGCAATTGAGCAGACTTCTTGAGGGCATGGGCGCAGCTGCACAGACAGGAGATCCGGTGGCAATCCGGGACCTGGCCATGGTTGAGCTTCTTTATGCCACGGGAATCCGGGTTGGCGAGCTGACCGGTTTGGACTTGGCGGATGTGAACCGTGAGCGACGCACCGTCAGCGTGGTGGGTAAGGGCAACAAGGAGCGCGTAGTTCCTTTTGGTGTGCCCGCCGATGCGGCGCTGGGACTCTGGCTCAATGCCGCGCGTGCCTCCCTGTACAAACCACACAGCGGCACGGCACTTTTCCTGGGCCAGCGCGGCGGTCGCATCGATCAGCGTAGTGTTCGCACTGTGGTGGATCGGGTGTTTTCTTCCTTGGCAGACACCTCTGCCACGGGGCCCCACACCTTGCGACACTCGGCGGCTACCCACCTGCTCGACGGCGGGGCGGATTTGCGTACGGTGCAGGAAATTCTGGGCCACAGTTCCCTTGCCACCACTCAGCTTTACACGCACGTCTCGGTGGAGCGGCTCCGGGACAGTTACAAGACGGCTCATCCGAGGGCTTGACTGGTCGAAAGGCTCAACAATTACCCTGCGTGGCGGTGGCGGTGGCGTAATGTGCCCGGCTACGGCACAATGATAGAAAGCTAACGCTAAACAACCAAAGGCGGGCCTCAAGCCCAGACAGACAGGGTCAGTACACGCAATATCCGCGCAACAAGAATTTTCATCCTATGAAGGTCGTTGGGGAAGACGCACCTACTGCAATGGAGGATGGAATGAAGGTAGAAAACACGCGCGGTGTTTTGTTTGTGCACTCAGCCCCGGCTGTCATGTGCCCACATATTGAGTCATCCATTGCCGGGGTGATGGATCAGCGCACGGACTTGCAGTGGACTGCACAGCCCGCTGCGCCCAATGTCTTGCGCACAGAACTGCTGTGGCGCGGCGCAGCCGGCACTGGTGCCAAGCTCGCCTCTGCACTGCGGGGGTGGGCCAATGTGCGTTATGAAGTTACCGAAGACCCCAGCGCCGGTGTTGATGGTTCGCGCTGGTCGCACACCCCGGAATTGGGCATCTTCCATGCAGTCACGGACGTACACGGGAACATTATGGTCTCCGAAGACCGGATCCGCTACGCCTATGAGATTGGCAAGGGTGACCCCTCAGTGGTCTACCAGGAGCTGTCCCTGGCATTGGGTGAAGCGTGGGACGAGGAACTGGAACCCTTCCGTCACGCAGCAGCTGGTGCCCCCGTGCGCTGGCTCCACCACGTAGGCTGACCCGTTTAAACAACTGACCTGCAGTAGTGGTCGAAAATTCGCGAAAATCGCATCTTTTTCGACCACTACTGCGGGTCAGTTTGTTGTGGGAGCGGGTGGGGCCTAGCTGGGCAGCTCCACCTTGGGGCCTGTGCTGCGGATGGCTACAACAGCGTTGTGGCCGCCGAAGCCGAAGGAGTTGTTCAACGCCATGATCTCGCCCTCGGGCAGTTCACGCGGTGTGCCGGTGACGACATCCAGCGGGATTTCCGGGTCCTGGTTTTCCAAGTTGATGGTCACAGGGGCCAGACGGTGGTAAACGGCCAGAACCGTCATTACCGACTCAACGGCGCCCGAGGCGCCAAGCAAGTGGCCCATCTGGGACTTGGTGGCTGAGACACAGACGTTGTTCACGTGATCGCCCAGGGCGGCCTTCAGGGCCGTGTACTCGGGCTTGTCCCCCACGGGGGTTGACGTTGCGTGCGCGTTGACGTGGACAACGTCCTCGGGCAGGGCGCGGGCGTCAAACAACGCGGCCTTGAGGGCGCGGGTGGCTCCCAGGCCCTGGGGGTCCGGAGCTGTGATGTGGTACGCATCGGCCGTGACCGCAGTGCCGGCCAGCTCACCGTAAATGCGTGCACCGCGGGCTAGGGCGTGCTCTTCAGCTTCCAGCACCAGCGCACCGGCGCCTTCACCCATGACAAAGCCGTCGCGGCTGATGTCGTAGGGCCGCGACGCGGTCTCCGGGGAGTCATTGCGCTTGGAGAGTGCTTGCATGGCGGCGAAGGAGGCCAACGGCATGGGGTGAATGGCTGCCTCGGCGCCACCGGCCATGACAACATCTGCCTTGCCCGAGCGGATGAGCTCGAGTCCGATGTGCAGTGCTTCGGTGCCTGAGGCGCAGGCGGAAACCGGCGTGTGCGCACCGGCGCGGGCGCCGAGGTCAAGGCTGACCGCTGCTGCCGGGCCATTGGGCATCAGCATGGGAACCGTCATGGGCAAAACGCGGCGGGGTCCCTTTTCGCGCAGGGTGTCCCATGCGTCCAGGAGCGTCCACACGCCGCCAATGCCGGTTGCGAATGCCACGGCGAGGCGGTCGTGGTCGATCTCCTCAATGCCGGAGTCTTTCCAGGCCTCACGGGCCGCCACAACGGCGAATTGAGTTGAGGGGTCCATACGCTTGGCTTCAACGCGACTCAAGACATCTGTTGCGAGAGTTGATGCTTTGGCCGCGAAGTGAACGGGAAGATCGAACTTTTCCACCCAATCCTCGGTCAGCGTGTGGGCGCCGGAGACGCCCTTGAGGGCGTTCTTCCACATGGTCGGGACGTCGCCGCCAATAGGCGTCGTTGCGCCTAGTCCGGTGATGACTACTTTGCGGGCCATGATTCAACTCTCTACAAAATTTATGGGGCAGGGCTAAAGGATGGTGATGTGGTTGGCCGGCGTCCTGCTTTCCGGCCAACCACCATGCCCTGAACCGCTTGCGCGGACAAGGAGTAAAACTCAGAGGCAGATTAAGCCTGTGCGCCTGCAATGAAGCTGACAGCGTCGCCAACGGTCTTGAGGTTCTTGACTTCCTCGTCCGGGATCTTGACGTCGAACTTCTCTTCAGCGTTGACAACAATGGTCATCATGGAGATGGAATCGATGTCCAGGTCATCCGTGAAGGACTTGTCCAGTTCTACAGCCTCGGGGGCCAGGCCCGTCTCTTCGTTGACGATTTCAGCCAAACCGGCCAAGATTTCTTCGTTGCTAGCCATTGATGGCTCCTTTTCTTGTTGTGCTGTGATCAAGGAAATGATCTTTTCAGGCATTTTTGATCGCCCCACGGATGTGGAGAGATACGTTTGTTAGGGAAGGCGCACCACTTGGGCGCCAAACACCAGTCCGGCACCAAAGCCGATCTGAAGCGAAAGTTTACCGGAGAGCTCCGGGTTCTCTGTCAGCAGCCGGTGTGTTGCCAGTGGAATGGAGGCAGCTGAGGTGTTGCCGGCATCGGCAATGTCGCGGCCAATGATGACGTGCTCAGGCAGTTTCAACTGCTTGGCCAGCTCGTCGATGATGCGCATATTGGCCTGGTGCGGCACAAAGGCGCCCAAGTCCGCGGCGGTGATACCGGCTGATTCAAGGGCTGCCTTGGCAACCTTGGCCATTTCCCACACGGCCCAGCGGAACACTGTTTGGCCGTCCTGGCGCAGGGTGGGCCACAAGCTGGCGTGTGCCTCATCGGCGGCGGCCAGATCCACGCCGTCGCCCTTCATGGCCTGCTCGCTGAAGTCGCGGATGTCCAGCTGGGAATGGGTCATGCCAATGGTGTCCCACTTGCCGCCGTCAGATCCCCACACGGTGGGGCTGATGCCGGGCTCGCCGGAGGGGCCAATGACAACCGCGCCGGCACCGTCGCCCAGCAGGAAGGAAATGGTGCGCTCGTGGTTGTCGATGACGTCCGAGAGCTTCTCAACACCAATGACCAGGACGTACTCGGCGGTGCCGGAGCGGACCAGTGAGTCGCCCTGGGCCACGCCGTAGCAGTAGCCGGCACAGGCGGCCGAGATGTCAAAGGCCGGGGCCGGGGTGCAGCCCAGCTTGTCGGCAATCAGTGCTGCCGCTGAGGGGGTGGCGTAGGGGTGCGTCACCGTTGACACCAACACGGCGCCAATCTGGGACGGCTCAATGCCTGCACGCTTAATGGCCTCGGCGCCTGCGCCGACGGCCATGTCCACCACGGACACGTCCTTGGGGGCGCGGTGTCGGGTGACGATGCCTGTCCGTTGGCGGATCCATTCATCGGATGAATCGATCCACTGGCACACGTCGTCATTGCTGACGATCACCGAAGGCCGGTACGCGCCAATGCCCAAAATGGCCGATCCTGGGCGGAGGGTGCTTTGTTTTAGCGTGGGAGTGCTCACAGGGTTCCTTCATCAGACGCGGTGTGGGCTGCCAGTAATTCCTGGGCAGCCGCAAGATCATCAGGTGTTTTCACGGCAACGGTGGCGATGCCGCTCATTCCGCGTTTGGCCAATCCAGTCAAGGTGCCGGCCGGGGTGAGCTCGATCAACGCTGTCACACCCATGGCGGACATGGTTTCCATGCACAAATCCCAGCGGACAGGCCGCGACACCTGGGCGATCAACGATCCAAGCGCCGCTTCCCCGGAAGGCACGACGGCGCCGTCGTAGTTGGAGAGCAGCGCCACCTTGGGCGTGCGCGGGGTCAGGGACGGGGCGAGGGCTTCCAAGGCCGACACGGCTGGGGCCATGTGGTGCGTGTGGAAAGCGCCGGCGACCTGCAAGGGGATGACGCGGGCCTTGGCGGGAGGCGCGGCGACCAGGGCAGCTATCTGCTCAAGTGTGCCGGCGGCAACCGTCTGGCCCTTGGAGTTCATGTTGGCAGGGGTCAACCCCGCTGCGGCAATGGCGGCCAGCACCTCATCGGCGTCGCCACCCACCACCGCAGCCATGCCCGTGGGGGTGGCTGCCGCGGCCTCGGCCATGCGGTTGGCGCGTTCACGCACAAACGCCATGGCATCAGCGTTGGAAAGGGTTCCCGTCAGCGCGGCCGCGGTGATTTCACCCACCGAATGTCCGGCAACCACTACGTTGCGGCCGGAGAGGGCGGTTGCCACATCCGGACCCAAAAGCGCCTGGGCGGCGATAAGGCCGGCTGCCACAATCAAGGGCTGGGCAACTGCCGTGTCCTTGATGGTTTCAGCGTCGCTGGTGGTGCCGTGGGTGAGCAGGTCAATCCCCGCGGCATCGCTCAAGGTGGCCAATTGGGCGGCCACGCCGGGGCGTTCCAGCCACGGCGAAAGGAACCCGGGAGTTTGAGAGCCCTGTCCAGGGCAGACTATTGCAAGCACATTAACCAGCTTTCCAAACAAAATGGCTTTTTCGCGGTGTTTTCATACACCAAGCTCTTCGCCACGATTTGTAGGAAGTCTACAATAGTGCCGCGTTCTGGGCCCCATTGGTGACTTCTTTTTGGGAACGTTCCTCTAATTCCCTGCCGCGCTAGGTGGCAGCCTTGGTGGGTGTTGCGCCTTGTTTGCTGAGTGTCGGTTTGGACACCGGTTGTTTTGTGGGAGTGGCCAGCCGGCCCACTATCAGGGCAGTCTGCAGAACAAACGCTTCCCGGGGGATCAGCGGATCCCACCCCGTGACGTCACAGACACGGCGCAAGCGGTAGCGGACGGTGTTGGAATGGACAAAAAGGTCGCGGGCGGCGGCCTCCAGTGAGTGCCCACCTTGCAGATAGCTGCTGAGAGTTTCGATCAGGCCGTTGGAAGCGGCAAGCAGCGGCCGGTAGATGCTGATCAGCAGCGCCCGCTTGGCGGAGTCATCGCCGCCAAGAACCCGCTCAGGCAGCAGGTCATCGGCCGAAACGGGCCGTGGTGCAGCCGACCAGCCCTTGGCGACGGACATGCCCGCAAACGCCGCTTTGGCCGAAGCGGTGGCGTCCTGCAAGGTGGCAGCCAGGGGGCCGTAGACCACTGCCCCGGGGGCGAAAAGTTCGCTCAGCCGGACATAGGCCGACTCCGGATCAGTCACATTGCCCAGCACCAAAATGAGTTTGTCGCCTTGGATGCCCACCATGACGTCTTCGGCGAAGCGGCCTGCAGCGCGGCGCAGCGTGGCCAGAAACAAGGCGTTGGCCTCCGAGGGGGCGGGGCCAACCATGATGGTGAACTGGCTGTGGGAGGTCCATCCCAAGGCGGAGATGCGTGATTGCAGGGCGTCGGAGTTTTCCCCTCGCAGGATCCCGTCAACAGCCAGGGCTTCCAGACGGGTGTCCCACGCACCGCGGTTTTCAGCGGCCCGGGCGTAAACGTCCGCAGCGGCGAAAGCCACTTCCCGCGAATAGCGCAGGACTGCCTCACGCAGATCAACCTGCTCCTCGGCGGCGGCTAGCTCTGGGACCCTGTCCTCCACCACCTGAACAACCGTGCGGATGAGCTGCAGGGCCCGTTGGAGGCTGATGGACCGGGTGAGTTCGGTGGGAGCTGTGCCAAAGACGTCTGAGAGCACCCAGCTGGGCGAGGAGGGGTGTTCGTACCAGGAGACAAAGGCTGTGATGCCGTTTTGGGCCACCAAACCAAGGGCGGACCTTTCATCGGCGCTGAGCCTGCGGTACCAGGGGAGAGTGGTTTCCAGCTCTCGGCGCATCATGGTGGACAGCGGGCCAATGTTGGCGCGCAGCCGCTCCAGCGTTTCCGAGGTGTTCTTGCTGTCAGCTGTCTTGGCACCGACCGTGGCCTCAGTGGGGGGAGTGGCTGCAGGTGTTTTCTTGGCTACCATCCCTTGAGGATATGTCCTAAGTCGCCAAGGTGGCTATTTGTGTGAACCCAACAACTGAACAATACGGGAAACGTCTAGTGCCGGGGCTTAACGCATAACGGGTGGTTGCCGTGACTGTAGGGGTTCTACAGTCACGGCAACCACCCGTCTATGGGTGCTGCTGGTTGTCTAGCTGTTAGCCTTCGCCGCCTGTGTTGCCGGTGGTGCCGGCGTTGACGTTGAGGAGGTCGTATTTCGCGATGGCCTGGATGGCTGCGTTGGGGTCGATTTTGCCTTGTTTGGCGAGCATTTGCAGGGTTCGGACGACGACTGAGTGGGAGTCGATTTTGAAGTATCTGCGGGCTGCTTGGCGGGTGTCGGAGAAGCCGAAGCCGTCGGCACCGAGGGTGGCGAAGTCGTTGGGCAGGAATTGGCGTACCTGGTCCGGGACGGCTTTCATGTAGTCGGTGACGGCGATGACGGGTCCTGGTGCATCAGCCATTTTGGCGGTGATGTACGGGACACGTGCTTCGTGTTCGGGGTGCAGGAAGGTTTCTTCTTCGGCGGCGAGGCCGTCGCGTCGGAGTTCGGTCCAGGAGGTGACGGACCAAACATCGGCGGCGACTCCCCACTCGGTGGCGAGGATGTGTGCTGCTTCCAAGNGTCGTGTTCGCTCTTCTTGAGTAGGTAGATGCCTTTGGTGATGCCCTCGACGTCGATGTTCTCGGGTGCTTTGGGTTGGCTGATCGGTTCGTTGTACACGGTGATGTAGTACATGACGTTGGGATCGGTTGAATCCGGTCCGTACATGCGTTCGATGCCGGCGCGCATGATCGCACCGATTTCGTAGCCGTAGGCGGGGTCGTAGGTGATCACGGCCGGGTTCGTGGCGGCCAGGATCGGTGAGTGCCCGTCAGCGTGTTGGAGGCCTTCACCAGTTAATGTGGTGCGTCCTGCGGTGGCGCCGATGATGAAGCCGCGGGTCATTTGGTCTCCGGCGGCCCAGAAGGAATCACCGGTGCGTTGGAAGCCGAACATGGAGTAGAACACGTAGAACGGGATCAACGGTTCGCCATGGGTGGCGT